>NZ_JBKGGV010000003.1:0-510302 GCF_052041965.1 Pseudomonas sp. SMSB3 | reverse complement strand
TGAAAAACAAAGCGGGGTGGCCTTACGGCCACCCCGCTTCTCTCTATAGAGGCGCCATGTCAGACGACACCAGCGTGGCGCAAACGAGCAATGGCATCTGCATCCAAACCCAGCAGCTCGGTCATGACTGCCTCCGTGTGTTCACCCAGTAAAGGCGGTGCGCGGCGATATTCCACAGGCGTATCCGACAGCCTGATCGGACTGGCTACCTGCGGCACGCTCCCGGCCAGCGCATGGGGCAGGTGCAAGGCCAAACCTCGCTCGATCACTTGTGGGTCCTGGAACACCTGGGCCAAGTCGTTGATCGGACCACACGGCACCCCTGCAGCCTCCAACTGACCAACCCACTCGGCCGTAGTCTTGAACACGGTGGCCTGGCGAATCAGCGGGATCAACTGCGCACGGTGGGCCACGCGCTGCTTGTTGGTAGCGAAGCGCGGATCATCCGCCCACTGCGGTTGCCCAGCCACTTCGGCAAATCTACGAAACTGACCATCGTTACCCACCGTAAGAATGAAGTCGCCGTCGGCAGTAGGGAAATCCTGATAGGGCACTATATTAGGGTGCGCATTGCCAAGGCGTTTTGGCGCACTGCCTGTGGTCAGGTAGTTCATGGCCTGGTTGGCCAGACAAGCGACTTGCACATCCAGCAGCGCCATATCGACATGCTGCCCCGCGCCGTGTTGCTCCCGGTGCGCCAACGCCGCCAGGATCGCTACGGTGGAGTACAGGCCGGTCAAGATATCGGTCAACGCGACCCCAACTTTGACCGGGCCAGCGCCGTCGTCACCCTCCGGGCGCCCGGTCAGGCTCATCAGCCCGCCCAGGCCCTGAATCATGAAGTCGTAACCTGCACGCTTGGCATAAGGACCGGTCTGACCGAACCCAGTGATCGAACAATAGATCAGCCGAGGATTGATCGCCTTTAGACTGGGGTAATCCAACCCATAGGCTGCAAGCCCACCTACCTTGAAGTTTTCGATGACGATATCGGACTTCGCCGCCAGTTCTCGAACCAGGCGCTGACCCTCTGCTTGGGTGAAATCGATGGTCACTGATCGTTTATTACGGTTGGCACTCAGGTAGTAGGCCGCCTCGCTGGTGTGCTCCCCGGCAGCGTCGCGCAGAAAGGGTGGCCCCCACGCCCGCGTATCATCACCACTGCCCGGGCGCTCCACCTTGATCACGTCGGCCCCGAGGTCTGCGAGAATCTGACCAGACCAAGGTCCGGCCAGCACCCGCGACAGATCCAGCACCCGCAAATGAGATAGCGCGCCCATGGGCCACTCCTTATCAGTAGAAGGCCTGGATGCCCGTCTGGGCGCGACCAAGGATCAGTGCGTGCACGTCATGGGTGCCCTCATAGGTGTTCACCACCTCCAGGTTGACCAAATGGCGCGCCACGCCGAACTCATCGGAAATACCGTTACCGCCGAGCATGTCGCGAGCCATGCGCGCGATATCCAGGGCCTTGCCACATGAGTTGCGCTTCATGATCGAGGTGATTTCGACTGCCGCGGTGCCTTCGTCTTTCATCCGCCCCAGACGCAGGCAACCTTGCAGTGCCAGGGTTATTTCGGTCTGCATGTCAGCCAGTTTCTTCTGAATCAGCTGATTGGCTGCCAGCGGGCGCCCGAACTGTTGACGGTCCAGCGTGTATTGCCGTGCAGTGTGCCAGCACGCTTCGGCCGCGCCCAACGCGCCCCAGGAAATGCCATAACGCGCTGAGTTCAGGCAGGTGAAAGGCCCCTTGAGACCGCGCACGTCAGGGAAGATGTTTTCCTCAGGCACGAACACGTTGTCCATGACGATCTCCCCGGTGATCGAAGCCCGCAGCCCGACCTTGCCGTGAATCGCCGGGGCGCTGAGACCTTCCCAACCTTTTTCCAGGACGAAGCCACGGATATCGCCGGCATCATCCTTGGCCCACACCACGAAGACATCGGCGATCGGGCTGTTGGTAATCCACATCTTGCTACCGCTCAAGCGATATCCACCGTCCACGCTACGGGCCCGGGTGATCATCGATCCCGGATCCGAACCATGATTCGGCTCAGTCAAGCCAAAGCAGCCAATCCACTCGCCAGTGGCCAGCTTGGGCAGGTATTTCTGCTTCTGCGCCTCGGTACCGAACGCATTGATCGGCACCATCACCAGCGAAGATTGCACGCTCATCATCGACCGGTAGCCTGAGTCGATGCGCTCGACCTCACGGGCAATCAGGCCATAGCACACGTAGTTCAGGCCACTGCCGCCATATTGCTCGGGAATGGTCGCACCAAGCAGGCCGACTTCACCCATTTCACGAAAGATCGCCGGGTCAGTCTGTTCATGGCGAAATGCTTCCAGCACCCGCGGGGCGAGCTTGTCCTGGGCGAACTGAAAAGCACTGTCACGTACCATGCGCTCTTCTTCCGTGAGCTGCTGGTCCAGCAGCAGCGGGTCGATCCAGTTAAAGCTTGCCTTGCCTGCCATGAGCGAATTCCTCGGTATCGGAGTAGGGGAGCCAATGGATTAGATCCTAGGCCCGATCCAGCGCGCCGACAAACGAGGATTGCGCACCCATTAGTGATATTTTCTCACTCCGTATCATCAGATATCCCTCGTTCTGCCGACCCAACGAGTGAGGCTCACGTACATGCGACGCAAAATCCCCAGTACCACTGCATTAATCTGCTTCGAAGCAGCCGCGCGCCATCAGAGTTTCACCAAGGCAGCGCAGGAGCTGGCACTGACCCAGGGCGCGGTCTGTCGCCAGATTGGCGCACTGGAAGCGTTTCTCAATGTCGAGCTGTTCCGACGCTTGCGCCGCGGCGTGCAACTGACCGAGGCAGGGCTTTCCTATAGCCGACAGGTAGCCGCCCAACTGGATGCGGTGGAGCGGGACACCTTGTCAGTGATGCGCCAGCAAGGCGCCAATGTGATCGAGCTGGCTGTCGTGCCTACGTTCGGCACGCAGTGGCTGCTGCCGCGCTTGAAAGACTTCCAGCAGCGCCACCCTGAGGTTACGGTCAACCTGACCAACCGCACCCGACCGTTCCTGTTCGCCGACACCCCGTTCGACGCAGCTATCTACTTTGGCGATGCCGACTGGTCGGGCACACAATCCCACCGCCTGATGGGCGAGAACCCAATGCCAGTGTGCAGCCCGGCGCTGCTGCACGGCCAAGGCCAGATCGACGTCCAGAGCATGGCCGGCATGCCGTTGCTGCAGCAAACCACGCGCCCATACGCGTGGCGGCAATGGTTCAACGGTTTGGGCTTGACCGTCCCTGGCGACATGGCGGGGCCGCGCTATGAGTTGTTTTCGATGCTTGCCCAGGCAGCCAAGCACGACATGGGCTTGGCGCTGATCCCGCCGTTTCTGATTCAGCGCGAGTTGGAGGAGGGTAGCCTAGTGGTCGCTAACAGATACGCGCTGGCCAGTCACAAGGCCTACTATCTGATGATCCCCGAGCGCAAGGTGCAGTCCGCGTCGCTGCAAGCGTTCAGGGATTGGCTGGTTGAACAGGCGGTGCAATACACCGACACCACACGAACTGATCAGCATAACTGACCTCGTAGTCAGCTTTTTTGGAAACCTACAGATATAACTATTTGTCGCACTTTGGCAAACTGTGCCGGTGAATCGAAAAACCGCACCTAACCCGCCAACCACGCGGCTTTCAGAGGTTTATTGCGACATTCACAAGCTTAATCACGAAATCGCTGCAAAAAATTTCAAAATTTCTTCTAGCCTGCCAAATGCCTGTGTTTGACGGGTTGAAGCGGGATGATTGCGACATACGGTCACAGGGTGACTTGTAGTTTTGCCTTCGTTTCGCTCCAGAATCTGTTGATGCACTTAGGGTTCATCTGCAAAATGCCTCGCCCACCCTGGATTGGTGGGCCCGGCGCTAAACAGCCGCCCCAGTTCGCCATCCGCAGCGCGCTGGCTCTTACAAATACAAAAGGTCACCGCAGGAGAAATAGTCGTGCATATTGGTGTTCCTCTCGAGACGCAGACCGGTGAGACAAGGGTTGCTGCGACCCCCGAAACCATCAAGAAACTGATTGGCCAAGGTCATCAGGTCACTGTTCAGCGGGGGGCAGGCCTCAATGCCAGCGTTCCAGACAGTGCCTATGAGGCCGTGGGCGCCTCGCTGGGTAGCGCCGCCGATGCCTTCGGTGCTCAGTTGGTGCTCAAAGTGGTCGCACCCACTGACCAGGAATTGTCCCTGATCAACCAAGGCAGCCTGCTGGTGGGCATGCTCAATCCCTTCAACAACGAGCTGATTGGCAAGATGGCCGAGCGCGGCATCACTGCCTTCGCCTTGGAAGCTGCGCCGCGCACTTCACGAGCCCAGAGCCTGGATGTGCTGTCGTCGCAGGCCAACATCGCCGGTTACAAAGCCGTGCTGTTGGCGGCGCACCACTATCCACGCTTCATGCCCATGCTGATGACCGCTGCCGGTACGGTGAAGGCTGCGCGGGTGCTGATTCTCGGGGCAGGGGTTGCTGGCTTGCAGGCGATCGCCACAGCCAAACGACTTGGCGCGGTCATCGAAGCCTCTGATGTGCGCCCGGCGGTGAAAGAGCAGATCGAGTCGCTAGGCGCCAAGTTCATCGACGTCCCGTACCAGACCGACGAAGAGCGCGAGTGCGCCGAAGGTGTCGGCGGTTACGCCCGGCCCATGCCCGCCAGCTGGATGCAGCGTCAGGCGCAGGCGGTGCATGAGCGTGCCAGGCAAGCCGATATCGTCATCACCACCGCGCTGATCCCTGGCCGCAAGGCACCGACCCTGCTCAGCGCCGAGACCGTCGCGCAGATGAAGCCTGGCTCGGTGGTCATCGACCTGGCCGCCGCGCAGGGCGGCAACTGCCCGCTGACCGTCGCTGATCAGGTCGTGCAGCACAATGGCGTCACCCTCGTTGGCCCGACCAACCTGCCGGCGCAGCTGGGCGCCGATGCCTCGGCGCTGTATGCCCGCAACCTGCTGGACTTCATGAAGCTGCTGTTCGACAAGGACGGCGCGCTGGTCATCAACCTCGAAGACGACATCGTCGCGGCCTGCCTGATGTGCCGCGACGGACAGGTCGTGCGCAAGAACGGCTAAGGAGCACGAATAATGGAAGACATGCTGATTTCCCATGGCATCTATAACCTGATCATCTTCGTGCTGGCCATCTATGTGGGCTACCACGTGGTCTGGAACGTCACCCCAGCGCTGCATACTCCTCTGATGGCGGTGACCAACGCGATCTCCGCAATCGTCATCGTCGGCGCCATGCTGGCTGCTGCGCTGACCGTGACGCCGGCTGGCAAGCTAATGGGCACCCTGGCCGTGGCGCTGGCCGCAGTCAACGTGTTCGGTGGCTTCCTGGTCACCCGTCGCATGCTTGAGATGTTCAAGAAGAAAACCAAGAACGAGGCGCAGAAGTAAGCATGAGCATGAATATGGTAACGCTCCTTTACCTCGTCGCCTCGGTCTGCTTCATCCAGGCGCTCAAAGGTCTTTCACACCCCACCACCTCGCGGCGCGGTAACCTGTTCGGCATGATCGGCATGGGCATCGCGATCCTGACGACGGTTGGCCTCATTTATAAGCTTGCCGCGCTCTCGGTTGGCAACGGCGGGGCCACCGCCGGCATCGGCTACGTGATCGTCGGTCTGCTGGTCGGCGGTAGCGCAGGCTCGATCATGGCCAAGCGCGTGGAAATGACCAAGATGCCGGAACTGGTCGCCTTCATGCACAGCATGATCGGCCTGGCTGCGGTGTTCATCGCCATTGCCGCGGTGCTCGAGCCACAATCGATGGGTATCGTCGCGTTGATCAGCGACCCGATCCCCACCGGCAATCGGCTCGAGCTGTTCCTTGGCGCGGCCATCGGTGCCATCACCTTCTCAGGCTCGGTGATCGCCTTCGGCAAGCTGTCGGGCAAATACAAGTTCCGCCTGTTCCAAGGCGCACCCGTCCAGTTCGCCGGGCAGCACAAGCTGAATCTGATTCTGGGCCTGACCACCATCGCCCTTGGTCTGCTGTTCACCTTCACCGGCCATTACAGCGCGTTCACCCTGATGCTCATCCTCGCGTTCATCATGGGCGTGCTGATCATCATCCCCATCGGCGGCGCCGACATGCCGGTGGTGGTGTCGATGCTCAACAGCTACTCCGGCTGGGCCGCGGCTGGCATCGGCTTCTCGCTGAACAACTCGATGCTGATCATTGCAGGTTCGCTGGTCGGATCAAGCGGCGCCATCCTTTCGTACATCATGTGCAAAGCGATGAACCGCTCGTTCTTCAACGTCATCCTCGGTGGCTTCGGTGGTGATGCAGATGCCGGTGCGGCGCAGGGCTCGCAGGAGCAGCGCCCGGTCAAATCGGGTTCGGCCGACGACGCCACGTTCCTGCTGAGCAACGCCGACAGCGTGATCATCGTGCCGGGCTACGGCCTGGCGGTGGCTCGCGCTCAGCACGCGCTCAAGGAGCTGACCGAAAAACTGACCCACAACGGTGTCACGGTCAAATATGCGATTCACCCGGTAGCCGGGCGCATGCCAGGACATATGAACGTGCTGCTGGCCGAGGCCGAAGTGCCTTACGACCAGGTATTCGAGATGGAAGACATCAACGCCGAGTTCGGCCAGGCGGACGTGGTGCTGGTGCTGGGCGCCAACGACGTGGTCAATCCGGCCGCCAAGAACGATCCGAAGTCGCCGATTGCCGGCATGCCGATCCTCGAAGCGTTCAAGGCCAAGACCATCATCGTCAACAAGCGCTCCATGGCCAGCGGCTATGCCGGTCTGGATAACGAGCTGTTCTACCTGGACAAGACCATGATGGTGTTCGGTGACGCCAAGAAGGTCATCGAGGACATGGTCAAGGCGGTCGAATAAGCCTGCACGCTGTGCGTGTTCAAGACCCCAGCCCCGGCGCGCACCCGCCCGGGGCTTTTCATTTGCTGATCCAGATCAACGGCTGACCGCGCCGGGTTCCCATTCGACCATGGTCGTGGGACGGCGCCGGGCGAAATCTCTAGACTGCGCTGCAGTAGCTTAGTAGCCCGAGATAACAATCCATGTACCGTGATCGTATCCGCTTGTCCTCCCTGCACAGCAAGGTAATGAGTGCGGCTGATGCCGCTGGCCTGATCGAAGACGGCATGACCGTCGGCATGAGTGGTTTCACCCGCGCCGGCGAGGCCAAAGCGGTGCCGCATGCCTTGGCAGAACGGGCCAAGCTGTCGCCGCTTAAAATCAGCCTGATGACTGGCGCCAGCCTTGGCAACGACCTCGACAAGCAACTTACCGAAGCCGGCGTGCTCGCCCGACGCATGCCATTCCAGGTCGACAGTACCTTGCGCAAGGCGATCAACGACGGCAAGGTGATGTTCATCGACCAGCACCTGTCGGAAACCGTCGAGCAGCTGCGCAACCAGCAGCTCAAGCTGCCGGATATCGCGGTCATCGAAGCCGTGGCCATCACCGAGCAAGGGCACATCGTGCCGACCACATCGGTGGGCAACTCGGCCAGCTTCGCCATCTTCGCCAAGCAGGTGATCGTCGAGATCAACCTGTCGCACAATCCTAATCTCGAAGGGTTGCACGACATCTATATCCCGACCTACCGCCCGACCCGTACACCGATCCCGCTGGTCAAGGTCGATGATCGTATCGGCAGCACCGCGATCGCGATCGACCCGGCCAAGATCGTCGGCATCGTCATCAGCGACCAACCCGACTCGCCGTCGACGGTACTGCCGCCGGATGACGAAACCCAGGGGATCGCCGACCACCTGATCAACTTCTTCAAGAAAGAAGTACAGGCTGGCCGCCTGACCAACAAGCTCGGCCCGCTGCAGGCCGGTATCGGCAGCATCGCCAACGCGGTCATGTGCGGGTTGATCGAGTCGCCCTTCGAAGACCTGACCATGTACTCCGAAGTGTTGCAAGACTCGACCTTCGACTTGATCGACGCCGGCAAGCTCAGCTTCGCCTCGGGCAGCTCCATCACCTTGTCGGCGCGGCGCAATGCCGACGTGTTCGGCAACCTGGAGCGTTACAAGGACAAGCTGGTCCTGCGCCCGCAGGAGATTTCCAACCATCCGGAGGTGGTGCGCCGGCTGGGCATCATCGGCATCAACACCGCGCTGGAGTTCGACATCTACGGCAACGTCAACTCCACGCACGTGTGTGGCACGCGAATGATGAACGGTATCGGCGGCTCGGGTGACTTCGCGCGCAATGCCCACTTGGCGGTGTTCGTCACCAAATCGATCGCTAAAGGCGGGGCGATCTCAAGCGTGGTACCGATGGTCAGTCACGTCGACCACACCGAGCATGATGTCGACATTCTCGTCACCGAACAGGGCTTGGCCGATCTGCGCGGCTTGGCCCCACGCGAGCGTGCGCGGGCCATCATCGACAACTGCGTTCACCCAGATTACCGCGCGGCGCTGAACGATTACTTCGAACGCGCCTGCCAGCGCGGTGGCCATACCCCGCATATTTTGCGCGAGGCCTTGAGCTGGCATGAAAACCTGGAAGATACAGGTCGGATGATCGCCAGCTGACCATCGGTTCTACCTCCCGCCCTGCAATGGGGCGGGCCTGATCTTCGACACGCGCCTTCAGCAGAACAGACCTACGCGGGTCACCCTCCAAAACTGTACTACTGTACCGTTATCTCCATGTCTCTCGCCGGTTAAATCCTTGCGATTGAGACTGAAATGCACCTTTATAGGGCAGACCAGTACAGTTAAGCCTATTTCGAGTGCAACAGTCGGCCTAAACACTTAACTGGCACAGCGCTTCACTGTGCAACTGTATCTACTGTTCTGGACAACAGAGGAGGATCATTGGCATCAGTTAAATCACTACCTAATCCCGCCATAAGCGGAAGGATGAAGCATCATGGAACGTACCCTCAGTTCCGGTCTGGTTTTCGAAAACAACGCCCAGCAGTCCAAGGCTTCCATGCCACTGCGTGCCGTCTCTACTCTGCTGCTGTGGCAGCGCCGCATGTCCAGCCGCCGTCAATTGGCCCGTCTGGATGCCCGCCTGCTGGCCGACGCCGGTATCAGCGAGTCGCAGCGTTACGAAGAGCTGAGCAAGCCTTTCTGGCGCTAAGCGCTGGCTCGCCGGCTCTCGCTGGCGCCTGAATTTCCGAACCCGTTGCAGGGTACTGCAGCGGGTTTTTTGTGCGCGGGCCAAAAAGGCATGCAGCCTGGACACCAATACAGTTTACCCAAACATGAAAAGCACCATTACAGTTAGACTGTAAGCTCGTTGATAACATCCTGAAATAACATCGCGTGATACGCTTCGCTAGACAGTCTGGTAGAACACCTGTCGATACGTGCCGCGACGAGCTGTGCAAGCGTCCGATTACGCAGAACCTGTTTCGACCCTACCCAGGAGTTCACGATCATGTCCCGTAAATACCTGTTTGGCGCCGCACTCATGCTTGGCTTGTCCGGGGCCGCCCACGCCAGCAGCTTCGTGGTCACCACCGACACCGTGGTGCGGGGTGTCGCCGCTTCCACCGATGCCACCTCCGACCTGACCTCGTCGCTGCGTGATGACAAGATCGTCCAGGCCGCACGCGATGACGCTGCCAGTTTCGTCGGCACTCAAGGTGCAATCCGTGGCGCCCGGCTCGAAAGCGCGCTAGTCCACATTCGCTCGACCATGCCGGCCTTGCAGGCCAGCGACGCCCAATTGGCGCAAGCGATCCTGGCAATCTGATCCCCGCCTGTGTGACAGGTGCGATGGCCGCGGCCTGCGCACCTGCAGCTCTTGACCTTCATCTTGCCAAGCCGTCCATAAAGCTTATGCGTTACCTATTGCCTTTGCTGTTGAGTGCCCCATTCATAGTCAGCGCCCATGCCATGGATGCCACCACTCAGGGTCTGGTCATCAGTGGTTATGTCACCAGTCAGGTGACCACCGCACCCTTCGACCGCAAGCTGGTCAGCCAGGCCCGCGACGATGCCGCGTTGTTCGTCGCCAGCGATGGGCAGGTGCGCGGCGCACGCCTCGAGGCAGCATTCGATTCCCTGCGCCATAGCCTGGCTCAACGTTCGGTGGCAGACCTTGAACTGGCGCAGGCAATTCTCGTCCAATAGTCAAATCTGACGTCCTGTATACATTCGGAGATGCTCCATGCGTAAACCGCTGATTGCCGCTTCCCTCGGCATGCTGCTACTGGCCGACCTGGCCCATGCTCAGACCCTGGTGGCCACCAGCAACATCATCGTGCGCGCTTTCGGCCGTTCGATCGACTTCACGTCCGACACCACCACCTCGATCCGTGATTCGAAAGTCGTGCGTGAAGCCCATGACGACGCCGCCAGTTTCGTTGCCAGCAATGGCGACATTCGTGGCGCCCAGCTCGAAGCTGCATTCACTACCCTGCGCGAGCGCGTGCCGCAAGCACGCGATGCCAGTGATCAGGTTCTGGCCGAAGCCATTCTCGCACTGTGAAGCGCGTGCGTGCCTGGCTGCTTGGCTGCACCCTGACGCTGCTGGGCGCGCCCGCACTGGCCGGCCTGCAGCTTGATCTGCAGGCCGCTGGTCTCGATCGGCAACAAATCCAGGCCAGCCAGGCCCTGCTCGATGAAGCGATGGCCAAGTTACCGCCGCGCTTCAAACAGCAGCTGGATCGCCGAGTCCAGGTCAGCTGGAGCGAAGACATGCCAGCCGATGCCTATGGCCAGGCGTCACTGGTTTCTACCCTGCAACTGAACCGCCGCTTGCTGCCCGGCTTGAGCGACGGCAGTGCTGCCACCGAGCGCACTGGTCGGGCCCACGGCACGGTGCGCGAAGAGTTGCTGGCCACCGTGCTGCACGAACTCACCCATATTTATGATCGCGCGCGCCTGTGGCCCAGCGCCGAACGCTCGCTGATCGCCCGCTGCAAGCGCCAGCAAGACACCCTGGGGCGAGTCGGCCAGCTGCAAGCCTGTCGCGGCCAAGGCGAGCGCCGCTTCACCCTCAGCGATGATCCGCGCCTGCTCGACCTGGCCGGCTGGCCGCAATATGTCGGGCGGCGCGGCGAGCGCGAGCAACACAATGCCCAGTTCATGCGCAGCCCCGACAGCTATGAGCTGAGCAGCCCCAAGGAATACCTTGCGGTCAACATGGAGTATTTCCTTCTCGACCCAAGCTACGGTTGCCGGCGCCCGGCACTCAACCAGTACCTGCGTGAGCACTTCGCCTGGGCGCCGCAGCAGGACACCTGCGCCAAAGGCTTGCCGTTCATCAACGCCGGCAACGACTTTGCCCGCCAGCCCCTGGCCGAAGTCGACCCTGAGCGCGTCTATCAAGTCGACTTCCTGCTCGCCGAAGCCAATCAGAATCTGGTCAGCCGCTGGGGCCACAGCATGCTGCGCCTGGTCATCTGCAAGCCAGGGCGCCCGCGTGGGCCAGACTGCCGCCTGGACCTGGACCAGAGCCTGGTGCTTTCGTATCGCGCGTTCGTCAACGATGTTCAGCTGTCGAGCTGGGACGGCTTGGTCGGGGTCTATCCCTCGCGGCTGTTCGTGCTGCCGCTCGGCCAGGTGATCGACGAATACACCAAGACCGAACTGCGCAGCCTGGCCTCGGTGCCGCTCAAGCTCAACCGCGAGGAAATCGAAAACCTGGTGCGCCAGGCCGCCGAAATGCACTGGAGCTACGACGGCAACTACTGGTTCCTGTCCAACAATTGTGCGGTCGAGTCGTTGAAGTTGCTGCGCAGCGGTACGGCCAACGCAGACCTCAACGACCTCGATAGCATCATGCCCAATGGCCTGCTGGCAGTGCTCAAGGGCAGGGGACTGGCCGATACCAGCGTCCTGGACGATCCGCGCGAGGCCTTGCGCCTGGGTTATCGCTTCGACTCTTACCGCGACCGTTATCAGGTCATGTTCGACGTCCTCAGGAAGCAGCTGCCGATCAAGCAGACTGAGGTCGAAGACTGGCTGGCGCTGGATGCCGAACAGCGCCAGCCGTGGTTCGCCAGGGCTGATCTGCGCACCAGCGCAGCGCTGCTGTTGCTTGAGCAAGCCAGCCTGCGCCGGCAGTTGCTGTTGGCCCAGGATGAGGTCAAGCAACGCTACCTGAACGCCGCAGCGCTCAAGGATGCCAGCCTCAACAAGGCCGATGCGGCGCTCAAGCAGATGCTCGCCAACAGTGGCTTCCTCAGTCGCCCCGCCGAATTGCTCGACACCCAGGGCTATGGCCTGCCGCAGCCCGAGGAGCGTCAGCACCTGGAGCAAGTCAGCGGCGAGCGGCAAGCACAGCTGTTGCGCTTGAGCACCAGTCTCGATCAGGAAGTGAGGGCGCTGCTTGAACCTGCCCGAGCCAGGGAAATCAAGGCCGTGGAGGCCAACGTCAAGCAGATTGGCGAGCATCTGCGGGCGCTGCACAAGGCCGCAGGGGGGTTGCAGCTACCTTGATCGCGACCTGCGAAGGCCTGTAGCACTGGCACCTAGCAGTGTTCCTGCGGCTCGCCGGGCAAGGTTTCGTCAAGGTGTAACCAGGGCAAGCGGCTGGTCGTCCAGATATGCCGCTTGGCCGGCACTCGCTCGGGGTGATCCAGTGTCGCCACGGTGACATCGATGCTGCTAGGGCTGTGTTCAGTCACCAGCGCCAGGTGTGCACCGCACTCGCCACAGAAGTACCGTTTGCAGCTGGCAGGGGCTACATAGCACTGCGGCCTTCCGGCCAGCCAACGGAAACGTGCCCGTGGCACGGTCACCCATGTCACCACCAGGCCACCGCTGACGCGTCGACAGATCGAACAGTGGCAATGGGCGACATCCGCCAGTTCGCCCTCAAGCCGGTAACGCAAGGCGCCGCAGTGGCAGCCCCCCTCGCTTACATTCTCCATCATCTACCTCCCGTCGTTGTTTTGCTGGCGAAAGCTGGCTGAAAGCTTGTCCCCGTAGGATAGCCCCCACTACCGGCACAAGACCGGTCAGCCAGGACAGCGGATGCTTTCGCGCCTGGCCCATCAACAACAACAATGGTGATTCCGATGTCTTCCTGCGCCCGCCCTAGCCGCATTCCCTCCTGCATGCTCCCGTTACAGCGCCCACTGCGCTGATCCGCCCGAATAGCCCTTTTCGCCGCGCCACGCCTGGAGTACTGCCATGCTGACCTTCCTCGGCTTTGCCATGGTCATCACCTTCATGTACCTGATCATGACCAAGCGCCTGTCGGCCTTGATCGCTTTGATCCTGGTACCGATCCTGTTCGCCCTGTTCGGCGGTTTTTCGGCCAAGATCGGCCCCATGATGCTCGAAGGCATCAGCAAGCTGGCCCCCACCGGGGTCATGCTGATGTTCGCTATCCTGTATTTCGCCCTGATGATCGACTCCGGTCTGTTCGACCCGGCTGTGCGCAAGATCCTCAAGCTGGTCAAAGGCGATCCGTTGAAAGTCTCGGTCGGTACCGCGGTGCTGGCCCTGGTGGTTTCGCTCGACGGTGACGGTGCCACCACCTACATGATCTGCTGCGCCGCCATGCTGCCGATGTACAGTCGCCTGGGCATGAGCCCGCGGATCATGGCCGGCTTGATCATCCTGGCCGGTGGGGTGATGAACATGACGCCATGGGGAGGCCCTACAGCCCGCGCTGCCAGCGCGTTGCACGTCGACCCCTCGGATATCTTCGTGCCGATGATCCCGGCCATGGCCTTCGGTGTGATCGCGATCCTGGCCATTGCTTATATGTACGGCAAGCGCGAACGCGCTCGCCTGGGTGAGCTGCACCTGCCCACCGACGACATCGACCACAGCGAAATCAGCGTGTCGCAGTTTCCTGAGGCACGCCGCCCGAAACTGATCTATTTCAACGCAGCGCTGACCGCAGGCCTGATGGTCGCGTTGATCGCCGGGGTACTGCCGTTGCCGGTGCTGTTCATGATCGCCTTCAGCATTGCCATGATCGTCAATTACCCGTGCCTGCAACAGCAGAAAGACCGCATCGCCGCCCATGCCGGCAGCGTACTGGCGGTGACCGGGTTGATTTTCGCCGCTGGCATCTTCACCGGCATTCTTTCCGGCACCGGCATGGTCGATGCCATGTCCAAGAGCCTGCTGGCCGTCATCCCCGATGCACTGGGCCCGTACCTTGCGGTCATCACCGCGATCGTGAGCATGCCGTTCACCTTCTTCATGTCCAACGACGCCTTCTACTACGGCGTGCTGCCGGTGCTGTCGGAAGCGGCCAGTCACTACGGCATCACCCCCGTGGAAATGGCGCGCGCATCGATCGTCGGCCAACCGGTTCACCTGCTCAGCCCTCTGGTGCCCTCGACCTATCTGCTGGTAGCCCTGGCAGGCATCGAATTCGGTGACCACCAGCGCTTCACGCTCAAGTGGGCAGTGCTAGTGTGCCTGTGCATAATGCTGGCCGCGCTGCTGATGGGCATTTTCCCATTGTTCAGTAGTCTCTAATTAACACGCATCACCCTTACGTTCGAAGGAATACACATGGAATGGCTGACCAGCCCAGAAATCTGGGTCGCCTTTTTCACGCTCACGGCGCTCGAGATCGTGCTCGGGATCGACAACATCATCATGATCTCGATCCTGGTCAGCCGCATGCCCAAGCACATGCAGCCGCGCACCCGGATCTTCGGCCTGGCGCTGGCCATGGTCACGCGCATCATGCTGCTGCTGTCGATCACCTGGGTCATGCGCCTGACCGCCGACCTGTTCGTGGTGCTGGGCCAGGGTATATCAGGGCGTGACCTGATTCTGTTCTGCGGTGGCTTGTTCCTGCTGTGGAAAAGCTCGCAGGAGATCTACCACGGCCTGGAGGGCGAAGAGGAGAGCAGCGACGAACCGAAAGGCGCTGGCGGCAAGTTCTTCTACACCATCATTCAGATCGCGATCATCGATATCGTGTTTTCCCTGGACTCGGTGATCACTGCGGTGGGCATGGTGTCCCATGTGCCGGTGATGATCGCGGCAATCGTCGTGGCCGTGCTGGTGATGATGCTGTGCGCCGGGGCCATCAGCGACTTCATCGACAAGCACCCATCGCTGAAGATGCTCGCACTGTCGTTCCTGATCGTCGTGGGTACCGTGCTGATCGCCGAATCGTTCGATGTGCACGTGCCCAAGGGCTACGTGTACTTCGCGATGGCGTTCTCGCTGGCAGTCGAGGCCATCAACATCCGCATGCGTACCGCCATGGCTCGCAAGAAGGGCCAGGAGCACGAGCCGGTCAAGCTGCGCAAGGACATCCCCGGGCAGTAACACCGCCCAGCACTCGACTAAAGGCCCTGCGGGGCCTTTTTTCGTGGGTCAATCGATGCGACCCAGCTTCATGACAGAAATATTTCAAATCTTTGCCGAGCATGCCAAGCTGGCGCGAGGTCCGCAAAACAACTAAAGCTTGAGTAAGCACTGGAATAAAATTACCCACCCCCGGGCCAGGCTTACGGCTTCATTCCTGTAGGCGCCGCCTTGGCGCTCGTCAATCAAGGGGGGTTCGACCATGCTGACCCTGCTCAACCTGCTTTCTGCCGTGGCCTTGCTGGTCTGGGGCACGCACATCGTCCGCACCGGCATCCTGAGGGTGTTCGGCTCCAACCTGCGCCGCGTGCTAGGGCAGAACATGGACCGTCGACCGCTGGCCTTCATTGCCGGCATCGTCGTCACCGCTGTGGTGCAAAGCAGCAACGCCACGGCGATGCTGGTGACCTCGTTCGTCGGGCAAGGCTTGATGGCCATGACGCCGGCCTTGGCCATCATGCTCGGCGCCGATGTCGGTACCGCCCTGATGGCGCGGGTGTTGACCCTGGACCTTTCGTGGCTGTCGCCGCTGCTGGTATTCCTTGGGGTGATCTTCTTCCTGTCGCGCAAGCAGACCCGCGCTGGCCAACTCGGGCGCGTGGCGATCGGCCTGGGCCTGATCATCCTGGCCCTGGAGCTGATCGTGCAGGCGGCGACGCCGATCACCCATGCCCAGGGGGTGAAGGTGCTGTTTGCCTCGCTGACCGGGGACATCCTGCTCGACGCCCTGGTCGGGGCATTGTTCGCCATGGTCTCGTATTCGAGCCTGGCGGCGGTGCTGCTGACCGCCACCCTGGCCGGAGCCGAAGTGATCAGTCTGCCGGTCGCCATTGGCCTTGTGGTCGGCGCCAACATCGGCAGTGGCTTGCTGGCCTTCATCAGCACCAGCATGCAGAACGCTGCGGGGCGTCGCGTGGCACTGGGCAGTTTGCTGTACAAGCTGATCGGCCTGTTGTTGATCATTCCAGCGTTACACCCGCTGGTGGACTGGATGGACAGCTTGAGTTTCAGTCCGCAGGAGTTGGTGATCGGTTTTCACCTGCTCTACAACACCTTGCGCTGCCTGATCATGCTGCCAACGGTCAAACCCATGGCACGCCTGTGCAACGCGTTACTGCCCGAGCGCGAGCACAACAATGGCCAGATCAAGGCGCGTCACCTCGACCCGTCGGCACTGGCCACGCCGAGCCTGGCACTGGCCAATGCCGCCCGCGAAACCTTGCGCCTGGGCGATATCGTCGACAGCCTGCTCGAAGCCATGCTCGGCGCGCTGCGCGGCACGCAGACGGCCATGCCGCAGCAGGTCCGCGCCCTCGGCGAGGATGCCGATGCGTTGTACAGCGCCATCAAACTGTACCTGGCGCAGATGCCACGCGAAGACCTCAGTGATCAGGACAACCGACGCTGGGCAGAAATCATCGAACTGGCGATCAACCTGAAGCTGGCCTGCGACCTGATCGAGCGCATGCTGCGCAAGGTCCAGCAGCAGAAAACCAGCCAACGCCGGGAGTTTTCCCAGGTCGGGCTGGAGGAGCTGACCGGGTTGCAGGAGCAGCTGTCGGCGAACCTGCGTCTGGGCCTGTCGGTGTTCCTCAGTGCCGACCCGGAAAGCGCTCGCCTGCTGCTGCGCGAAAAGCGCCGTTTCCGCGCTTTGGAGCGACGCCTGGCGCACGCCCACGTGAGCCGCTTGCAGCGCAAGGTGGTGCAGAGCATCGAGACCAGCTCCCTGCACCTGGAACTGATCGCAGACATGAAGCGGTTGAACTCTTTGTTCTGCAGCAGTGCCTATGTGGTACTGGGTGGCTCGGACACCGGCGGGCTGTTGCTCGACAGCGTGCCGGACGACGCGCGCCTGTCCTGACCTCGCACCTGGAGACTTTCGCTCGCCCATGCGTTGCCTGATGTTCGTTTGCCTGCTGCTGTGCAGCCTTCCCTCCATTGCCCTGGATCGCTCGCGGGTCGAAGGTTACCTGTTGCCCAACGGCCTGCAGGTCATCCTCAAATCCGGCTACGAACGCGATCATGTCTCCATTCGCCTGGTGGTTGGGGTTGGCCTGGATGACTTTGGCTGCGAGCAGAAAGAACTCCCGCACTTGCTCGAACACCTGCTGTTCACCGGAATCGACGATACCGGCGAAGGCGGGCTGGAAGAGCGCCTGCAAAGTTTGGGCGGGGAGTGGAATGCCTACACCAGCAGCGCCGACACCACGTTCGTCATCGAGGCGCCGGCGCGCAACCAGCGCAAGGTCCTCGACCTGCTGCTGGCGATCATCCGCGACACCCGTATCGACGCCAAGGCCCTGACCACCGCCAAGCGCATCATCGAGCGTGAGGATGGCGGTCACTACGGTCACTTGCAGCGTTGGCTGGACCGCCAGGATATCGGTCATCCAGCCAGCGATCAGTTGGCCACCGAACTGGGGCTCAAGTGCGCCGAACGCTCCGACGTCGGCGATATGACCCTGGAACAGGTGCAGGCCCTGCGCGAGCGCTGGTATGCGGCCAACAACATGACATTGATCGTGGTCGGCGGACTCGACCGCCTGCTGCCGGCCTATCTGGAGCGCACCTTCGGCGAGCTGCCGGCTACCGAGCCTGAGGAGCGGCGCAATCTCGACAGCATCAGCCAGCAGGCCGAGCAGCGCCGCGACTTGACCCGGGGAGTACTGGGCGACAGCGTCAAGCTGCACTGGTTGTTCATCGAGCCAGTGTTGGACAACGACCATCAGCAGACCCTCGACCTGCTGTCGCGCTACCTGGAATGGGCATTGTACGACCAGCTGCGTCTGCGCCACGGTCTGTCCTACGGCCCCTCGGTGCAACGAGAAAGCTTCGGCGACAGCGGCATGATCAGCCTCAACGCTGACCTGGAACGCGACGATGTCGATGCGGCGGTCAACGTCATGGAGCAGCTGTTCGACCACCTGCGCAAACACGGCCTGGACCCCGACACCTTCGCCCGGATCAAGGACGCCGCGATTGCCAAGGAAAGCTGGAGCACCCAAGGCAACAGCGCACTGGCCGATTATTACTGGGGGGCGCTCAACGACTACGACAACGGGCGCTTCACCGACCCTGCACGCAAGCTGCGCAAGGTCACGCTGGAGCAGGCCAACGAGGCGCTCAAGGACCTGCTCAAGGACCAAGGCTACCTGCGGATCGAAAAACCGTTTCTTGGCTACGACGAGCTGTACGGGCTGCTGGCCGTGTTGCTGGGGCTGATCCTGGCCCTCGGACTGCTGCGCTGGCGTCGGCACAAGCCCGAACGGCCTAGCGGTGCTACACGGCAACAGTGATTCGACGGTATCCTTTGCCTGTGCCGGCCCGTCGCAGGTGAACCCGCTTCCACGGCAATGCCGGGAGGGGCGGGTGCAATTGCGGCGGACCGGTACAGCCATTCCAACCTGCGCCTGATACCCATGCCCCCATTATCCCAGATCGTCCAGCGCGTCATCGAATTGCTCAAACGCTACCCAGGCGTCATCGCGCTCGGGGGTTTTCTCTCTGGGATCGGCAGTTTCATCCTGGTCGACCGCCAGGCCGGCCTGGCCAGTTGGATCGCCATCTTATTGCTGGTCAGCTGGGTCTGGCTGATGCTGGAAAACACCCTCACTCGCCTGTTCACCCGCACCTTCAAACGCGAGATACCCCAACCGCTGCTGCGCTATGCGACGCAGATGATCCACCAGGAAAGCCTGTTCTTCGTCCTGCCCTTCTTTTTCATTACCACCACCTGGAACAGCGGGCAGCTGGTGTTCACCGGCCTGCTCGGCGCGGCCGGGCTGATCTCCATCGTCGACCCGCTGTACTACCGCTGGCTGGCACCACGGCGCTGGCTGTTTCTCGCCCTGCATACCCTGACGCTGTTCGCGGCGCTGCTCACCGCGCTGCCGATCATCCTGCACCTGACCACCGCACAGAGCTTCAAGCTGGCGTTGATCATCGCCATGGCGCTGTCGTTCCCCAGCTTGATCAGCAGCTTCCCGATCAACGGCTGGCGTCGCGGCGTGGCGCTGGTCGTGCTGACCTTGGCGGTCGGTGCCGGTGGCTGGCTGCTGCGTTCGTGGGTGCCGCCGGCCACGCTATGGATGACCGATGTGGCGGTCAGTACCGAAGTGATCGACCGCCAACCCGGCGATTCGCTCAAGGAGGTGCCCGCCAGCCGCATTCGCAGCGGCGGGTTGTACGCGTACACCGCGATCAATGCACCGCGCGGGCTGGATGAGCGGATCTACCACGTGTGGCAGAAGGACGGCCAGGAAGTCGACCGCATTGCCCTGGATATTCACGGCGGGCGCAAGGAAGGCTACCGCGCCTGGACCCACAAACAGAACTTCCCGCCCAACCCGGTGGGCAAGTGGCAGGTCCGGGTACTGACCGAAGACGGCCAGGTGATCGGCGTGCTGCGCTTCAAGGTGGTCGGCGACAAGCCTGCCCAGTAGCCGCGGCAAGACAGCACATATTCAAACCAAACCGCTGCATGCCCGCTGCGCTATGATCAGCGTCTGAGCAAGAGGATGCATGGAGCCTATGACCACCCCCAGCGCCACCCTGGACACCCGCTGCCAGCCTGCGTGCCTGCGCATTGCCGGGGACTGGACCTTGGCTCACTACAGCAGCCTCAAGCGCGACAGCGAGCAACTGCGCTCGCGCTGCGATGGCGACACGGTCGCCGATCTCAGTCAATTGGGTCGCCTGGACACTGCCGGTGCCTCGCTACTGGCCGAGCTGCTCGGCGCCGAACGTCTGTCGCAGTGCACCGACGAGTTGCCCGAAGCCAACCGCGCCTTGCTCTGCACGGTCTATCAGTCTGTGCAGGACTACTGCATTCCACTCAAGGCGCCGGAGCGTAACGTCCTGCTGGTGCTGCTCGAGCGTATCGGCTGCGCTGTCGGCACACTGTGGCAGGACACCCTCCAGCTGCTCGGCTTCATCGGGCTGATCATCCAGACCTTGCTCACACGCCTGTTGCAGCCGCAGCGCTGGCGCGTCACGCCGGTGGTTTCGCACATCGAGCAGACCGGCCTGGACGCCGCACCGATCGTTGCCTTGCTGACCTTCCTGGTCGGCGCAGTGGTGGCTTTTCTCGGCGCCACGGTGCTGGCGGACTTTGGCGCCACGGTGTTCACCGTCGATCTGGTCGCGTTTTCCTTTTTGCGCGAGTTCGCGGTGCTATTGACCGCCATTCTGATGGCCGGGCGCACCGCCAGCGCCTTCACCGCGCAACTCGGGTCGATGAAGGCCAACGAAGAAATCGACGCCATTCGCACCCTCGGCCTGAACCCGATCGAGTTGCTGGTCGTGCCACGGGTACTGGCGCTGCTGATCTCGCTGCCATTGCTGACTTTTCTGGCGATGATCTGCGGCATCGTCGGCGGCGCTGTGGTCTGTGCGTTATCACTGGACATTTCGCCGGCCATGTTCCTGTCGCTGCTGCACAGCGATATCGGTGTGCAGCATTTTCTGGTGGGTCTGGCCAAGGCACCGATCTTTGCCTTTCTGATTGCCGCCATCGGCTGCCTGGAAGGGTTCAAGGTCAGCGGCAGCGCCGAATCGGTCGGCGCCCACACTACCTCCAGCGTGGTGCAGTCGATTTTCGTGGTGATCGTGCTGGATGCCGTGGCGGCGCTGTTCTGCATGGAGATGGGCTGGTGAGCGGCCAGGAAGCTGTAATCCAGGCGCGGGGTCTGTGTAACCGCTTTGGCAGCCAGGTGGTGCATCAGGACCTTGATCTGGATGTATATCGCGGCGAAATCCTGGCCGTGGTCGGCGGTTCAGGCAGTGGCAAGTCGGTGTTGCTGCGCAGCATCATTGGCTTACGACGCCCCAATGCTGGCCAGATCAACGTCTTTGGCCAAGACCTGGCCGGTTTGCGCGAACAACAGCGTTCGCTGGTCGAACGCCGCTTCGGCGTGTTGTTTCAGAAAGGCGCGCTGTTCTCGTCGCTGACCGTGACCGAAAATGTCGCGCTGCCGCTGATCGAGCATGCCGGCCTGTCGCGGGCCGATGCCGAGCACCTGGCGGGCGTCAAGCTGGCCCTGGCGGGGCTGCCGATCTCGGCGGCAGACAAATACCCCGCGTCGCTTTCCGGCGGCATGATCAAGCGTGCCGCGCTGGCCCGCGCCTTGGCCCTGGACCCGGACATCCTGTTTCTCGACGAGCCCACTGCCGGCCTGGATCCCATCGGCGCTGCGGCCTTCGATCAGCTCATCCTGACCCTGCGCGATGCGCTGGGGCTGAGCGTGTTCCTGATCACCCATGACCTGGATACCCTCTACACCATTACCGACCGCATCGCCGTGCTGTCCCAGAAGCGGGTGCTGGTCGCGGGCCCCCTGGCCGAGGTCGAGCAAACCGACGACCCATGGATTCACCAATACTTTCACGGCCCACGCGGGCGCGCCGCCGAACAGGCCGCCGCCAGCGCACGCCAGGAGCGCTGAACGATGGAAACTCGAGCTCATCATGTCCTGATCGGCCTGGTCACCGTACTGGTGGTGGCGGGCGCCATGCTGTTCGGTCTGTGGCTAGCCAAGTCCAGCGTCGACGATGCCTTCAAGGACTACGAAGTGATCTTCAACGAAGCCGTTTCGGGCCTGTCGCGCGGCAGCCCGGTGCAGTACAACGGCATCAAGGTCGGCGATGTATCCACCTTGCGCCTGGACCCCAAGGATCCGCGCCGGGTCCTGGCCCGCGTGCGCCTGAGCGGTGACACACCGGTCAAGGAAGACACCCAGGCCAAGCTGACCCTGGCCGGCGTCACCGGTAACTCGTTCATCCAGCTCAGCGGCGGTACGCCGCACAGCCCCGAGCTCACGGGCAAGGACGGCAAGCTGCCAGTGATCATCGCCTCGCCGTCACCTATTTCGCGCCTGCTCAATGACAGCAGCGACCTGGTCACCAACGTAAACCTGCTGCTGCACAACGCCAATCAGATGTTCTCGGACACCAACATCGAGCGCTTGAGCAACACCCTGGCCAATCTGGAGCAGACCACGGGCGTGTTCGCCAACCAGAAGGGCGGCATAGGCGAGGCGATCAACCAGCTGGCCGAGGCCGGCAAGCAAGCCAATGCCACGCTGGCCGATACCCAGGCGTTGATGCGCAACGCCAATGGCCTGATCGGCACGCAAGGCAAGCAGGTCATCGACAGTGCAGAACAGGCCATGCTGTCGTTGGCCCAGAGCGCCGCCACCCTCGATGAATTACTGCAGGACAATCGCCAGTCCATCGATGATGGCGCCCAGGGCCTCAACCAGCTGTCCCCGGCCATTCGCGAATTGCGCGAGACCCTCAACTCGCTGCGCGGCATTTCCCGACGCCTGGAGGCTGACCCGAGCGGCTATCTGCTTGGCCGCGACAACAACAAGGAGTTTCAGCCATGACCCCATCGCTGCGCTGGCTGGCCCTGGCGGGCAGCCTGGGCGTCGTCAGTGCCTGTTCGATCCTGCCGCAGAGCGAACCTGTGGATATCTACCGCCTGCCGGTCGAGCAGGCGACCCGGTCCGCTACCCCGGTGCAGTGGTCGCTGCGTCTGAACAAGCCGCTGGCCAGCGAAACCCTGGCCGGGCCGCGCATCGCCGTGGTACCGCAGGGCAACGTGCTCAGCAGCTACAAGGGCGCACGCTGGAGCGACCCGGTGCCGCTGCTGGTGCGCAACCGACTGCTCGATGGCTTTCAACGTGATGGGCGGGTGCAACGCCTGAGCGCCGATGACAGCAACCTGCAGGCCGACTATGAGTTGACCGGCGAGCTGCAGGCCTTTCAGAGCGAATACCAGCCTGACGGCAAGGTCGCCGTCGTCATCCGCTATGACGCACGCCTGGTGCAAGGCCGCAGCCAGCGCATCCTCGACAGCCAACGCTTCGAGGTGCGTCAGCCCTTGGCCGATACCCAGGTATCAGCGGTGGTGACAGGCTTTGGCGCGGCCGCCGATCGGCTCAGCGCACAGGTCGTCGATTGGACCGTGGCGCATGGCAATCAGGCTCAGGCTCAGGCGAAGAACCAATAACTCACGCAGATCGCTGCAATCACCCCGCACAGCTCAGCCAACAGCGCGCAACCGACAGCATGACGCACACGTTGGATGCCCACGGCACCGAAATACACGGCCAGCACGTAGAAGGTCGTTTCCGTGCTGCCTTGGATGGTGGCCGCGACCAGGGCAGGGAAGCTGTCGACCCCGTGGGTCTGCATGGTTTCGATCAACATGGCACGCGCCGCGCTGCCGGAGAACGGCTTGACCAGGGCGGTGGGCAGGCCTTCTACGAAGCGGGTATCCATGCCCAACCAGCTGACTGCGTGGCGAATGCCATCCAAGGCCAGTTCCAACGCACCGGATGCGCGCAGCACGCCGACCGCGACCAGCATCGCCACCAAATAAGGCAACAGGCTCTTGGCCACGTCGAAGCCTTCCTTGGCGCCTTCGACGAAGGCTTCGTAAACCTGTACCCGCCGCAAGGCGCCGATCACCAGGAACAGGATGATCACGCCAAACAGGGTGAGGTTGCCGAGAATCGACGACAGGCTGGCCAGCGCCGCGGCCGACAGGGTGCCGAGAAAGGCCATGAAGCCACCCAGCAGCAGCGCCCCTGGAATCAGATAGGCCAGCACCACCGGGTCCCATAGGCGCAAGCGTTGCATCACCGCTACCGACAACAGCCCGACCAGGGTCGACACACTGGTCGCCAGCAGGATCGGCAGGAATACCAATGTCGGATCAGGCGCGCCTTGCTGGGCGCGGTACATGAAGATGGTCACCGGCAACAGGGTCAACGACGAGGCATTGAGCACCAGGAACAGGATCTGCGCGTTGCTGGCGGTGGTGCTGCTGGGGTTGAGTTCCTGCAAGGCGCGCATGGCTTTCAGGCCGATCGGTGTGGCGGCGTTGTCCAGGCCCAGGCCATTGGCTGCGAAGTTCATGGTGATCAGGCCCAGCGCCGGATGCCCCGGCGGCACCTCGGGCATCAGCCGTGCGAACAGCGGTCCTAGCACTTTGGCCAGCCATTCGACGATCCCGGCCTTTTCGGCGATCTTGAGAAACCCCAGCCACAGCGTCAGCGTACCGAACAGCAGCACCATGACGTCGACCGACAACTTGGCCATGGCAAAGATGCTCTCGACCATCGCGGCAAAGATACCTGCATTGCCGGCGAGTAACCATTGGGCCAGCGCAGACACGGCTGCCACCAGAAAAAAGCCGAGCCAAAGGCCGTTGAGCATCCGCGTGTTCCCCCTGAAAAATGCCCGAATGATAGCGTATCGATGCCCGGCGCAGCGCGGCTGCCTGCGGCGCGAACCTCTCAGACAACAAAAAGCCCCGACGAGTCGGGGCTTTTTTATGCAGCTAGGGGCTTAGCGTTTGGCCGCTTCACCGATCGCCGAAGCCTGGGGCTTTTCGGCGATCAGCGAAGCGTAGTACTGCTCGCCTTTGGCGGCGTCGTACATGCCTTCCCAGCGCGAAATCACCAGGGCGGCCAAGGCATTGCCGATCACGTTGAGGGCAGTGCGAGCCATATCCATGATGCGGTCGACGCCTGCGATGAAGGCCAGGCCTTCCAACGGAATGCCTACGCTGCCCAGGGTCGCCAGCAGCACCACGAAGGAAACGCCAGGTACACCGGCGATGCCCTTGGAGGTGACCATCAAGGTCAGCACCAGCAGCAGCTGCTGGCTCCAGGACAAATCGATGCCGTACAGCTGAGCGATGAAGATCGCGGCAATGCTCTGGTACAGGGTCGAGCCGTCGAGGTTGAACGAATAGCCGGTCGGCACCACGAACGAGCAGATCGACTTCGGCGCGCCGTACTTCTCCATCTTCTCGATCACACGTGGCAGCACGGTTTCGGAGCTGGAGGTCGAATACGCCAGGATCAGCTCATCCTTCATGATGCGCATGATCTTGATCACCGAGAAGCCGAACAGTCGAGCCACCAGGCCCAAGACCATGAAAGCGAAGAAGGCGATGGCGAAGTACACCAGCAGCACCAACTTGGCCAGCGGCAGCAGCGAACTGAAACCGAAGTTGGCGACAGTCACCGCAATCAGGGCGAACACACCGATCGGGGCGTAGTTCATGATCATGTGAGTGACCTTGAACATGGTTTCCGACACGGCCTGGAAGGTGCGCACCAACGGCTCGCGCAGGTCAGCCTGCAAGCTCGACAGACCGAGGCCGAACAGCACCGAGAAGAAGATGATCGGCAGCATCTCGCCGCGCATCAGCGCCGCGAAAATGTTCGATGGGATCAGGTTGAGCAAGGTTTCGATGAACGCATGCTCATGCTGCACCTCGGCCGCCGTGGCCTGGTATTTGGAAATGTCGACGGTGCCCAGGGTGCTCATGTCGATGCCGGCACCTGGATGGAAGAGGTTCGCGAGCACCAGGCCAACGACGATGGCGATGGTGGTCACCACCTCGAAGTAAAGAATGGTCTTCAGGCCAATGCTGCCGAGCTTCTTCGCATCGCCAACTCCGGCAATACCCACGATCAGCGACGAAATCACGATCGGGACCACGATCATCTTGATCAGGCGAATGAAGATGTCACCGGCAGGCTGGAGCACATTGCTGATCCACCAGGCCTTTTCCGCACTGAAGTGGTTCAGTAGCGCGCCGACTGCGACACCCAGCACCAGACCGATGACGATCTGCCAGGCGAGGCTCAGTTTTGCCTTCTTCATGTCTTTACCCTTTGTTCTAGTGGTCACGGGTGCCGACCGGAAAAGCGCGTAACACAGCCGTTGGCAACGTCACGGGGAGCTTATGGCTTCCGTCCGGGTTCCTCGTGCAAGGACACCGCGAGCGAGCGGCAGAGCGCTCGGGCCAGCGAAAAGGCCGCAACTATTGCCACCGTAAAGGCTGAAATCTAATGCCGGAAACGCATAGCTCATGCCGGAACTGCATACCAATAACCGGCGTTTTTAGCCCTCCGTAAGTTATTGATTTATAACGTTCGGAATCCCGAACAGGGACCTACCGCCAGATTTAGGCAATTTTAGAGGCGAACAGGGGAGCGTGATAGCGGCCTGTTCGACAATCCGAATGGCCGAAATGGCGTCTGATTCAAGAAGGGAGCGGCCACAAAAAAAAGATGTGCGGTCATCACAAAATGTGTCTTGAAGGGGAATTCTGGAAAGCGCGAGGGTAAAGCGAGTGTGGCGCCTCGGAAGTCAGGTCGGGTTCCGACGGTTGTCAGAAACCCCTGACCTGATGCTTCCGATTCTGCCTTTCCTGACCCGGCCCAAAGCTGGAGGTACTCCCTGTACCCCTAGGCCACTCCGATCCTGTAGCAATCAGAACAGCCCGACCCCCTGGTCATGCGTCGCCTCTCCTCGAGGCAGCGCACGGATAGAAACGAAAACGATAAAGAGGTTCCGCTTCTATTTCGTGACAGTGCGCGACCACCGGTCAGTACCAGTTAGGGTCACGCTTGAGTTGCTCCTGCAACAGTGCCTTCATGCCTTCGTCAGGCTTGCCCAACCAACGGTACTGGGCGTGACGCGTGGGCGACTTGTCCTTGGGCAAGCCTTCAGGCACCTCGACCAACATGCCGTAGGCATCGTCCTTGTCCCAGCTGAATGCAACGATCAGGCGCTTGTAGGTGCACTTGTCCGCGGATTCGCACAGCGGGCCTACCAAGTACTTGTCACCGTCCTCGGTCACAGCCGACATCTGCTGTTGGCCCGTGCCACTGAGGTTGATGACCCAATCAGGAAGACGCTCCTCGCCCTTGATCGTGTCTTGCCAGGTTTCGCGATATTCGGGGTCAGAGCCGAGCAACTGCTCGACCCGGACCTGGCCATCGTTGGCCGCCAGTGCCGCTGCGGAGCCGCCCAACATCAGCGCGGCCGCAGCGACAGCAGTCGCAAGCTTCCTGCCCATTGTCGTCAACCTCGACCACGACCGAAGAAGAAGGAGGCTACGAACAGGACCAGGAAGACAATGAACAGGATCTTCGCGATACCCGTAGCAGCGCCAGCGATACCACCGAAGCCCAGAACGGCAGCGACAATGGCGATGATGAGGAATGTGATAGCCCAACTCAGCATGATGCGTCTCCTTTCACTTTTTAAATGATCCAACAGGCGTTTTTCAGAACACCCAACGCTGCTGGGGTACTACGTTATCCACCGTGGCTGGCGAAACGTTCGCAGTAGGACGTTGCTCGACAGGTTCGGCGGCCTTGACCAGTGTGGTGGCACGCGACGCCTGCATTTGCGCAAGGAGCGCGGTCTGCGCTGCCACTTGATCGGCCAGCCGCGAGGTCTGCCAGCTGTAATAGAAAAGACCAGCGGCCAGGCTCAGCATTACCGCGATTCCGACGAACAACAGTTGACGCACTGGCAGTGCGGCATTCAGCGAGTGTTTGACGGTTGGGCGGTTCATGCCGGCTTCTCCTGCTGTAATTTTTCTATCGAACTTGAACAGGTAATTGCAGCCTGCATGCCAGACTTTTAAATCCTAAAAAATCCTTATAAATCAGTTACTTATAAAAATTGCCTGGGGTCATCAAGGGCGTATCCTGCACGATGACCCCTCCTGCGTCGTGCGAATTGCACGAATCAGCCTTCGACCTTGGTTGCTACCTTCAAAAGATCGGCATCGACACCACGCACCCCGGTAATCTGTTGGGCGACGGCCACCGCAATGGTTTTTTGCTCGTTACTGACCACCTCGCCGCTTAGCCGAACCATACCTTCCTGGCTCGCTACCTTGATGTTCAGCCCATCCAGGTTGCGGCTGAAGCGCAGGCTGGTCTGGATCTTGTCGATGATCCAACTGTCCTTGGGTTGCGGACCGACCGGCGCACCCACCGGGGTCTGGCGGGCCTTGGCCATCGCTGCGGTGTCCAGGCTCACCAGATTGTTGACCAGGTACACGCCTTCGGTGGTGCGTGCCAGCACGCCGGCCTGCTCCTTGGCCTCGGCGCTGTCGACTTTGCCGCGCAGCGTCACCACACCCTCGCTGCTCTGCACCTCGATAGGCGCGTTTGCGGTGGTGCGGCTCCACAGCAGTCGGGCGCGAACGATCGCCGCCAGCGTCGCATCCTCAACGCGCTGGGCATACGCGCGCAGTTCAAGTGGGCGCTCGCTCAGCTCGGCGTTTACCTCTAGCTGGTTGTCGACCTGCTCGATACCGCGCGTAGCCAGCGCCACGTGCTCGGCCAGGTCACGCTCGATCTGGTTTTCCACCGCACCGCTCAACTGCGCACGGTGATCCTGGACCTGCACGGTGATGCGGAACGGGTTGAGCATTCGGTTGAGTGACAGTGCCGTCTGCACGGAGCCTTGCAGGCGGGCGTCCTGTACCGAATCGGCAAATGCAGGCGCGCAAATGGACAGCAGAGTGGTTGCCAATACGACCGATCGAGTGATGGCGGACACGGAGTACCTCCTTTCAATAGGCAAAAGCTGAAAATCCTCGCAACCAATGTGCCAGGCCGGTGCTCTAACCGAATCATCGAGATATCCGGCGTCGCGGGCCTTTTTAGCCACTGTTTAGCCATTGGCTAGCATGCAAAGGACAGAATCCTTCACAATTGACCGTGCAACTTGCCCGATTTTTCCCACACTAAATAAAGATCTATCTCGGAGGAGCAGAGGAAATGGAATCAGCCCAGGAAAACAAAGGCCGCATTCTGCTGGTGGATGACGAGTCCGCGATCCTGCGCACCTTCCGTTACTGCCTGGAAGACGAGGGCTACAGCGTGGCCACGGCGAACAGCGCTGCCCAGGCTGAAGCTCTGCTGCAACGCCAAGTCTTCGATCTGTGCTTCCTCGACTTGCGCCTGGGCGAGGACAACGGCCTCGACGTGCTGGCGCAAATGCGTATCCAGGCGCCGTGGATGCGGGTCGTCATCGTCACCGCGCACTCGGCGATCGACACCGCTGTCGATGCCATCCAAGCGGGCGCCGCCGATTACCTGGTCAAACCCTGCAGCCCGGACCAATTGCGCCTGGCCACCGCCAAGCAACTGGAAGTTCGCCAACTCTCGGCACGCCTGGAAGCGCTCGAAGGCGAAGTGCGCAAGCCCAAGGACGGTCTGGACTCCCACAGCCCGGCGATGATGGCGGTACTGGAAACCGCCCGGCAGGTGGCCACCACCGACGCCAACATACTCATTCTGGGTGAGTCGGGCACCGGCAAGGGCGAGCTGGCCCGCGCCATTCATGGCTGGAGCAAGCGGGCGCGCAAATCATGCGTGACCATCAACTGCCCTTCGCTCAATGCCGAATTGATGGAGAGCGAGCTGTTCGGCCATACCCGAGGCGCCTTCACCGGCGCCAGCGAAAGCACCCTCGGGCGCGTCAATCAGGCCGACGGCGGCACCCTGTTCCTCGATGAGATCGGCGACTTCCCGCTGACCCTGCAGCCCAAGCTGCTGCGTTTCATTCAGGACAAGGAATACGAGCGGGTCGGCGACCCGGTGACCCGCCGCGCCGACGTACGGATTCTGGCCGCCACCAACCTGAACCTGGACGACATGGTGCGCGAAAACCGTTTCCGTGAAGACCTGCTGTATCGACTCAACGTCATTACCTTGCACCTGCCTCCGTTGCGTGAACGCAGCGAAGACATCCTCACCCTGGCGGACCGCTTCCTGGCCCGTTTCGTCAAGGAATACTCGCGTCCGGCCCGCGGCTTCAGCGAAGAGGCGCGCAGCGCGCTGCTCAACTATCGCTGGCCAGGCAACATTCGCGAACTGCGCAACGTCATCGAACGGGCCAGCATCATCTGCCCGCAAGAGCGCGTGGAGATCACCCACCTGGGCATGGGCGAGCAGCCGACCGGCAACGCCCCGCGGGTTGGGGCGGCTCTCAGCCTGGATGAACTGGAGCGCGCGCACATCGGGGCGGTGCTGGCTGCCAGCGACACACTCGATCAGGCCGCGAAAACCCTGGGCATCGATGCGTCGACCCTTTATCGCAAGCGTAAGCAGTACAACCTATGAAGTTGCAGATGAAGCTGCGCACACGGCTCTTCCTGAGCATCTCTGCACTGGTTACCGTGGCGCTGATGGGCTTGCTGCTGGGGCTTGTGAGCGTCCTGCAAATGAGCGCAGTGCAGCAGCGCTCGGTGCAAGAGGCCACTCATTCGCTGGAAATCGGCCTGAAATTACGGCAGAACCTCGGCGATCAGCTGGTTTTGTTGCTGGATACCGACACTACGCCAGACAGCCTGCGCGTGCTGCAAGACAACTTCCAGGCGTTGCTCGACCAGGGGCTGGAACAGAACGGCGACCGCACCGGCTTCAAGAAAGCCAGCCGCAACTACCAGGCCTTCTTGCAGGCTTATCGCGAAACGCCTGATGCTGCCAGGAGCATGGGCGTGGAACAGCCCTTGGGCGCCGCCTTCAACCAGGTGCGCACCGACCTGCTCGATTCACACAAACAAGCGCTCGAGCACATCACCGATACCGAACAACACACCCGCGACCGTGCTCTGCTGGTCAGCGGGCTGTTGGGAGTGATGGGGCTGGTGGTGCTGGTGTTGGGCTTCGTCACCGCGCACAACATCGCCCGCCGCTTCGGCCAACCGATCGAAGCGCTGGCCAAGGCGGCGGACCAGCTTGGCCGGGGGGATTTCGAAATCACCCTGCCGGTCACCCACGCCGCCGAGCTGGGCCAGTTGACCCGCCGCTTCGGCATGATGGCTGAAGCCCTGCGCAAGCATCAGGCGACCAACGTCGATGAACTGCTGGCCGGCCAGCAGCGCCTGCAAGCTGTGCTCGACAGTATCGACGATGGTTTGTTGATCATCGATCGCCAAGGTCACCTGGAACACCTCAACCCGGTGGCCCAGCGGCAGTTGGGCTGGACCAGCAGCCGCGTAGGCAGCGCCCTGGCAGAGGCGCTTCAACGCCCTGAACTTGAGCAGCAACTGCGCCAGGTGCTGCGTGGCGGCAGCCTGGACCGTCCCCCGGACGACCTGAGCATCGAAGTGGATGAAGAAGCGCGCCTGCTGACCTACAGCCTGACCCCGGTGAGCCACCCTCAGGGCCCAATCCTGGGCGCGGTGATGGTGCTGCATGACGTTACCGAGCAACGCGCCTTCGAGCGTGTGCGCAGCGAGTTCGTGCTGCGCGCCTCTCATGAACTGCGCACGCCGGTCACAGGCATGCACATGGCCTTCGGCCTGCTGCGCGAGCGCCTGAAGTTCCCGCCGCAAGCGCGCGAAAACGACCTGCTGGAAACCATCGGCGAGGAAATGCAGCGCCTGACCCAGCTGATCAACGACTTGCTCAACTTCTCGCGCTACCAGAGCGGCCTGCAAAAGCTCGAGCTGGCGCCTTGCAGCCTTGACGAACTGCTTGACCGGGCACAAGCGCGTTTCAGCGAACAGGCCATGAACAAGCACATCGAGCTGGTCAAGGCGGTGGAGCCGCCATTGCCGCGCATTCAGGCGGATGTCGCGCAACTGGACCGGGTGCTGGACAACCTGCTGCACAATGCCATTCGCCATACCCCCGACGGCGGTCACATCCGTTTGCACGCCCGTCGTCATGCCGAACGAGTGATCATCAGCGTCGAAGATGATGGCGAGGGCATCGCCTATGGCCAACAGGGGCGGATTTTCGAGCCGTTCGTCCAGGTTGGCCGCAAGAAGGGTGGTGCCGGGCTAGGGTTGGCGCTGTGCAAGGAGATCGTGCAGTTACATGGCGGGCGCATGGGGGTGTTCTCGCGGCCGGGGCAGGGCACGCAGTTCTACATGGCGCTGCCGGTCTGAGGATGTCGCGCGGGCGGCTCACGGTTCATCATCGATGCGTGCCCGCCGCGGCCAACGCCCGCGGGTGACGAGCTCGGCGAACTGCCGGGCATTGAGTGGCCGAGCGAACAGCCAGCCCTGGCCATAGTTGACGCCCTCACTGCTGAGCAGTTCGGCCTGCTCTTCGCATTCGATGCCTTCAGCGATAACGCGCAAGTGCAGGTCATGGGCCATGCGGATGATGTGTGGCGCGACGCCACTGCTGGCAGCGTCGTGACCCAGGGCGTCGATGAACGCCTTGTCGATCTTCAGACAGTCCACAGGCAGGGTCTGCAAGTAAGCCAGGCTGCAATAGCCGGTACCGAAGTCATCGATCAGCACCTGATGCCCCACAGCCCTGAGCGCCTCGAGGTTGTCCCGTGCCACCACGACGTCGATCAGCCCCCGCTCGGTGACCTCGAAGGCAATCTGGTTGGCCGAGACCCGGTGCAGTGCCAGCAGGCGTGCCGCCACGCTGCCAATGCGCGGCACCATGACGTCGCACGCTGCCAGGTTCACCGAGATGTACAGGTTGCGGTGCGAGCGCAGCAACTGGCCGAGCTGCTCCAGCACCCGTTGCAGAACGAAATCGGTGATCTGGCGGATCTGCCCGGTGTTCTCTGCCAGCGGGATGAACAGCTCGGGGCTGGTCAGGGTGCCGTCGGGGCGACGCCAGCGGACCAGGGCCTCGGCGCCGACACAACGGCGGCTGTCCAGTTCGATGATGGGTTGGTACAACACCTGCAACTCGCCGCGACGCAGCGCACTTTGCAGCTCGGAACTCATCGAGCGGCGTTGCTGAATCAGTTGAAACACCAACCAGCCAATCAAGCAGGATGCCAGCACGCTGCCGGGAAACAACAGCCACAAGGTGCCATTCATGCGCAGCGGCAGGCTAGCCCGTGGCGCGATCAACACCAGCTGGTAGTCCGGCGATTTGGTCGGCATGCGATAGACCAGACGATCGCGCAGCTCGAACAGCGACTTCTGGCTGGTTGCGGACCAATCGCTGGTCGGTGGCCAGGCCTGCGGAGGGCCGAGCACCGGGATCGCCCGTGCGCCGTTATCCAGCACCACCAACAAGCTACCGCCCGGCGGCAGGTCGACCACATCCGTGAGGTGACCACGGGAGGTGGATACCAGAAAGTTGCCGCGCGCCAGCATCAACGCCGCCAGGTTTTCGTTGGGTTCGGTCGTTGTGTTGAGCCAGTAGCTGTAGGTCGGGCCTTGCAGGTCAGGCGCGCGGGTGGGCACGAACGCTCGCGCCCCGCCTCGGTTGGAGCAGGCGACCGTCGCGTCGACATAAGCGGCCTCATAAATGAACCGCGAACTAAGCCCCACTTGCTGCAGCACCGCGAACATCGCCGGGTTGCAGCCGCGTACCGGTTGCGCCTGAAGCTCGTCGACGCCCTCGCGCAGTTGGCCGAACACCTGCTCCAGGCGCTCGAGGAAGCGCTCGCCCTGGGCGTTCATCTGCGCGCTTTCGCTTTCTTTCATCTGCTGCAGGGCAATACCGATGCTGGCGGTGAGCAATACGGTAGCGCTGGTCAAGGCTGCCAAGGTGGCCAGCATCCAGGGACGGTAAAAAAATTGGCGCAACGCAGAAATCAGGGCAGACATGGGCAGCATCCAGTTGATAACTAAGGTATAGCAACTGAAATGAGAAACGCTCTGCCGTTTGGCGCTCCGCTGGTGTTGCGATCAGCGCATGCGGTTCAGCACCTGCAACATGGCTGCCGTCTGTGCATCCGGCGTGCCGTCGAAGCGCTGCGGACGAAAACGCATCTGGAACGCGGCGATGACATGACGGGTGGCCACATCCAGCTCGCCGGTCTGTTCCAGGGCGTAGCCGAACCGCGCCAGTTCCTGCTGATACCAGCCGATCGTGGGCGGGTTGGCGCTGAAGTAGGCTTGCTCACGGGCCACCGCGCTGGCGTCCGGCCAGATCCCCAAGCCCGCATCGGCCAGACGTTTCCACGGGAACAGTGGGCCTGGGTCGAGCTTGCGCAATGGCGCGATGTCGCTATGGCCGACGATGTGCCGCGGCTCGATGCCGTTGCGCTTGACGATGTCCTTGAGCAAGGCGATCAACGACTGGATCTGCGCTTCGCTGTACGGATACCACACTCGGCCGTTGGCGGTGTCATCGAACCCGGGGTTGACGATTTCAATGCCGATCGAGCTGGAATTTAGCCAGGTGCGACCTTGCCACTGGCTGTCGCCGGCATGCCAGGCCCGACGGTTTTCGTCGACCAACTGGTACACCGTGGCTGGCCCGTCGCCAATCAGGTAGTGGGCGCTGACCTCGCCATGGGTCAGCAGCGCCAAAGAGCGCTCCAACGAGGCGTTGGTATAGTGCAGGACGACGAACTGAATGCGGTTGTCGTGGTTTGCCGAGGGGTGGTTGCGGTCGATGCGCAGGCCGGTCGAGCAACCGGCCAGGGCAAGCATCAGCAGTACGGAAACGAGCGCTTTCATGGGGAGAGCCAGTCGGGTCGGACAATGATCCGACAGCATAACGTATGCATCACCGAGCGACTCGCTCAGCTTTGTTCCACTCGATTGCGGCCCTGCTCCTTGGCGCGGTAAAGCGCTTCATCGGCGCGCTTGAGCACCTGGTCGCCGCGCTCGCCCGAGCGGAACACGCTGACACCGATCGAGGTGGTGATGACTACCCGCTCGCCTTTGAAATGAAAGGGACACGCCTCAATGGCGCTGCGCAATACCTCACCGACCTGGGCGGCGGCGGCGGGCGGCGTCTGCGGCAGCAACAGGACGAATTCCTCGCCACCAAAGCGGGCGATAAAATCCCGTGGGCGCAGCCGTTTGCGCAACTGGTCGGCAACGATCTTCAGCACTTTGTCTCCGGCCAGGTGCCCGTAGCTGTCGTTGATGCGCTTGAAATGATCGAGATCGAGGATGGCCATGGCCAGGTGCCCGCCGTTCTCCTGCCAGTCGTGTATCTCGCGCTCGACCTGCTCCGCCCAGGCCGCGCGGTTGGGCAACCCAGTCAGCGGATCGATCAAGGCCTTTTGCCGCTGCTCTTCCAAGTGTTCGCGGTAGCCCAGGGCCTCCTGTTCCATGCTCGCCACTCGCTCGGCCAGCCCCTGCAGACGCCCGGCCAGTTCCTGCTCGCGACGATCACGCTCGTGCTGGTGATCATCCATGGTGCCCAGCAAACCTTCCAGGCGGCTTTCCAGGATGGACTTGAGGCTGTCGACATCGGCAGCGCCCTGAACGCTGCTGTGCAAGCCATCGACCTGTTCGCGCAACTGGCTGTCCAGCTCGCGTGCGGCAGAGCTGTTGTCGGCATGACCGGCGCTGGCTTCGTGCAAGTGGCTCTGAAAGCCCTCAAGACGCTCGTTGAGTTGCTGCAAGTAGGTTTCGAATTCGTGCTGCCCGCTGTCGGTTATGGCCAGCATCAACACCGCCAGGTCATCGAGCACCGGGATCAGCTCATACCAGTTCAGCCCGCGCGCTACCCGCTCGCGCATCTGCAACGCTTGAGCCTTGTGCCGCTCGGGCAGGCTGAGATCGTCCAGCAGGCCGATCAGGGTGTGTTCGATATGCGCGGCGACTTGGCTGTAGGGCGGCTCGACGGCGTCGGGGAGGGCGTAGGGGCCATCTTCTTCGATGGCCTGCTCGGGGGCCAGCGGCGCCGGCATGGCCGCAGGCGCTTGCGTAGAGAGCAGCTCCCCAGCGTGCGTGACAGGCATTTCAGCATCGCCAGGCACCTCGAACTGCACAGCATCGGCATCGCTAGCGGACTCAGGCTCGTTCCTCGCCGACACAGGGCCGACGTCCGTCGCCTGCGGCGGCTCGCCGGCCGTACCCGGCAACGGCTGCAGCTCGTCGGCATCTGCTGGCGGCAGATCGACCAGCACTGGCCCGGCAGGTTGCGTCTGATTTTCCTCAGCTGACTCCGGGGCAACGGGCGCGGGCTCACCTGCCTCGCCCGGCTGCTCGCTGTCACGCGCACCGAACAGACGCTGCAGGAAACCTGGGCGGGTCTCGTCGTCAGGTCTGCTCAGGGCTGAGAGCGCCCGGCCTTGCAGACCGCTCAGTTCTCCCAGCAAGGGCGGCAATTCCCGCGACTGCGCCACACCGCCGTCGAGCTTTTTGGCCAGTTTTTTCAGCGGACGGGCCACTTCACCGGGCAACGGCAACCCCTGCAGCTGCGTCACCAGGGCATTGAGCGCATCGCTGACCTGGTTCATGCGGGTTTCGCGACGCTGTTCGGAGTCCAGCACGGCTTTTTCCAGGCGCGGGATCAGCCCGGCCAGGCCCGCGTCCATATTGTCGCTGCGAATGACCTCGCGCATTTCCTTCATGCACTGGTCGACGATCTTGTCGCTACCTTCGGCCGCCAGGGTGCTGCGCACCAAGCCACGGCGCAGCAGGTCGAGACGTGCATTCCAGCGACGCTCGAGCTTTTCTTGTTGTTCGATGCTTTTGAGGTATTTTTCTTTCCAGCGCTCGGCTTCTTCGGTCATGCCTGCATCCGCAACGGGTAATGCAACTGGGGTGTGATTACACGCTGTCGGCGTGCCCGGCAAACACTTGAGCAGGGGCTGCGATTTCGCTGATCTAGCTCAAGACCGGCAGCGTATCCACAGTCAGTGCGTCAGGCAATCGGATCTCCACAGCCACCGGAAGATGGTCGGAGATCGGCTGCGCCAGTACCTCGACCCGCTCCAGGGTCAAGCTCGGGCTGAGCAGAATATGATCCAGACAGCGCTGCGGACGCCAGCTGGGAAAGGTGGCCTCGACCTGGGGGGCGATCAGGCCCAGATCGCGCAGGGGCGAATGGTCGAGCAGGTCGGTGGCGTGGGTGTTCATGTCGCCCATCAGCACCTGATGGCGATAGCCACTAATCAGGTCGCGGATGTAGGCAAGTTGCAAGGCGCGGGTCTTGGCCCCCAGGGCCAGGTGCATGACGACCACGATCAGCGCATCTTCACCTTCGCCGAAGCGCACCAGAATCGCCCCGCGGCCGGCAGGCCCCGGCAGCGGATGGTCTTCGATGTGTTGCGGCTTCAGACGGCTGAGCACGCCATTGCTGTGTTGGGCAAAACGCCCGAGGTTGCGGTTGAGCTGCTGGTACCAATAGGGAAACGCGCCTAGCTGGGCCAAGTGCTCGACCTGATTCACGTAGCCGGAGCGCAGGCTGCCGCCATCTGCTTCCTGCAGTGCCACCAGGTCGAAGTCGTGCAGCAACTGACCAATCTTCTGCAGGTTACCCGCCCGGCCGTGGTGCGGCAGCAGGTGCTGCCAGCTGCGCGTCAGGTAGTGCCGATAGCGCTCGGTGCTGATACCGACCTGGATGTTGAAGCTGAGCAGCCGCAGCCGACCATCCTCCGGCAGGCTGGCAGCCTGCACGTGATGCTCGTTGACCTGCGGCTGATGCAGGCCAATGCCACGCGCGGTGCGGAAGCGGCGCATGGGTTCGCCGCTTACTTAGCGGCGCGCTCCTTGGCGATCAGTTGGTCGGCGACGTTCAGCACGCCTTCCGGCCCACCGGCAGTACCCAGGTCGAAGCGGTACTTGCCATTGACCACCATGCTTGGAACGCCGGTGATTTCGTACTTCTTCGCCAGCTCTTTGGCCTGGTTGACCTGGCCCTTGATGGCGAACGAGTTGAAGGTGGCGAGGAACTTGTCCTTGTCGACGCCCTGGGTGGCGAGGAAGTCGGCCATGTCCTGCGGGTCAGTCAGGCGCTTGCGCTGGTTCTGGATGGCATCGAAGACCGCAGCATGCACCTTGTGCTCCACGCCCATGGCTTCGAGGGTCAGGAACATCTGGCCGTGGGCGTCCCATGGGCCGCCAAACATGGCCGGTACGCGCTTGAAATTGACATCCTGTGGCAGTTTTTCGGCCCAAGGGTTGATGGTCGGCTCGAAGTGATAGCAATGGGGGCAGCCATACCAGAACAGCTCGACGACCTCGATCTTGCCTGGCTGGGATACCGGAACAGGGTTGCTCAGCTCGATGTATTCCTTGCCGGCGGTGGCCGGCTCGGCAGCCTGGACGGCCGTCATCCCGAAGACGCTGGCAGCGACCAGCGCAGCGCTGAGAATCAGTTTACGCATGCTTTACTCCTGAGCATTGATTGGTCGCCTCGACGCGACCGTGCTGAGACGGCGGCGAAGGGCCCGAGTTCTGTAGTGTAACGGCTGCGGACAGAAAAAAGGGCGGTCCGCACCGCCCTTTCATCATTAGCGCTGCTGCATTAACTCAATGTTAATGCAGGCCCTGGATGTAGCTGGAGAGCGCTTCGATGTCGTGGTTGCTGAGCTTGCTGGCGATGGTCCGCATGATCATCGCATCGCCATCGTTGCTGCGGTTGCCCTCGCGGAAGTCGGTCAGCTGCTTGCTGGTGTACTGCGCATGCTGGCCGCTGAGGTGAGGAAAACCTGCCAGGGCGATGCCGGCGCCGTTCGGTGAGTGGCAGCCGATGCAGGCTGGCATGCCCTTGTCCAGGTCGCCGCCGTTGAACAGGGCGCGACCACGCTCGACCAGCTTGGGGTCGGCGGCGCCGACGCTGGGTTTCTGGCTGGCGAAGTAGGCGGCGATATCGGCCAGGTCCTGCTCGCTGTAGGCATCGAGCATGCCGGTCATTTCCAGCACGGTTCGTTTGCCCGACTTGATGTCGAGCAGTTGTTTTTCCAGGTAGCGCGGGCCTTGGCCTGCGAGTTTCGGGAAGTTGGGTGCCAGGCTGTTGCCGTCGGGGTTGTGGCAGGCGCCACAAACGGCAGTCTTGGCCTGGCCGGCAGCGGCATCGCCTACAATGGGTTGCGCAGCAGTGGCCGCACCCGCGACACCCAGGGTCAACAGCAGACTCACGACAAGTTTGTTCATCAGCTAATCCAACACGGCTAAGGGTGAAATGTTATGTATCGGGACTGCCGCTCATCCAAAGGATGACCAAACGGTAGTCCTCGGCACTGCAGTCCATGCACAATCCACGCGGCGGCATAGCCTTGAAACCCTGGGTGACGTGCGTAACGAGTCGCTCCATGCCTTCCGCCAGTCTCGGCTCCCAGGCTGCCGCATCACCCTTCATGGGTGCCTGGGGCAGCTGTCCGGCGTGACAGGCCGCACACGTGCGGTTGTACAACACCTCGGGATCCTGTGTAGCCTGTGCGCTGAAAACCGGCAGGAACACACCGACAGCTAGCAGGCGTTTCGCGATGCGCAACGACCTGACAGGGTTGGGGAACGCGCTGCGTTCTGATGCGCGAGCTCTGGTTCGACTCCCCATGCTCATTCGTCCATGCAAGATGAATGAGCACACAAAAACTCGGGCATTATATACTTCCGCCAGCCAAACGGAAACGACACCGCTTGCCAGCCTAGGCTTTGGCAACACCCACATCGGATATCCCATGCAAGTCAAGAACCCCATCCTCGGCCTCTGCCAGAAAGCCAAATTCGCCTTGAGCGCTGCCAAGGTCGAACAATGCCCGGAGGACCAGGGCTATGAGGTGGCATTCGCCGGCCGCTCCAATGCCGGTAAATCCAGCGCCCTCAACACCCTGACGCATGCCAGCCTGGCGCGCACCTCAAAAACCCCAGGGCGTACCCAGCTGTTGAATTTCTTCAGTCTGGACGATGAACGGCGTTTGGTCGACCTGCCGGGCTATGGCTATGCGAAAGTCCCGATCCCGCTCAAGCAGCACTGGCAAAAGCACCTGGAGGCCTACCTGGGCAGCCGCGAGTGCCTGCGCGGCGTGATCCTGATGATGGACACCCGGCACCCGATGACCGATTTCGACATGATGATGCTCGATTGGGCCAAGGCCAGTGGCATGCCCATGCACATCCTGCTGACCAAGGCAGACAAGCTGACCCACGGTGCCGGCAAGAACACCTTGCTCAAGGTCCAGGCCGAAATCCGCAAAGGTTGGGGCGATGGTGTGACCATCCAGCTGTTCTCGGCGCCCAAGCGCCTGGGTCTGGAAGAAGCCTACCGCGTGCTGGCAGATTGGATGGAGCTCGAGGACAAGCCGGCAGCCTGACATCGGGGCGGGCGCCTGCGCGAATCGCAGGCAAAAAAAACCCCGGACTTCGTATGGGGAGGGGGAAGTTCGGGGTTCAAGTCTGGACCGCTAGGGCGGGGTCCAGGTATCTGCCAACACTTAACACAACATAGGAGCATCGAAAGGCTTCACCAGCCATTCAGTACTTCTGAGTCCCGCTTCACCGGTTTAGTTCCTGAGCCCTGAAAACTATTTGCGATAGTTTCATGAACCGCCCGAACTAATGGCATCAAGCCATGCAGGATCCACGTTAGCGCGCCGCAGATCCTACACACCTTCCCCGCTTCAATCAGTGAGCTTCGTCCCAATTCGCGCCGATACCTGCCTCAACCACCAGCGGCACGTCCAACTGCGCGGCGTTGCTCATGTGCGCACGGATCTCGGCATTGACCTGCTCGAGCAGGTCCTCGCGGACCTCCAGCACCAGTTCGTCGTGCACCTGCAGGATCACCCGGGCATCCAGGCCACTCTCGCTCAGCCAGTTATCGACGTTGACCATGGCGCGCTTGATGATGTCGGCCGCAGTGCCCTGCATCGGCGCGTTGATCGCGGTGCGCTCGGCGCCCCGGCGCAGGGCTGGGTTCTTGGCGGTGATATCCGGCAGGTACAGACGGCGCCCGAACAAGGTTTCGACAAAGCCTTGCTCGGCGGCCTGGGCACGGGTGCGCTCCATGTAGGCGAGCACGCCTGGATAACGGGCGAAGTAGCGGTCGATGTAGTCCTGGGACTGCTTGCGGTCGACCCCGATCTGCTTGGCCAGGCCAAAGGCGCTCATGCCGTAGATCAGGCCGAAGTTGATGGCCTTGGCACTGCGCCGTTGGTCATTGCTGACCTCCTCCAGGGCCACGTTGAAGACCTCGGCAGCGGTCGCCCGGTGCACGTCCAGGTCGTTGCGGAAGGCATGCAGCAAGCCTTCGTCCTTGGCCAGATGCGCCATGATGCGCAGCTCGATCTGCGAATAGTCAGCCGCCAGCAGCTTGTAGCCGGGACTGGCGATGAACGCCTGACGGATGCGTCGACCTTCGGCCGTACGGATCGGGATGTTCTGCAGGTTCGGATCGCTCGAAGACAGACGGCCAGTGGCGGCCACCGCCTGCTGATAGGAAGTGTGAATACGCCCGGTGCGCGGGTTTATCTGCAGCGGCAGTTTGTCGGTGTAGGTGCTTTTCAGCTTGCTCAGGCTGCGGTACTGCATCAGCACTTCAGGCAGCGGATAACCCTGCTCGGCCAGCTCGTCGAGCACGGCCTCGGCGGTAGACGGCTGACCCTTGGCGGTCTTGCTCAGTACCGGCATGCCCAGCTTGTCGTACAGGATCGCGCCCAGCTGCTTGGGCGATCCGAGGTTGAATTGCTCGCCTGCCAGGGAGTAGGCGCGCTGCTCGAGCTCGGCCATCTTCACGCCCAGCTCGCCACTTTGCACCTGCAACAAGGCGGCATCGACCAGCGCGCCCTGGCGCTCGATCTTGGCCAGCACCGGCACCAGTGGCATTTCAATATCCATCAACACGGTCTGCACGCTGGGGGTTTGCGCCAGACGCGCCTGCAAGGCCTGGTGCAGGCGCAGTGTAATGTCCGCGTCTTCGGCGGCATAAGGGCCAGCCTTGTCCAGGTGGATCTGGTTGAAGGTCAGCTGCTTGGCGCCACGCCCGGCGATGTCTTCGAAGGCGATGGTGCTGTGGCTCAGGTATTTCTGCGCCAGGCTGTCCATGTCGTGACGCGTGGCGGTGGAATTGAACACGTACGATTCGAGCATGGTGTCGTAGGCCACGCCGCGCATATGGATGGCAGGCGAGCCGTTGGCCAGGATGTTGATATCGTACTTGGCGTTTTGCCCGACCTTGGCCTTTGCCGGATCCTCGAGCAAGGGCTTGAGCGCCAGGAGCACCGCTTCGCGGTCGAGCTGGGCCGGAGCGCCGTCATAGTCGTGGGCCAGGGGAACGTAGGCGGCTTCATGGGGCTCGACGGCGAACGACACGCCAACCAGCTGCGCCTGTTGCGCATCCAGGCTGGTGGTTTCGGTGTCGAAGGCGAACAGCGGCGCCTCGCGCAGTTTCTGCATCCAGGCGTCGAAACGCGCCTGGTCGAGAACGGTTTCGTACTTCGGTTCGACGTTGGCGACCGGCTCGGCCACAGGCCCTATGTCATCACCGACCTGCGCTGCGTCGCGCTGCACATCGGCGATCCAGGTCTTGAATTCCATCTCGGTGTACAACGCCAACAGCGCTTCGCGGTCGGGCTCGGTGCAGACCAGCGCTTCGACTTCGACGTCCAGGGGTACATCACACTTGATGGTGGCCAGCTCGTAGGACAGGAACGCCGCTTGGCGATGCTCCTCGAGTTTGGCCGGCAGCGACTTGGCGCCACGGATCGCCAGCGTCGGGACCTTGTCCAGGTTCGCGTACAAGTCGCTCAAGCCGCCGCCGATGCCAGTCAGCAAACCCACCGCGGTCTTTTCGCCGACGCCAGGAACGCCGGGAATGTTGTCGACCTTGTCGCCCATCAGGGCGAGGAAGTCGATGATGTGCTCAGGGCCCACGCCAAACTTTTCATGCACCCCGGCCACGTCCAGCACGCTGCCGGTCATGGTGTTGACCAAGGTGATGTGTCCGTCCACCAACTGGGCCATGTCCTTGTCGCCGGTCGAAATGATCACTGGCCGCTGCTGCGCTGCGCTGCTGCGGGCGAGGGTGCCGATCACGTCGTCCGCCTCGACGCCTTCGACGCACAAAAGCGGATAACCCAGCGCCTTGACACTGGCGTGCAGCGGCTCGACCTGTACGCGCAAGTCATCGGGCATGCTGGGGCGGTTGGCCTTGTAATCGGCGAACATGGCATCGCGGAAGGTCCCGCCCTTGGCGTCGAAGACCACGGCGAACAGGCTGTCGGGGTATTGCTTGCGCAGGCTCTTGAGCATGTTCAACACACCTTTGACCGCACCGGTGGGCATGCCCCTGGACGTGGTCAGCGGCGGCAGCGCATGAAAGGCGCGGTAGAGGTAGGAGGAACCGTCCACCAGGACGAGGGGCGCTTGGCTCATGAGCAGAATCAACCTTTTCGGCGGGTCCGGAGCTAGAATAGCCGGATCAATGACGACAAAGGGACTAGGTTATCATGCGTTCACTCAATCGCCTGTTACTGCTCGGCCTGTTGGCAACGCTGCCGGTCGTCACCCTGGCGGCGGACGACGCCCCCTCGGCCGATCCCGAGGTAACCATTCGCACGGAAGGCGATAAAACCATCCAGGAATACCGACAAAACGGCTTCCTGTATGCGATCAAGATCACGCCGAAAAACGGCAAGCCGTATTTCCTGGTCCGCGCCGATGGCTCCGACGGCAATTTCATTCGTTCCGACCAACCGGACATGCTGATTCCGTCCTGGAAGATCTTCGAGTGGTAATCTGACGCGCGCACCGTTCACATCAACCCGGCACTTCCCGGCGGAGTGCCCGTATGGGCTTTTTTTCATCATGTCAGTCTTCACCCCCGTGACCCGGCCTGAGCTGGAAACCTTTCTGGCGCCGTACGAGCTGGGCCGTTTGCTCGACTTCCAGGGCATTGCCGCCGGCACCGAGAACAGCAATTTCTTCGTCAGCCTCGAACAGGGGGAGTTCGTCCTGACGCTGGTCGAGCGCGGTCCGGTCGAAGACATGCCGTTCTTCATCGAACTGCTGGACGTGCTGCATGAGGCCGAGATGCCCGTTCCCTATGCACTGCGTGATCGCGACGGCAACGCCCTGCGCGAGTTGTGCGGCAAGCCGGCCCTGCTGCAGCCGCGGTTGCTCGGCAAGCACATCAAGGCGCCAAACGCCCAGCACTGCGCGCAGGTGGGTGAATTGCTGGCGCACATCCACCTGGCAACCCGCCAGCGCATCATCGAGCGCCGCACCGACCGTGGACTGGACTGGATGCTGGCAGCCGGTGCCGAGCTGCTGCCGCGCCTGAGCGCCGAACAAGCCACCTTGCTGCAGCCGGCGCTCGACGAGATCGTCGCGCACAAGGCGCAGATCCTGGCGCTGCCGCGGGCCAACCTGCATGCCGACCTGTTCCGCGACAATGTGATGTTCGAAGGTACCCACCTGACGGGTGTGATCGATTTCTACAACGCCTGTTCCGGCCCGATGCTGTATGACATCGCCATCACCGTCAACGACTGGTGCCTGGATGAGCACGGCGCCATCGACCTGCCGCGCGCCCAGGCGCTGCTGGCGGCCTACGCCGCCTTGCGCCCATTCACCGCCGCAGAAGCCGAGCTGTGGCCGCAAATGCTGCGGGTAGGTTGCGTGCGCTTCTGGCTGTCGCGCCTGATTGCGGCGCAATCGTTCGCCGGAATGGACGTGATGATTCACGACCCGAGCGAGTTCGAAGTCCGCCTGGCGCAGCGCCAGCAGGTGGCGCTGCACCTGCCCTTCGCGCTCTAGCGGCAGTTTGCCGCTGCTTCACAGCTGTTCGAGGCAGCCTGCGAGGTCACTACTGAGTTTCTCGAGCAGGCGCTCGTAGCCTTTGGCATCGACCGGATCGGTGCCGCCCAGGGCATCCAGCTCGGCCAGGCGCACTGGCAGCCCGGCCGTCAGCGTCTCGGCCAGACGCGGCCGCAACGGTGGCTCGCTGAACACGCAGGTCTTGCCCACTTCCTGCAGACGCTTGCGCATCGCGGCCACGTGCTGGGCGCCGGGCTGGACCTCCGACGCCACGCTGAAGACACCCGTGTGCTGCAGGCCATAAGCCGACTCGAAATAATCGAAGGCTTCATGGAAGACGAAATACGGCTTGCCGGCAATGCCAGCCACGCGCGTCTTGATCCGCGCGTCCAAAGCGTCCAGTCGGTCATTGAACGCCTTCAGGTTGCCTTGATAACGCGCAGCGTTGGCCGGATCGATTGCCGCCAGGTCGGCAGCCATCTTGCCTGCGATCACGCGGGCGTTGAGCGACGACAGCCAAAGGTGGGCATCGAGGCTGCCCGGGCGATGGTCATGGTCGTGGTCATCGCCGCCGGCTTCGTCATGAGAATGGCTGTCTTCGCCGAAATGGCGCAAATGCATGCCCTCAAGCGACTGCACCGCGACCGTCGGCTTACTGCGGCTGCCCAGCACACGTGGCAGGAAGCCCTCCATATCCGGCCCGATCCAGTACAGCAGATCGGCGCTGCCAACGCGCCGCACGTCCGAGGGACGCAGCGCGTAATGGTGCGGCGAGGCGCCGGGTGGCAATAGCACGTCCGGGCTGCCAAGGCCGTCCTGCACAGCGGCGGCGATCTGCTGCAGCGGTTTGATGCTGGTCAGAACCTTGACCTCTGCATGGGCAGAGCAGGCGATAAAAGCGACAAAAAGTACAAGGAATCGGGACACGTGGAATACTCGACTCGTCAGAAACAGGTAACATAATAACGTCTCTATCCAGAACCGTCGCTGCCCATGTCCATCACGCCGCTGGCCCACCGTCCCCATGACCATTCCCACTGCGTCCACAGCGCGCTGGCTGAAGCCGATGCGCTGTGCACCCGCCAAGGCTTGCGCCTGACCGCGTTGCGCCGGCGGGTGCTGGAGCTGGTGTGGCAGAGCCACAAGCCGCTGGGCGCCTACGACATCCTTGCCGTGCTCAGCGAGCAGGACGGCCGCCGGGCAGCCCCGCCCACGGTGTACCGCGCGCTGGACTTCCTGCTGGAAAACGGCCTGGTTCACCGCATCGCCTCGCTCAACGCCTTCATCGGCTGCAGCCACCCGGAGCATGTGCACCAAGGCCAATTCCTGATCTGCCGGGAATGCCACGTGGCCATCGAGCTGGAACAGGACAGCATCAGCGGCGCGATCATCGCCAGTGCCAAGGATGTCGGCTTCAGCGTCGAGACGCAGACGGTTGAAATCGTCGGCCTGTGTGCCAACTGCCGGAGCGCAGCATGAGTGATGCCCTGATCCGCCTTGAGCAGGTCGGCGTCAGCTTTGCAGGCGAGGCCGTGCTTGACAGCATCGACCTGGCGGTGTCGCCCGGCCAGATCGTCACCCTGATCGGCCCCAACGGTGCCGGCAAAACCACCTTGGTGCGTGCCGTGCTCGGCCTGCTCAAACCCCATCGCGGCAAGGTCTGGCGCAAGCCCAAGCTGCGTGTGGGCTACATGCCGCAGAAGATCCAGGTCGATGCCACCTTGCCGTTATCGGTGTTGCGCTTCCTGCGCCTGGTGCCCGGGGTTGACCGCGCAGCGGCGGTGGCGGCACTGCAAGAGGTGGGCGCCGAGCAGGTCATCGACAGCCCGATCCAGACTGTCTCCGGCGGCGAGATGCAGCGGGTGCTGCTGGCCCGAGCGCTGCTGCGCGCGCCGCAGCTCCTGGTGCTGGACGAGCCGGTGCAAGGCGTCGACGTGGTTGGCCAGACCGAGCTGTACAACCTCATCACCCGCCTGCGTGATCGCCACGGCTGCGGCGTGCTGATGGTCTCCCACGACCTGCACCTGGTGATGAGCGCGACCGACCAGGTGGTATGCCTGAACCGTCATATCTGCTGCTCCGGTCACCCCGAGCAGGTCAGCAACGACCCAGCCTTCGTCGAACTGTTTGGCCAGAATGCGCCAAGCCTGGCCGTTTATCACCACCATCATGACCACAGCCATGACCTGCACGGCTCGGTGGTCACCCCCGCCCCCCATGTCCACGGAGCGCATTGCAAGCATGGCTGATTTTCTTCTTTACGCCCTGCTCGCTGGTTTGTCCTTGGCCGTTGTAGCAGGTCCGCTCGGCTCGTTCGTGGTCTGGCGGCGCATGGCGTATTTTGGCGACACCCTGTCCCACGCGGCGCTGCTTGGGGTGGCCATGGGCTTCGTGCTGGACGTCAGCCCGGCCCTCGCGGTGACCGTGGGCTGCCTGCTCCTGGCGATCCTGCTGGTGACCTTGCAGCAACGCCAGCCCCTGGCCTCCGACACGCTGCTGGGCATTCTCGCCCCCAGTACCCTGTCGCTGGGGCTGGTTGTGCTGAGCTTCATGCACGACGTACGCATCGACCTGATGGCGTACCTGTTCGGCGACCTGCTGGCGATCAGCCCCACCGACCTGGCCTGGATCCTCGGGGGTAGTGCCTTGGTGCTGCTGCTGTTGGCGGCACTGTGGCGGCCATTGCTTGCGGTCACCGTGCATGAGGAACTGGCCACGGTCGAGGGGCTGCCGGTCGCCGGTTTGCGCATGGCCCTGATGCTGTTGATTGCCGTGGTGATCGCCGTGGCCATGAAAATCGTCGGCGTGCTGTTGATCACCTCGCTGTTGATCATTCCCGCCGCTGCGGCGCAGCGTCACGCCCGCTCACCGGAACAGATGGCCCTGGGCGCCAGCCTGCTCGGGGTGACGGCGGTCTGCGGCGGCCTGGCGCTGTCCTGGTTCAAGGACACCCCGGCCGGGCCGTCGATCGTGGTCTGTGCAGCAGTGCTATTCTTGCTGAGCCTGGCCCTGCCCAAACGCTGACAAGGCGGGTGCCCTGTGCTGCACCCTGCAACCTTTTACCGGGTAAAGGGTCTGTAAGACTTGTTTTCGAGCGTGCGCACCTGGGTGTAGACTTGCTCGCTTTTTGCGCAAATAGAGAGCCGCAGGAATGAAGCTGTTCGCATCCCGTTATCTGCTTGTTGCCGCGTTTTCACTGTTCCTGGCCGCGTGTTCGCACGCCCCGGTCGAGCAGGCCGCTGCGCCCGCGCAAGCGGACCCCTGGCAGCAGTTGCAGCAAAGCATCGCCAGCAATGAATTGGCCACCGCTGAAGACCAGCTCGCCGGCCTGCAAGCGCAAGCGCCCGCCGATGCGCGACTTGAGCAGTATCAACGACAGCTGGCCGAGGCCTATCTGAAGCGCAGCCAGATCGTGCTGCAGAAAGGCGACGTCAATGCCGCAGCCACCGCCCTGGCCCGGGCCCGCGCACTGATGCCCCAGGCGCCAGCGGTTACCGGCGGCAACGCCATGCACGAGGCGCGCAAGGCAGAGCTCGAGAAAGCCGAGGCAGCGCTCAAGGCGGCCGAATCCAAGCCCCAGGCCCGTGTCATCGACCCCACCGCGCCGAGCACCGTCATCGCCTTGAAAACCACCGACCTGCCAGCCATGCGCCGACAGCTCGACGAAATCGCCAAGGATGTCGTCAATTATCAATGTGAGGTGGTGTTCCAGGTCCCGCGTACGCAAGACGCGCCGTGGCTCAAGACCCTGTTGGAAAAACGCGTGCACAAGCTCGACAGTGAGTTCGCGCTGAAACAGAAGCACCAGATCCAGCGTTCGCTGCCGGCGCAGGTGGTGCTGGTGCCGCACCAGCAATAAGGCCGAGGCGGGGCAAGCTGGCTTGCCCCGCGCTTGGCTGGCATCAGGCAGGAATGGCTTCAGCCGCTGCCTCACGCTCCCACACCCGGTGACCCTCGACGGCCTTGACGAAGGCGTCGACGGTCTTCTGGTCGTCGCCGAGCAACAGCCCCTTGTCTTCCTTCAGGCCCAGTGCATCGACCAGGGACTTGGCCTCCTTGGCAAAGCCGATCGCCTTGAGGTGCTTGTAGGCTTCGAGCAGGAAGTGCTTGGCCAGGCCACTGGCGGCCATGGCATCTAGCGACGCCTTGCCTCCCGGCACCACGACACCGTCGAACATGATCGAAGGCATGCCTTCCATCGAGGCGTCGACCGGCAGTTGCTTGCCATCGGCTGTTTTCACCGGTGCCGAGGTCGGGCCGAGCAGCAGGATACGCGCGCTGTGCGCCTCCAGCGCCTTGACCAGGCGATCGACCGCCGTGCCATCCACGCCGTTGGCGACCAATACCGCGATCTTGCGCCCCTTGATGCCGACCACACCGAGATGATTCATCTGGCTCAAGGCTGGTGATTTCGCCAGTTGGCTGCCCTTGACCTGCACAGTACCGGCCGTGGGTGCTGGCAGGCCGAGGTTCTCCGCCACCGCAGCGGCCAGCTTGAGGTCGATGTTGGCCAGAATCTCATTAACCTGACGCGCGCGGATGTGCTCGCGCTCGACCTTGCCCAGCTCGAAGCTGTAGGCCTTGATGATGTGCTGCTGCTCGGTCGGGCTCATGCTCTGGAAGAACAGGCGCGCCTGGGAGAAGTGATCGCTGAACGAATCGCTGCGCTGGCGGATCTTGTGCGCGTCGATGCGTTCCTGGTAGCTCTCGAAACCGCCATCCTGCGCCGCTGGCGGCGTCTCCTTGGGCCAGCCGCCATCGATCGAGTTGGGCTCGTAGGAAGCACGCCCCTTGTGCACGATGTGCTGATGCATCGCATCGCGCTGGTTGTTGTGGTTCGGCGCCACCGGCTGGTTGATCGGGATCTGGTGGAAGTTAGGCCCGCCCAGACGGCTGATCTGCGTGTCGGTGTAGGAGAACAGGCGACCCTGCAGCAACGGGTCGTTGGTGAAGTCGATGCCTGGCACGATGTGGCCAGGGCAGAAGGCGACCTGCTCGACTTCAGCGAAGAAGTTGTCCGGGTTGCGATTGAGCACCATCTTGCCCAGTGGCGTCACCGGCACCAGCTCTTCCGGGATGATCTTGGTCGGGTCCAGCAGGTCGAAGTCGAACTTGTGCTCGTCGGCTTCGGCAACGATCTGCACGCCCAGCTCCCATTCGGGATAGTCGCCGGTTTCGATGGCTTCCCAGAGGTCACGGCGCTGGAAGTCGGTGTCCTTGCCCGCCAGTTTCTGCGCCTCGTCCCACAGCAGTGAATGCACGCCCTGACGGGGTTTCCAATGGAATTTGACGAAGCTGGCCACGCCTTCGGCGTTGATCAGGCGGAAGGTGTGCACGCCAAAGCCTTCCATCATCCGCAGGCTGCGCGGAATCGCCCGGTCGGACATGGCCCAGACCACCATGTGCGCCGACTCGGGCACCAGCGAGACGAAGTCCCAGAAGGTGTCATGGGCCGAACCGCCAGTGGGGATCTCATTGTGCGGCTCAGGTTTTACCGCGTGCACGAAATCGGGGAATTTGATCGCGTCCTGAATGAAGAACACCGGCATGTTGTTGCCGACCAGGTCGAAGTTACCTTCGTCGGTAAAGAACTTCACCGCGAAGCCGCGGACGTCACGCACCGTATCGCCCGAGCCGCGCGGGCCTTGCACGGTGGAGAAGCGCACGAACACCGGGGTCTGTTTTTCCGGGTCCTGGAGGAAGCCAGCCTTGGTCAGCTCGGCATGCTTGCCATAGCTCTGGAAGTAACCGTGAGCACCCGTACCACGGGCATGCACGATACGCTCAGGGATGCGCTCGTGGTCGAAGTGCGTGATCTTCTCGCGCATGATGAAGTCTTCAAGCAGCGAGGGGCCGCGGGGGCCGACCTTGAGCGTGTTCTGGTTGTCGGCGATGCGCACGCCCTGGTTGGTGCGCAGCGCTTGGCCGGTGGCATCGCTACGGGCTTTCTCCAGCGCCTGCAGCTTGGCGTTGGTATTGGCGCGGTCTGGGGTGTCGGTGCCGGCGAGCTGGCTCTGTTTCGGCGAATCCGGGTTCTTGCTGGGCATCTCGGCTCTCCTTATCAGTCATCAGGCGTGCCCTCGTCGGGCTCGTTCTACTAATGACTGGGGCGCCCCGCTGAGCGTTCAATCGGGATTACCGGTTGTCGTGATATGCCCGAAGGATTGGTGGATGACGAAATAAATGCTAAGAACAGCCAGTGGAAAAGGCTAAAATGCGCGACCCAGCCAACCGCTGACCCCAATTCCATGCGCCCCACAAGGTTCGCTACGTGATCGAGTTCCAACGAGTACACAAGACCTACCGCGTCGCCGGTAGGGAAATCCCCGCACTGCACCCGACCAGCCTGACCATCGATAACGGCCAGGTGTTCGGCCTGATCGGCCATTCCGGTGCCGGCAAGAGCACCTTGCTGCGCCTGATCAACCGCCTTGAAGAACCTTCCGGCGGCACGATCATCGTCGACGGCGAAGACGTCACCGCGTTCAACGCCAGCCAACTGCGCGGCTTGCGCCAGCAAGTCGGGATGATCTTCCAGCACTTCAACCTGCTGGCGTCGAAAACCGTGGCCGACAACGTCGCCCTGCCATTGACCCTGGCCGGTGAATTGTCGCGCAGCGAGATCGACCAGCGCGTCAGCGAACTGCTGGCCCGGGTCGGCCTGCAGGACCACGCGCGCAAGTACCCGGCGCAGCTGTCCGGCGGGCAGAAGCAGCGGGTCGGCATTGCCCGCGCGCTGTCGACCAACCCAAAGATCCTGCTGTGCGACGAGGCCACCAGCGCCCTCGACCCGCAGACCACGGCTTCGGTGCTGCAGCTGCTGGCCGAGATCAACCGCGAACTGAAACTGACCATCGTGCTGATCACCCATGAAATGGACGTGATCCGCCGTGTCTGTGACCGCGTGGCGGTGATGGACGCCGGCCAGATCGTCGAGCAAGGCTCGGTGGCCGATGTGTTCCTGCATCCGCAGCACCCGACCACCAAACGCTTCGTCCAGGAAGACGAACAGGTCGATGAAGGCGAGCAGCGCGACGACTTCGCCCACGTGCCAGGGCGCATCGTGCGCCTGACGTTCCAGGGCGATGCTACCTATGCACCGCTGCTGGGCACCGTGGCGCGCGAGACCGGCGTCGACTACAGCATCCTGGCCGGGCGTATCGACCGCATCAAGGATGTTCCCTATGGCCAGCTCACCCTTGCCTTGATCGGCGGGGACATGGAAGCGGCCTTCGCCCGCTTCACGGCAGCTGATGTACATATGGAGGTACTGCGTTGATGGACGCCCTGAATTTCTTCGCCAACGTCGACTGGTCCGAAATCTGGCTGGCCAGCGTCGATACCATGATCATGTTGTTCGGCTCGCTGTTCTTCACCGTGCTGCTGGGCTTGCCGCTGGGCGTGCTGCTGTTTCTCTGCGGGCCGAAGCAGATGTTCGAGCAGAAGGGCGTGTACGCCTTGCTGTCGCTGGTGGTCAATATCCTGCGGTCGCTGCCGTTCATCATCCTGCTGATCGTGATGATCCCGATCACCGTACTGATCACCGGCACTTCGCTGGGCGTCGCCGGGGCCATCCCGCCGCTGGTCGTCGGCGCCACGCCGTTCTTCGCACGCCTGGTGGAAACCGCATTGCGGGAAGTGGACCGCGGCATCATCGAGGCTACCCAGTCGATGGGCGCCACCACCCGGCAGATCATCACCAGCGCGCTGCTGCCCGAGGCCCGTCCGGGTATCTTCGCGGCCATCACCGTCACCGCCATTACCTTGGTGTCCTACACCGCAATGGCCGGTGTGGTCGGTGCAGGCGGTCTTGGCGATCTGGCGATCCGCTTCGGCTACCAGCGCTTCCAGACCGACGTGATGGTAGTGACCGTGGTGCTGTTGCTGGTGCTGGTGCAGATTCTGCAGAGCGTGGGCGACAAACTGGTCGTGCATTTTTCCCGTAAGTAACCCCAATGGGGTCGGCCTGGCCGACCCGTTCGGGGGCCGTCGCGGCCCTCACAAGGAGTGATTCATGAAGAAGCTGCTTGCTGTTGTCGCCGCTGTCGCGGCCTTCTCGGCCAATGCCGAGTCCCTGACGGTCGCCGCCACGCCGGTGCCACACGCCGAGATTCTCAATTTCGTCAAACCGCAGCTGGCGAAACAGGGCGTGGAGCTCAAGGTCAAGGAATTCACCGACTACGTGCAGCCGAACGTGCAGGTGGCGGAGAAGCGCCTGGATGCCAACTTCTTCCAGCACCAGCCTTACCTGGATGAGTTCAACAAGGCCAAGGGCACCGACCTGGTCAGCGTCACCGGTGTGCACATCGAACCGCTGGGCGTGTATTCGACCAAGCTCAAGAAGCTCGATGAGCTGCCATCGGGTGCCACCGTGGTCATCCCCAACGATGCCACCAACGGCGGCCGTGCCCTGCTGCTGCTGGACAAGGCCGGGGTAATCAAGCTCAAGGACAGCAGCAACATCCTGTCCACCGTCAAGGACATTGCCGAGAACCCCAAGAACGTCAAGTTTCGTGAGCTGGAAGCGGCGACCATCCCGCGCGTGCTGACCCAGGTCGATGCCGCCTTGATCAACACCAACTACGCCTTGGAAGCCAAGCTGAACCCTGAGAAGGACGCCTTGGCCATCGAGGGCAGCGATTCACCGTACGTGAATATCCTGGTGGCCCGTCCGGACAACAAGGACGCGGACGCGATGAAAAAACTCGCGGCGGCGCTGCATTCGCCTGAAGTGAAGCAGTTCATCACCGAGAAATACAAAGGCGCCGTGGTACCGGCCTTCTAAGCCGCACCACGCTCGCTCAAAAAGCAGCGCGGGCAGACCGGATCGGCGGTTTGACCGCGCTGCTTTTTTTGCGCGTCGGCTCAGTCCCGCTTCACCAGGCCGGGCAATTGCGCCACCAGCTTCTGATTGTTGAACGGCGCGCGGATGAACCCACGCTGACGTCCGTCTGGCCCGACGATGGCCAGGTTGCCGCTGTGATCGACGGTGTACCCCGGCTTGCTGGTATCGGCCGGAATGAACGGAATGCTCAAGGCGTTGGCCAGTTTCTGGGTGTCCTCGATCGAGCCTGAGACCCCCACGAAATCCTTGTCGAAGTAACCCAGGTACTGCTTGAGCTGGTTCGGCGTATCGCGGTTGGGGTCGACACTCACCAGCACCACCTGCAGCCGTTCCAGCGCAGCCTTGGGCAGCTCGCTCTTGACCTGGCGCAGCTGGGCCAGGGTGGTAGGGCAGATGTCCGGGCAATAGGTGTAGCCGAAGAACAGCAGCGACCATTTGCCCTTGAGGTCGGCCAGGTGCAGCGGCTGGCCGTTCTGGTCGGTCATGGTGACATCCGCTACCGCACGGCTTTGCGGCAACAGAATGATGCCTGCATCGATCAGCTCGGTGGGGTTGGGCTGGTCCTTGCCATTGAGCACCTTGTTCACGGTCAGGCCCAGGATCAGCGCGACCAGGGCAACGAGGATGAAGACGGTTTTCTGGGTTCGGGTCATAGATTCAGCAACAGGTAATGGTCAACGAGCAACGCGATGAACAGTGCGAACAGGTAGACGATGGAGTACTTGAACGTACCGATTGCCGCGTGCAGCCGGCTGCCACGGTACAACACCCAGGCCCACTGCAGGAAGCGCAGGCCGAGGGCGAGGGCACAGGCCAGGTAAAGCGGGCCGCTCATGTGAATGACGAACGGCAACAGGCTCACTGCCAGCAGGATCAGGCTGTAGAGCAGGATATGCAGCTTGGTGTAGTGCTCGCCATGGGTGACCGGCAGCATGGGGATGTCGGCCTTGGCGTACTCCTGCTTGCGATGGATGGCCAAGGCCCAGAAGTGCGGCGGGGTCCAGGCGAAGATGATCAGCATCAACAGCAGCGGCTCGGCACTGACCTGCCCGCTGACCGCGACCCAGCCTAGCAACGGCGGCGCGGCGCCAGCCACACCGCCTATGACGATGTTCTGCGGCGTGGCACGCTTGAGCAAGCCGGTGTAAAGCAGCGCATAACCCAATAGCGAGGCGAGGGTCAGCCAGGCAGTCAAGGCGTTGGTGAAGCGCAGCAACAGGGTCATGCCCAGCACGCCCAAGGCCAGGGCGAACAGCAACGCGGGTAACGGCTCGACCCGCCCTTGGGCCAGCGGCCGCTTGTAGGTGCGCGCCATCAGCGCATCGATGCGCCGGTCGAGCACATGATTGACCACCGCCGCGCTGCCCGCGCACAGCCCGATACCTAGATTGCCGAAGAGCAGCACGCCCCAGCCGACCCCCGCGCGCGTCGCCAGGAACATCCCCACCAGCGAGGTGATCAGCATCAGCACGACCACCTTTGGCTTGGTCAGCTCCAGGTAGTCGCGCCAGCTTGCCTGCTGTGCCTTCAGAATCGTCGCCACGAATCCTTCCTCATGTTATGGGTGATGCCCACAGCGGCGACTGGGCGCAGACGCCAGCCTCGGCCAACGCCGACCCGCACTTTGTCGATCACCCGAATCCGGTAGTTCACCAGCACCATGCACAGCAGCAGCAGCGCGCCACCGGCGTTGTGTGCGACCGCCACCGGCAGCGGCAAGTGGAACAGGATATTGCTGATGCCCAGGCCGACCTGTACCAGCAATGCCAGCAGCACCAGGCGCGAGAGCCCGGCCAGGCCGCAGCGGTACAGTTTCCACGAAAGCAGCAGCAGCACCGCTGTCACCAGCAGCGCACCCAAGCGGTGACTCATGTGGATCGCCGTGCGGGCGTCGCTGTCGAGCTGTCCGCCCAGGTAGTTGGGGCCGACGTGCTGAGTCAGGTGAAAGCCGTTACTGAAGTCGGCTGCCGGCCACCACTGGCCATGGCAGGTAGGCAGGTCGATGCAAGCCACCGCTGCGTAGTTGGCACTGACCCAGCCGCCCAGGGCGATCTGACCGATCACCAGCAAAAACCCCAGCGCCGCCAGGCGGCGCAGGCTCAACGGTAGCTTCGGCAGCGGCGCGAAGGCCCGGGACAGGCGCAGCGCCAGCAGCAGAAGCAGGCTGAGGGTGGTGAAACCGCCAAGCAGGTGCGCAGTGACCACCTGCGGCCATAGTTTGAGCGTCACTGTCCACATGCCGAATGCTGCCTGCGCCAGTACTACGCCCAACAACAGAAGCGGCAAGCGATAGGGTTGCCCGTCGCGGCCGTGGCGGCGTACCGCCTGCACTGCCAGCGCGGCGATGACCAGCGCCAGGGTGCCGGCAAAATAGCGATGCACCATCTCGGCCCAGCCCTTGGCCGCTTCCACCGGGTGCTCTGGAAAATGCTGCTCGGCATGGGCCAGTTGCGCTTCGCCCTTGGGCACGCCGATGAAGCCATAGCAACCAGGCCAGTCCGGGCAGCCCAGCCCGGCATGGGTCAGACGGGTGTAGGCGCCGAGCATGACCACCAGCAGCGCGAGCAGGGTGGCGAACACGGCAAGGCGAAAACCGGGTCTGGCCATGGCAGGCTCCTAGCCGATGTTGGAGAGCTTGAGCAGGTGGCGCAGGTCGTCGAGCACGTGCTTGCCGTTGACCTTGGCGTCGTAGCGCAGCACCAGGTTGCCGTGCGGATCGACGATCCACAGTTGCGGACCGGCTTCACCGACCTGCTCCTGGTAGCGCTGGACATCCAGCGCATAGCGCTGCAATTGCGGGTATTCACGCCCCAGCAGCGCTTGAAAGGCCTGCGGCAGCGGTTGCGCCGCCGCCAGCGCATGGCTGGCGCGGCTGGCATCCCGGCCCAGGCCGACCTGGATCTGCCGCACCAGGTACACCAGTCGTTGGCAATCGGCAGCGCAGGCTCGCGGGGCGCTGACCAGCAACTGCCAGCGCCGGTCGTCGCCGGCCACGCCCAGGTCGGCGCGGCTTTGACCATTGCCGATCATCGTGCCGTGGTAGCTGCGACCCTCCGGCACCCAGAACTTGAGCTTGTACATGCAGGTGGCCAGGATCATCGGGCCGAGCACCACCAGGAGGATCAGAATCAGCTGCAAACGCCCGCGGGCCCTGGGGTTGCTACGTTCAGGCAGGTCCAGTCGAGTGGCGGTGGCCATGCGCTTTCTCCTTCTTGTGATGCCAGCCGAAATAGAGGTAGAGCAACAGCAAGGTGATGGCCAGGGCGAACCACTGCACGGCGTAGCCAAGGTGCTTTTCCGGACCCATGGCAACCAAGGGCCAGTCCACTCGGTAGGCGGCAGGGCCTGGTTCCAGACGCAGTTCATGGGCAAAACCGTGACGCTCGAGCTGTTGCCATAGCGCCCCGGGCTCAAGGGCATTGAGCACATGCGGCCATTGCGCCCCCGCCGCGTCTGGGCGCAGCACGAATGCGCGACCAGGCGTTACGTACACCGAGGCGTCCAGCTCCAGGGCCTCGACGGGCGTTTTGAATTGCACCGGTATGCGCCGATCGGGCCACGCCAACCAGCCTCGATTGATCAGCAACCACACGTCACTGGCCTGGTCATGGAAGGCCTGCAGCAGCTCGACCCCGGCCTGGCCATCGCGCATGCGGTTGTCCAGCAGCACGCTGTGCTCGGCATCGAAATGCCCGTAGAGGCGTACCCGCAGGTAGGCCTGGTCTTGCTCGCTCGACAATTGCGTGGCGTCCAGGGGCGTCGCGATCCGCCGCTCGGCATAGGTCGCCAGCAACAGGCGCTTTTGTTCGGCGCGGCCAAGTTGCCAGCAGCCCAGGGCGATCAACCCTGGCAGCATCGCCAGGACCAGCAGGGTCGGTAGCCAGCCTGGGCGGAACGTCCTCATCGAGGCCCCGCCACGTCGATCGCTATACTGGTTTGCATCACTACCTCCTTGGAGTATCGCCATGCTCAAGGCCGCGATTGTCCTGATGCTGTTGGCCACGATTGCCAGCCTGTTCAGTGGGCTGGTGTTTCTGATCAAGGACGATGAACACTCCACCCGCCTGCTCAAGGCCCTGACCGTGCGCGTGACCCTGGCCGCGCTGACCGTCGGCCTGGTTGCCTGGGGCTTCATCAGCGGTCAGCTGGTGTCGCACGCGCCTTTCTGAAGTCCGCACGGGGTTGTCCGGCGGCCTTCACAGCACATAGACAAAGATGAACAACCCCACCCACACCACGTCGACGAAGTGCCAATACCAGCTCGCCGCCTCGAAACCGAAATGCTTGTCCGGGCTGAAGTGCCCGCGCAGGATGCGCGCGAACATCACCATCAGAATGATCGTGCCCAAAGTGACATGGGCGCCGTGAAAACCGGTGAGCATGAAGAACGTCGCGCCATAGATGCCTGAGCCCAAGGTCAGCCCCAGCTTGGTGTAGGCCTCGAAGTACTCATACGCCTGCAATGCGATGAAACTGATGCCCAGGGCGATCGTCAGCGCCATCCACAGCTTCAAGGATTGGCGGTGATCACGGCGCAAGGCGTGGTGGGCGAGGGTGATGGTCACGCTCGAGCTCACCAGCAGAACCGTGTTGATCAACGGCAGGTGCCAAGGGTCGATGACTTCCCTGGGCGGCGGGAACAGCTTGGGATCAGGCGTGTGCAGCAGCGGCCAGGCGAATTCGAAGCTGGGCCACAGCATGTGCGCCACCCCCTTGGCGCCGTCACCGGCCAGCCAGGGTCCGGCGAGCACGCGTACATAGAACAGGGCACCGAAGAAGGCCAAAAAGAACATCATCTCGGAAAAGATGAACCAGCCCATGCCCCAACGGAACGAGCGGTCCATCTGTGAGCTGTACAAACCGGCATGGCTCTCCTTGATCACCGCGCCGAACCAGCCAAACAGCATGTAGGCCAGCAGCAGGGCGCCGATGAAGAAGATCAACGGCCCATGAGACCCCGGATGGCCGGCCTTCATGTCATTGAACCAGGTGCCCAGGCCGTAGACCGTGATGAACATGCCGAGGGTGGCGATGATCGGCCATTTGCTCTGTGCCGGTACGTAGTAATGCTCATGACGTGCCATTGCTGTTCTCCTTCCCTCAACGGGCGCCTTGAACGTCCTGTAGCGCGGCGTGGGCGATCGGCGGGTGACGCGCAGTGATGTCGAACAAGGTGTAGGCCAGCGTCAGGTGCTTCACACTGGCTGGCAGGTCGCGGTCGACGATGAAGCGCACCGGCATTTCGATGCGTTCGCCCGGCTGCAGCACCTGCTGGGTGAAACAGAAGCACTCGGTCTTGTGGAAGTACGCCGCCGCCTCGGCCGGGGTGATACTGGGAACCGCCTGGGCGCTCATCGCCCGGTCGGTGGGGTTGTGGGCAATGAACAGCATCTGGTTCACGGCCCCTGGATTGACCTCAAGCTGGTCGGCGACGGAATGGAACTCCCAGACCATGTCGCTGGCATTGGTCGACATGAACTGCACCCGCACCGAACGGGCAGGGTCACTGACCTGACTGTCCAGGTACGGCCCGCCGGTCTTGCCGTTGATGCCGAAGGCTTTGCACATCACGTCATACAGCGGCACCAGGGCGAAGCCGAAGGCGAACATCACCACCGTCAACAGCAGCAGGCGGGTGACCAGGCGATGCAGCGACGAGCCGTTCATGGGCCAGCCTCCTATTTCACATCCGGTGGCGTCTGGAAGGTGTGATAGGGCGCGGGCGATGGCACCGACCACTCCAGCCCCTCGGCACCGTCCCAGGGTTTGGCGGGCGCAGGATCGCCACCGCGGATGCACTTGATGACGATGAACAGGAAGAAGATCTGCGTTGCGCCGAACAGAAACGCGCCGATCGAGGACACCATGTTGAAGTCGGCAAACTGCAGGTTGTAGTCAGGGATGCGCCGTGGCATCCCGGCCAGGCCGACGAAATGCATCGGGAAGAAGGCCAGGTTCATGCCCACGAACGACAGCCAGAAGTGCAGCTTGCCAAGGGTTTCGTCGTACATGTGCCCGGTCCATTTCGGCAGCCAGTAATAGGCCGATGCGAAGATGCCGAAGATTGCCCCAGGCACCAGCACGTAGTGAAAGTGCGCCACCACGAAGTAGGTGTCGTGGTACTGGAAGTCTGCCGGCGCGATCGCCAGCATCAGCCCGGAGAAACCACCGATGGTGAACAGAATGACGAAGGCGATGGCGAACAACATCGGTGTCTCGAAGGTCAGCGAGCCTTCCCACATGGTGCTGACCCAGTTGAACACCTTCACCCCGGTAGGCACGGCGATCAGCATGGTGGCGTACATGAAGAACAGCTCACCGACCACGGGTATGCCGACCACGAACATGTGGTGGGCCCAGACGATGAATGAAAGAAAGGCGATTGCGCCGGTGGCGTAGACCATGGAGGTGTAGCCGAACAACGGCTTGCGCGAGAACGCGGGGATGATCGAGCTGACCGCGCCGAAGGCCGGCAGGATCATGATGTAGACCTCGGGATGGCCGAAGAACCAGAACACATGCTGGAACAGCACCGGGTCGCCGCCACCGGCGGCGCTGAAGAAACTGGTGCCGAAGTGGATATCCATCAGCATCATGGTCACCACCCCGGCCAGTACCGGCATCACCGCGATCAGCAGAAACGCGGTGATCAGCCAGGTCCAGACGAACAGCGGCATTTTCATCAAGGTCATGCCAGGCGCGCGTAGGTTGAGAATGGTGGCGATCACGTTGATCGCGCCCATGATCGAGCTGACGCCCATCAAGTGAATGGCAAAGATGAAGAACGTGACACTGGCCGGCGCATAGGTCGTCGACAGCGGCGCATAGAACGTCCAGCCGAAGTTAGGCCCGCCACCTGCGCTGAACAAGGTCGATACCAGCAGCAGGAATGCCGCTGGCAGCAGCCAGAAACTGAAGTTGTTCATCCGTGGCAAGGCCATGTCTGGCGCGCCGATCATCAGCGGAATCATCCAGTTGGCCAGGCCGACGAAGGCCGGCATCACCGCACCGAACACCATGATCAAGCCATGCATGGTGGTCATCTGGTTGAAGAACGCAGGTTCCACGATCTGCAACCCGGGCTGGAACAGCTCGGCGCGGATGACCATGGCGAACGAGCCACCGAGCAGGAACATGCTGAAGGCGAACCACAGGTACATCGTGCCGATGTCCTTGTGATTGGTGGTCAACACCCAGCGCATCAGGCCCTTGGCCGGCCCGTGAGCGTGCTCGTGGCCATGCTCGTCGATCACTGCACTCATGTCCTGTCTCCTGCAATCCATCGATTGCCGCCCGTTAGCCGGTTCACTTGGCTTCTGCCTGCTTGAGCGCCAGCACGTCCTGCGGCGTGACCATGTCGCCCTTGTCGTTGCCCCAGGCGTTGCGCTCGTAAGTGACCACCGCGGCGATGTCGACCTCCGACAGCTGCTTGCCGAATGCGGCCATGGCCGTGCCGGGCTTGCCGTGGTAGACGATGCCCAGGTGCGCCTCTTTCGGCCCGGTGGCGATTTTCGACCCCTTGAGCGCCGGGAACATCGGCGGCAGCCCCTGGCCCTCGGCCTGGTGACAGGCCACGCAGGTGGTGTGGTAGACCTTGTCGCCACGCTCGACCAGTTCCTGCAAGGTCCATGCTTTGCTGGTCAGTTCCTTGAGCTTGGCCGCTTCAGCCTTGCGCTCGCCCAGCCAGGTGTCATAGTCGGCCTGGGACTTGACCTCGACCACCACCGGCATGAAACCGTGGTCCTTGCCGCACAGCTCGGTGCACTGGCCCCGATAGATGCCGGGCTTTTCAATGCGGGTCCAGGCTTCGTTGACGAAGCCTGGAATAGCATCGCGCTTGACGGCGAACGCCGGCACCCACCAGGAATGGATGACATCGGCAGCGGTGACCAGGAAGCGCACCTTGGCGCCGACCGGCAGCACCAACGGCTGATCGACTTCAAGCAGGTAGTGCTCATCCTTGGGCGCCTGATTGTGAATCTGCTCGGCGGGCGTGGCCAGATTGCTGAAGAACTCGACATCCTGGCCCAGGTACTTGTAGTGCCACTTCCACTGGTAGCCGGTAACCTGAACGTCGATGTCCGACTCGCTGGCATCGTAGATGTCGATCAACGTCTTGGTGGCAGGTATGGCCATGGCCACCAGAATCAGCAGCGGCACCACGGTCCAGAGGATTTCGACCCAGGTATGTTCGTGGAAGTGCGCGGCCTGCTGGCCGGTAGAACGGCGGTGAACGACCATCGACCAGAACATCGCACCGAACACCACCACGCCGATCACCACGCAGATCCAGAAGATCGTCATGTGCAGGTCGAACACGGCGTTGGAGACGTCCGTCGCCCCTGGGTGCATGTTCACGGTCCAGGCAGCACTGGCCTGACCCAGAACCGACCACAACAGAAGGCCCATCCATACAAGTGGATGTCGCATCATTGCGGGTTCCCCTTTTTCGTTCTTGTTGTCCCGGAGGCAGGGCCTGCGGCAAGAGGGAACGGCGGTCAAGACTGCCTGACTTCGACGACCGAGCCCCTGCATAGAGCAGTCGGGCCTCATCAACGAATCACGTTCAACGGGAGTATAGACAGCGACCAATGCCCCGCAATGGGGTCGATGAAAGGAACTTCATGAAACCGAGCACGGCCGCCATAAGCCCGTACTAGAGGGGGTGTGGCACAATAATGGTGCAGCTATATGCTTAATCTCGCACACGTTTGCGCGACATATAACAAAACCGTCTTAGGTATTCTGTATACCGAGCTAATTTAGTGTCTTCCGTTTGAAACGTATTGTCCCTGGAGTTGTCATGAACATCGCTGCTGTACGCGAGCAGATCAGCCAAGCCCACGACCACGAAGCCCGCACCGGTCAACTGAAAGCGCGTCTCGAGCTGCAACTGCCCCACCTGCATCCCTCGATCCAACTGCCTGAGCAGGACGCCCAGGGTACCTTGGCGCGCTTCGTCAGCGCTTACATAGGACAAGTACCGGAATTGCTCGAGGCTGCGCAAAGCGTAGCGCGCGAAGCCGGCATCGAATCGCAGATCAAGCCGGTGCTGAAAATCGCCGAGGCGTATTTTCTGCAGCCGCCGAGCGTGATGCACGGGCAGGTCGGCCTCGATTGCCTGCTCGACGAAGCCTACCTGGCCCACCGTCTGGTGGAGGAGGTCAACGACCTGTACATCCGCCACTTCCAACAACCGCTGATTCCGCTCGATACCACCGTAGCCAACCTGATCGCCCATCAGCTGATTGGCGAAACGTTCGCCAATCAGCTCGATGAGGTGGTGCACCACTCGGTCGATGAGATGCTCGATGACCAGAGCTTCGCCGCCGAATCGGTGCAAGCCTACCGCCAGACCCTGTGCAGCCCCGAAACCGGCGCGGCGTGGAAGCGCTGGCCCTGCCTGTCTCGTCAGCTCGGGGTGGAACTGGACCAGCCCGCCTGATCGCGATGGCTCGCGGGTGCTCGGCTCAGGCCCCGACACCCGCCGTGGTGCGCGTTCTACCCTCGACTCGGCGCTTCAGACGCTGATGCTCGATCACCAGCCTCGATCCATTGGCGGCATTGCTGCGGCTCCAGTCCTCCAGCAGCTCCATGCACGAGTGGTCGACGTAGCGCAGGTTGCTCAAGGGTACGTGCAGGGTGGTCCCGGCCGGTACGGTATCGAGCACCTGGGTCAACGCCGGTACCTTGAGGAAGGTTGCAGCACCGCTCAGACGCAGCTCCATATGGCCTTCCTGTGCCAGGTCCACCAGGCTGATCTTCAGCCGCGCGGCCTTGAACGCCAGTTTCAGCAAGGTCAGGGCAAAGCCCAGCAACACGCCGGTCAGCAGGTCAGTGAAGATGATCGCCAAGGCAGTGGCCGCGTAGGTGAACATCGGCATGCGGCCATAACGGCCCAGCCCGCGAAACGCCTTGAAGTCGACCAGTTTCACGCCGGTGAACACCAGTACCCCGGCCAGGCTGGCCACCGGGATCTGCTGCAGCACACTGCTCAGGACCACCACGAACGCGAGCAACCATACGCCGTGCAGAATGGCCGATGCGCGGGTTTGTGCACCCGCTTGCACATTCGCCGAGCTGCGTACGATCACCCCGGTCATCGGCAGTGCGCCGAGCACCCCGCAAAGCATGTTGCCAATGCCCTGCGCCGACAGTTCACGGTCGAAGTCCGAGCGTTGACCGCTGTGCATGCGGTCCACGGCAGCGGCCGACAGCAAGGTTTCCGCACTGGCGATGAACGCCAGGGCAAAGGCTGCGACCAGCAGGGTCGGATCGGCCAGTTTCATCAGGTCGTCCGGACGGATCCAGTCGATCGCCTCTGACAGATCCGCGGGCACTTCGACGCGGTTGACCGGCAGCGCCAGCCACATGGCGATTGCGGTCATCGTGGTCACACCCAACAGCGCGCCCGGGATGAAGCGCAGCGTCTGCGGGCGTAACTTTTCCCAAGCGAACATGATCGCAATGGTGCCCAGGCCCAGGGCCCCGGCGATCCACCCCGAGCCTGCGTTTTCGCGAGGCAGGGCAGCGGCTACGGTGCTGGGAAACTCCAGCAGGTTCTGCATGCCCGAGGGCTGTGGCGCGGTATCGAACATCACGTGCACCTGCGACAGCACGATCAACACCCCGATACCGGCCAGCATGCCGTACACCACGGCAGGGGCGGTGACGCGGAACCAGCAACCGAGGCGCAGGCGCCCGGCCAGCAGCTGCAGGACGCCGGCCAGCAACAGGATGGGGCCGAGCATTTCCATGCCATGCTGACGCACCAGTTCGAACACCAGTACCGCCAGCCCCGCTGCCGGGCCACTGACCTGCAAGGGCGATCCGGCCAGGAAACCCACCACGACGCCGCCGATGATCCCGGTTATCAGTCCTTTGGCCGGAGGCATCCCCGAGGCAATCGCGATACCCATGCACAAGGGCAGGGCGACCAGAAAGACCACCACCGACGCCAGCAACTCACGCGGCAAGGCCGCTTTCAACTGTGTCATGTTCACCATCGTTCTCCTTACTCTGACGCACGGCCATTCCTCTGGCCGTGGGCACATGGATCCCTGACACCCGCGCAGGCGCGCACCGCCAGCGTGATTGCCGGCAAGCAGGTCAGGGCATTTTCAAGGCAGCCGAAGGCCGCGCCACACCCGCGTGGGGTGCAGCCGGCTATTCAAGGTTCAGCGTTGGACGGGTCGCTTAGTAGCGGCCTCTCGGGGTGGCGCACGGTACCGGTTCGCCGGCAGCCAGTGGCATGAAGCTGTCGCTTGCAGCGTCGTAGGCTTCGATCTTGCTGGTTTCGATGTCGTAGACCCAACCGTGGATGTACAACTGGCCTGCTGCCAGGCGCGAGGCCACCGATGGGTGGGTGCGCAGGTGGTGCAGCTGGGCGATGACGTTTTCCTTGGTCAGCACCTGCATGCTTTCGTGTTCGCTGCCGCACGAGCAGTTGTTCTCGACCACGGTGCGCGCCACTTCGGCGTGGCGCAGCCAGGCACTTACGGTGGGCATCTTGTCGAGCGAGTGCGGGTTGAGCACTGCGCGCATGGCGCCACAGTCGGAGTGACCGCAAATGATGATGTGGTGCACTTTCAGCGCCAGCACGGCGTATTCGATGGCACTGGAAACACCGCCGTTCATCTGCCCGTAGGGCGGAACCACGTTGCCGACGTTACGGGTCACGAACAAGTCGCCTGGCGAGCTCTGGGTGATCAGCTCGGGGACGATTCGGGAGTCGGCACAGGTAATGAACATGGCGCGCGGGGTTTGCGCGGTGGCGAGCTTCTTGAACAGCGCTTGTTGCTCAGGAAAAACGTCATGATGGAAACGCAGGAAGCCGTCGACGATGTGCTTAAGGGCGGCATCGGCGTTTTCCGCGGGCACCTGCGGAACGACCTTGGATGGGTCCTTGACTGGCATGATTCATCCTCTTGGCGGTGTGTAGGTAAATCCATCTTACCGGTGAAAGATTCTGGCTATGCGCAGATTTAGATGACGCGCACGAGCGATAGATCACAGTCTCCGTGATCTGGATTCCTACGCTAGCGGGGAAAACTTAACTGAAACTTAATTCGAGCGCTCTAGAACGGGTGTTCCAGAACGAAAAGGCGGGACCTGAATAATAGCAAAAAAGCATCAACTGCCAAGAGCCATTACTGCAATTATTTGCTTGGATTAGTAAGACTCGGGATGGCCCCGGCCACGTTCATAAAAGGGCCATCTGCCTTCCGGGTGGGCAAAAGGCCGAGCAGTCCAACGCCTGTGCTTCACGCCCGTCGAAGTCTAGCCGCTTCATGGCCCGCGCGAAGCGTTGCGCCAGCAGGTCGGCGAACACCCCTTCGCCGCGCATGCGCGAACCGAATCGGCTGTCATACAGCTCGCCGCCACGGCTCTGGCGAATCAGGCTCACGACATGTGTGGCGCGCTGCGGGTAATGGTCTTGCAGCCACTGTTCGAACAACGGCGCCACTTCCAGCGGCAGGCGCACCATCATGTACGCCGCGCTCTGGGCGCCGGCTTGCCTGGCAGCTTCGAGCAGATGTTCGAGTTCGCTGTCATTGATCATCGGAATCATCGGCGAACACAGCACCCCTACCGGCACGCCAGCCTCGCGTAGCACGCGAATGGCCCTCAACCTGGCCTTGGGCGAAGCGGCGCGCGGTTCGAGGACCCGCTTGAGGTCATCGTCCAGGGTGGTCAGGCTGATCATCACCCGCGCCAGGCGCTGACTGGCCAACTCTGCGAGCAGATCAAGGTCACGCAGCACCAGTGCGCCCTTGGTGACGATGGTGACCGGATGGCGAAAACGCAGCAGCACCTCGAGCAAACGCCGGGTCAGGCGATGCTCGCGCTCGATCGGCTGGTACGGGTCGGTATTGGCACCCAGGTTGATCGGCGCGCACACGTAGCCAGGCTTGCTCAGCTGCTCGGCGAGCACCTCGGCGGCGTTGGTCTTGGCGATCAGCTTGGTTTCGAAGTCCAGGCCTGGCGACAAGTCCCAATAGGCGTGAGAGGGCCGGGCATAGCAGTAGATGCAACCGTGCTCGCAACCCCGATAGGGGTTGATCGAGCGGTCGAAGGGGAGGTCAGGGGAAGTGTTGCGGCTGATTATCGATTTGGCGATTTCACTGCGCACCTCGGTGCCTTGAGTGAGCGGCACCTCTTGTAGCCAGCCGTCATCCTCGACCAGCGAACGGGTCGCGGCGAATCGATTGTGCGGATTGTGAGCCGTGCCACGGCCTTTGAGTGGAGCTGACGAATTCATGGGCTACCCCGACGCTGTATGCACATACAGTATCGGGGTAGCCCATGAATCTTTCCAGCACCTCTGGTCAGGGTTGCCCTGACGCCGACGCAGCGCTTACTCGCTCGGCTTCTTCAGCTTCGGATTGGGGAAGAACTGCACCGTCTGCACCTTGGCCGGAGCGGCCTTGGGTTGCATGTGGTTAACCCGCGTACCGAGCTCCTTGGGCACCGATAGGCCTTGCTCATTGAGCGTGTCGGTGAAGCCGCAGGCCACGCACTCACGATGCGGCACGTCGTCCTCATTCCACATCATCAGCTTGTCAGGCTCGCTGCACGCCGGGCACACCGCCCCGGCAATGAAGCGCTTCTTGGTCTTGTTCACGGCAACCTCACTCATGCCGCAGCGGCCTCGCTCAGCCCGCTGTGGCGTAGCAATGCGTCAATGGAAGGCTCACGCCCACGGAAATCCACGAACAGCTCCATGGGCTCGCGCGAGCCGCCGCGCGCCAGGATCGCTTCACGGAAGGCGCGCCCGGTATCGGCATTGAACACGCCTTCTTCCTCGAAGCGCGAGAAGGCGTCGGCCGAGAGCACTTCAGCCCACTTGTAGCTGTAGTAGCCGGCCGCGTAACCGCCGGCGAAGATGTGCGCGAAGCTGTTGGGGAAGCGGTTGTAAGCAGGCGGGCGCATCACCGTGACCTCGTCGCGCACGCCTTCGAGCACCTGCAGCACGCTGCGGCCATCGCCATGGGTGGCGTGCAGCTCGAAGTCAAACAGCGAGAATTCCAATTGCCGCACCATCATCATGCCCGACTGGAAGTTCTTCGCTGCAAGCATCTTGTCCAGCAAGTCCTGGGGCAAGGCAGCGCCGGTTTCGAAGTGCCCGGAAATCAGCGCCAGGCCTTCAGGCTCCCAGCACCAGTTCTCCATGAACTGGCTGGGCAGCTCGACGGCATCCCAGGCCACGCCATTGATGCCGGACACACCGGCATGCTCGATGCGCGTCAGCATGTGGTGCAGGCCATGGCCGAACTCATGGAACAGGGTGGTCACTTCGTCGTGGGTCAACAACGCAGGCTTGCCAGGCGCTGCCGGCGTGAAGTTGCACACCAGGTTCGCCACCGGGCTCTGCAGTTCGCCTGCAGCCGTGCGACGGCGATCGCGGGCACCGTCCATCCAGGCGCCGCCGCGCTTGTTGGCGCGGGCGTACAGGTCGAAGAAGAAGCGGCCCACGTGCTGGCCGTCTTCCTTGATCTCGAACAGGCGCACGTCAGGATGCCAGCTGTCGAAGCCCTGGATCTCAGCAATCTCGATGCCGTACAGGCGCTGTACGATGCCGAACAGACCGTTGAGCACCGTATCGATCGGGAAGTAGGCACGCAGGGTTTCCTGCGACACGCTGTAGCGTTGCTCGCGCAGCTTCTCGCCGTAGTAACCGGCGTTCCAGCTGGCCAGTTCAGCACAGCCTTGCTCGGCGGCATAAGCCTTGAGCTGCTCGAGGTCGCGGGCGGCGAAGGGCTTGGAGCGCTTGGCCAGGTCACGCAGGAAGCTCAGCACCTGGTCGCTGGACTCGGCCATCTTGGTGGCCAGGCTCAGCTCGGCGTAGTTGGCATAGCCCAGCAGCTCGGCCAGCTCCTGGCGCAAGTCGAGGATTTGCTGCATGACCGGGCCATTGTCGAACTGGCCGGCGTTCGGGCCTTGGTCCGAGGCGCGGGTGCAGTAGGCCGCGTACAACTCCTCGCGCAGGGCGCGGTCATCGGCGTAGGTCATCACTGCGTAGTAGCTGGGGAACTCCAGGGTGATCAACCAGCCGTCCAGCCCCTTGGCCTGGGCTGCGGCGGCCATCTGCGCCTTGGCCGAGTCGGTCAGACCGGCCAGCGCGGCCTCGTCGGTGACATGCTTGCTCCAAGCCTGGGTGGCATCGAGCAACTGGTTGGAAAAGCGGCTGCCCAACTCGCTCAAGGTGCTTTGCACCTCGGCGTAGCGCTGCTGTTTGTCGGCCGGCAGGTCGATGCCCGACAAGCGGAAATCACGCAGGGCATGCTCAAGAATGGTTTTCTGCGCCACATCGAACTGTTCGGCCTGTGGGCTGGTGGCCAGCGCCTGGTAGGCTTCGAACAGCGCACGGTTCTGGCCCAATTCGGTAGAGTAGGCGCTCAGGGCAGGCAGGCAGGACTCATATGCCTCGCGCAGCGCCTTGCTGTTGCACACCGCATTGAGGTGGCTGACCGGGCTCCAGGCGGCGCCCAAACGGTCGTTGAGTTCGTCCATGGCCAGCACCAGGCCGGACCAGGTAGGGTTGCTGCCCTGTTGCTCGAGGATCTCGGCGATGGCTTTACGGTTGTCGGCCAGGATCGTTTCGATCGCCGGCAACACGTGTTCGGCACGGATTTGCGAGAAGGGCGGCAGATCGTAGGACTGCAGAAGTGGGTTGTTCGCACTCACGGTTCGGATACCTTGGCAGAAGAAACACTACCCCATCTTAATTACAATCGATGCCGACCGCAGCAGGCAGGCTGCCTATCGGTACAGATGAGAGACGCTATCATGGCCATTCGCAGCTTCCAGCAACACACGCCGAAACTGGCACCACGGGTATTCGTCGACCGTTCGGCGGTCATCCTGGGCGATGTGGAGATCGGCGAAGACAGCTCTGTCTGGCCGCTGACGGTGATTCGCGGCGACATGCAGCGTATCCGCATCGGTGCGCGCACCAGCGTGCAGGACGCCAGCGTGCTGCACATCACCCATGCCGGGCCTTTCAATCCCGACGGCTTTGCGCTGATCATCGGCGACGAGGTGACCATTGGTCACAAGGTCATGCTGCACGGCTGCACCCTGGGCAATCGCATCCTGGTGGGCATGGGCAGCACCATCATGGATGGCGCCATTGTCGAGGATGAAGTGGTCATCGGCGCCGGCAGCCTGGTGCCGCCCGGCAAGCGCCTGGTCAGCGGGTACCTGTACATGGGCAGCCCGGTCAGGCAGGCCCGGCTGTTGAATGACAAGGAACGCGCCTTTTTCAGCTACAGCGCCGACAACTACGTCAAGCTCAAGGATCAGCACCTGGCCGAAGGCTACGACCAACCTGAATGACTGCATTGGCGGGCCCGCCGGATCACCCGTGCCAAGGCCCGCAGCATTGAAGTGGATCTCCTCACATGCATCAGCAAAACATCCTGTTCGACCTCGACGGCACCCTGACCGACCCGCGCCTGGGCATTACCCGTTCCATTCAGTACGCCCTGGCCAAACTCGGTATCGACGAGCCCGACCTTACCCGCCTCGAACATTTCATCGGCCCGCCGCTGCTGCAGGCCTTCATGCAGTTCTACGGATTCGATGAGGCCAAGGCCTGGCAGGCGGTCAATTTCTACCGTGAACGTTTCCGGGTTACCGGCCTGTACGAAAACCAGGTGTTCGAAGGCGTCCCGCAGCTGCTCGAAACGCTCGGCGCCCAAGGCCGCACGCTGTACATCGCGACATCCAAACCGTGGGAGTTCGCCCGCGAAATTGCCCGGCACTTCGCCTTCGATCACCATTTCAAGGTGATCTACGGCAGTGAACTGGACGGCACGCGCACCAACAAGGTCGAGCTGATCCGTCACCTGCTGGATGAAGAGCGGCTCGATCCGGCGCAGACGCTGATGATCGGCGATCGCAAGCATGACCTGATCGGCGCGCGCAGCAACGGTTTGCAGGCGGTGGCGGTGGGCTATGGGTTTGGCAGCCATGCAGAGCTGCAAGCCGAAGCGCCGGCGTTTCACTTCGCGACCCTGGTCGACCTGCATGAGGCCTTCAAGGGCTGAGGCAGTGGCCGGCTGCCCGTGCAGCCCACTGCAGCGCTTCACAGCCGTTTCTGCAGCGCTGCCATCCTTTGTCGCGCCGGCAAGCGTGCCAGTTGCTCGACGCGCTGATAGAACAGCGTCCAATCACCATCCACCTCGCGGAACAACGCCGCGAAGGCCGGCACCCACTGGTCATACAAGCCAAACGGCAGCAGCTTGGCGTTGTTCAGCGGGCCATATATCCAGGCGTCGTAGCGCCTGTCGCCATGCCACTGGCTGTCGCGCAGCTGTTGATAACGGTAGCGCAGACGCTCGAACTCGGCGTGCTTGGCCTGGCGTTTCTGCGCAGCAGTCAAGGTTCCCGAATACAGAGTCTGCAGGCGCTCGCGGGTGGCCAGCACCAGGCGGGTGAACTGTTCACGCTGCTGCAACTGCGCCGGGTCGGATGCCCCAAGGCCGCGGGCGGCGCGCCATTGCTGCGTGCCTTGCTGCTCGACGAAGGTGGCAAACGACTCGTTGAACGCGGTGTCGTCCTGCACGTACACGCGCTGGTGGGCCAGCTCATGGAAAATCAACGTGGCAAGACGCTCATCACCCCAGCCCAGCATGGACGACAGAATGGGGTCATCGAACCAGCCCAGGGTCGAATAGGCCTCGACGCCGCTGACGTACACGTCCAAGCCCTGCTCACGCATCAGGGCCGCCGCACCGCGCGCGGCACCTTGGCGATAATAGCCCCGGTAGGCCACGCAACCGGCAATGGGGAAGCAATGCGTCACCGGCTGCAACGACAATTCCGGGGTAGCGAAGACGTTCCAGACCACGTAAGGACGCTTGAGGTCGGCGTACAACCGATAGCTGCGGTTGTCGGGCAATTTCAGCTGTTCGCTGGCGAATGCCCGTGCCTCTTCGGCATGCCGCAGAAGCGCCCGCAACTGCGGGCTGGTGGCGGGGTCGGCGAGCACCTGGTCCACCGGCTGACGCGCGCGTAGCAACTGCCACTGCCCCTCGGTCAGCTGAGCGTAGTAACCGGCAGTGCCGCAGCCGCTCAGCAGAAAGGCGACTGACAGCGGAACCAAGTACCTGAAAAGGCGGTCGAGTGGCCCGGGGCCTGAGTACTTCAGACAACATGAAAGATCCATCTGGCGCTTTTCAACCCGCTCATGGCCAATGCGCCCCAAGCCTATCTCGCCAAGGGGGAGTTTCGCCATGCGTGCCCTGTTGCTCAGTAGCTCGATATTGTTGATTTCTGCCTGCTCGACCCTGCCTGACCCAGACCCCAATCAAGCCTGGGTAGACTTGACGCCCAATGACGACACTTCGCTGCATGCACTGCAGGTGGATGAGCGTGACTGGGCCGACAGCCGGTATTTCGAGGTGCAGCCGGGCGGCCACGAACTGACCGTGCGCTATCAATTTCCGGTCGCCCCCAGCAACATTGGCCCGGTCGAGGCCCCGTTGTGGCGCGACTGCCAGGTCAAACTGAGCTTCAAGGATTTCAACGCAGGCCAGCGCTATCAGTTGCAGGCTGGCAGCATCGGTTTTCGTCCATGGGTCAAGCTGTATGACCAACAGCAAAAACTCCTGGGCCAGGGTGCACCGGCCGGTTGCCAGCGCACCTGAGGCAGGTAAACAGGACTATGCTTGTAGCTTGTGTACCGCACGCCGGAGAAATGCCATGCGCCAGCCCATGATGCTGATGGCCTTGAGTGCACTAGGGGCTTGCGCCAGCCCTTTGCCCCCGGTCGACCCCAAGCAGGCCTGGATCGACCTGTTCACCATGACCCCCGGCCGGGTGATCATGGCCGATCGCCTGGATGGCCAGCGTCTGGACGACGGTCGCTATTTTCAGGTAACCCCTGGCAAGCATGAACTGGTCGTGCGTTTCGATTATGAGATCTACGGCGGCGGCATGATGACCCAGCCCAGGGACCGCACCTGTTACCTGACGGTGCGCTACGCCGACTTCAAAGCCGGGGAGCGCTATCGCCTGGAGGCTCGAGCCCCCGTGATGGAGCCGCAGGTACTGCTGTATGACGGCAGGCGCAACGTGCTGGTCAACGAACCGAGCGAAGTGTTCTGCATCCCATGAAGCACTAGGGCCGCATCGCGGCCCTGGTGCTTCATTCGCTTTCATATCATCGATCGTTTTTCTGATAGATGATCTTCCTGGTGCCGCCATCGCAGCTGCCAACGACCATGTTCTGGTCCGTGACCTCGGCGTTCGGCACGATTTCCAAGGTGTAGGAGGGCACACCTTGGGCCTGGATCTTGGCTTCGATCTCAGCCTTGAGCGCTTCGCACGGTTTGACCGCCGCCAGTGCAGAAGTGGCCATAAGCGAAGCCAGCACGGTGATTGCCACGCGAATCATGAAACGGCTCCTGAAAAGGCAGCAGCGCTGCCGACAGTCGTTAGACTACAACAAGCAACCACCGTTGCGCGGTTTATCCAACCAGCGCAGCGTCCAGGCTAATTTCCGCATTCAGCACCTTGGACACCGGGCAGCCAGCCTTGGCCTTGTTGGCGATCTCGAGGAACTGCTCCTCGCTCGCACCAGGCACCTTGGCCTTCAGGATCAAGTGCACAGCAGTGATGGCGAAGCCATCGTCTTGCTTGTCGAGGGTGACCTCGGCGGTGGTGTCGATGCGCTCTGGGGTCAGACCTGCCTCGCCCAGCATCATCGACAGGGCCATCGAGAAGCACCCGGCGTGAGCAGCGCCGATCAGCTCTTCAGGGTTGGTGCCTGGGGTATCTTCGAAGCGCGTGTTGAAGCCGTAAGGATTCTGCTTGAGCGCGCCGCTTTGCGTGGAGATCTGGCCTTTGCCATCTTTCAAGCCGCCCTGCCAGATCGCCGATGCTGTCTTTTTCATGATGACTCCAGTAGTAGGGTTGTCTGTCCTCATTTTCGAGGCTCTTGGCTGACGGCAAGTTCAGAGCAATCGCACGGCAAGGATTGAATTAAGCGAATCTGCCCATAAAGAGTCACTAGGGCCTGAGGGCCAACCACTTGTTGCGGAGGCTGCAATGACCCAGCTGCACGACCTGAAAATCTCGGCCCTGGACCTGGTGCCGGTGCGCGCCGACCATGGCCCGGCACAATCGCTGCACAACGCCCTGGACCTGGCCCGACATGCCGAACGGTTCGGCTACAACCGGTTCTGGGTGGCCGAGCACCACAACATGGACGGCATCGCCAGTTCCGCCACTTCAGTGCTGATCGGTTACCTGGCTGGTGGCACCTCGACCATCCGTGTCGGCTCCGGCGGCATCATGCTGCCCAACCACGCGCCGCTGGTGATCGCCGAGCAGTTCGGCACCCTGGCCAGCCTCTATCCCGGTCGAATCGACCTGGGCCTGGGCCGCGCGCCGGGCTCGGACCAGCTAACAGCTCACGCCCTGCGCCGTGACCGTAGCGGCAGCGCCGATGACTTCCCGGACGACGTCGAGGAACTGTCTCGCTATCTCGGCCCGCGCACCGATGATCAAAAAGTGATTGCCGTGCCAGGCCACGACACCGAGGTGCCACTCTGGCTGTTGGGTTCGAGCCTGTTCAGCGCACAGCTGGCAGGGATGCGTGGCATGCCCTACGCCTTTGCTTCGCACTTCGCCCCGCGCTACATGCACGAGGCGATCCGCATCTACCGCGACCACTTCAAGCCATCGACTACCTTGGCCAAGCCCTATGTGATGCTGGGCATCCCGATGGTGGTGGCCGAGACCGACGAGAAAGCCGAATACCTGGCGACCTCGACTTATCAGCGCATCCTGTCGCTGATTCGTGGCCAGAGCCTGATGCAAAAGCCGCCGGTGCCAAGCATGGATGGCCTGTGGCTGCCCCATGAGCGCGATGCAGTCGGCAGTTTCCTGGGCCTGGCGATGATCGGTAGCCCGGAAAAAGTCAAAGCGAAGGTTGAGGTATTGCTGGAACAAACCGGCGCTGATGAGCTGATCTTCACCAGCGACCTGTATGAGCATGCCGACCGGGTAAGGTCCTATGAGCTGATGGCCCAGGCGCTCAAGCCTGCCTGATCGGACGTGCGGGTGAGGCGGGCAGCGCCGCGCTCGCCCGCAACCGGCCACTGCAGCTCTAGCCGCGTCGATAGACGATTTCCTTGGTGCCTGCCTCGCAGCTGCCCACCACCTTGCCAGCGGGCTCGCCCTTGTCGACCACCTCCAGTGTGTAACCCTGCACGCCTTTGCGTTCGAGCTTCTGGGCGATCTCAGCCTTGAGCTCCTCACACGGTTTACCCGCTGCCATGGCGCCGCCGGCGATTGCCATCAACCCTGCCGCCAACATCAGTTTCATCATCGATCGCATTCCTTGTACAGATGAGAAAAACACAAAGGGCGCCGCCAAGGCGCCCTCCGGAGTTATAACGCCATCACGCCGGGCCTTGCCAGCCCGTGAGTGTTTCAGCTGTTGGCGATACGGAAACCGACCTTCAGCGTTACCTGGAAATGGGCCACTTGGTTGTCTTGGATATGGCCACGGGTTTCAGTGACCTCGAACCACTCCATATTGCCCAGGCTCTTGCCTGCTTCGGCCAGCGCGTTGTTGATCGCTTCCTCGATGCTGGTGGTCGACGAGCCAACCAGCTCGACTTTCTTGTAAGTGTGGTGATCGGACATGAGCGCTCTCCTTGGGTACGTGCAATTGAGCCTAGCAGCGCAGGCTTGGTTTACCTGCGAGCGGTCGCAGGCAATGAAAGTTCGATCGCACTTTCGCTTCGCTTGGCAGTCGCAATTTGTACAGCCCATACTGCAAAGGAGAGTCAACATGCCCCGCAACTCGCTGCGTAAAACGTCCCTGGAAAGCATGGAAGCGGAGATCGAAAGCCTCCTCAAGAGCCTGGAAAGCCTCAAGCACGATGCTTCCGAGGAAACCCAGAAATCAGTGAAAGCAATGCGCAGCAACGCCGAAAGCGCGCTTCGTCACTCGCGCAGCCTGATCAGCGACGCCTATGAGGAAGTCAAAGAGCGCACTCGCCAAACCGGCATTGCCACCCGCGACTACGCGCAAGAGCACCCCTACACCACCGCCGGCGTCGCCATCGGCGCACTGGGCCTGCTGGCTGCCTACCTGCTGTGCAACCGCCGCTAAGCCTCCTGCCTGGCCAGTTCGGCTTTTAGCCACTGCGCCAGCTGCTCGGCGCGCCCATCTGCGGCGCGCCGCGGCACCCACAATGCCAGCACTGCTGGGCTTGGAGTGAATCCCCACGGCGCACTCAGGCGCCCGGCACGCAAGTCGTCAGCCACCAACGGTTGTGGCGCAATGGCAACCCCCAGCCCGGCTACCGCCGCTTCCAGCAGGTAATACAAATGCTCGAAGGCCTGACCGTATTGCAGCGCGTCGGTTGCCAATCCCTGCTCGCTCGCCCACGTCGGCCAGGCTTGTGGACGCGAGGTGGTGTGCAGCAACGCTTCGTCCAGCAAGGCCGTGGCCGGTGCAGCCTGCAAGCGCTCAAAGCCTGGATAGCGGGGGCTGAGCACCGGGCCGATACGCTCCTGGGCGAGCACATGCACCTGCATGTCGGCAGGCCATGGCGGCTCGGCGTACACCAGCAACGCGTCGAGCCCAGGCCGGCGGGGGTCCAGGTCGCCTTCACCTGCTGACAGGTGCAACGGCAGTTGCGGCAGGTCTGCCTTCAAGCGCCCCAGACGCGGAATGAACCAGCGCGCCAGCAAACTACCTGAGCAGCCGAGCACGAACGGCGCCTCGCTGACGTCCCGGCTGAGCTCGCCGCAGACACTGCGCAGGCGATCGAAGGCTTCAGCGCAGGCATCGCGCAGACGCACACCGGAATCTGTGAGTTTGATGCCGCGCCCTTCCTTGCTGAACAAGGCCACGCCCAGGTCTGCTTCGAGCACCTTGATCTGCCGGCTGACCGCACCATGAGTGACATGCAGCGCTTCAGCCGCTTGGCTGACGCTGTTGAACCTGGCGGTCGCCTCGAAGGCGCGCAAGGCATTGAGTGGAGGAAGATCGTGAGCCATGGCAACTGTGAGTTTTTCTGACAAGTTGGGTAAATCTTATCGGTTTTCAGCCGGCCGCGCGCTGGGTACAGTAAAGCCCATCACTCATTCGTAACGCCTTGGAGCGCTCCATGACCCAGTCCCAATACCGCCCCGGCCCCGACGCCAATGGCCTGTTCGGCTCGTTTGGTGGCCGCTACGTGGCCGAAACCTTGATGCCACTGGTGCTCGATCTGGCCCGCGAATATGAAGCGGCAAAGGCCGACCCGGCGTTCCTCGAAGAGCTGGCGTACTTCCAGCGCGACTATATCGGCCGCCCCAACCCCCTGTATTTCGCCGAGCGTCTGACCGAGCACTGCGGCGGCGCAAAGATTTTCTTCAAGCGCGAAGAGCTCAACCATACCGGCGCACACAAGGTGAACAACTGCATCGGCCAGGTCCTGTTGGCCAAGCGCATGGGCAAGAAGCGCCTGATCGCCGAAACCGGCGCCGGCATGCACGGCGTGGCCACCGCCACCGTGGCAGCGCGCTTTGGCCTGCCTTGCGTGATCTACATGGGCGCCACCGACATCGAGCGCCAGCAGGCCAACGTGTTCCGCATGAAGCTGCTCGGTGCCGAAATCGTACCGGTCACAGCCGGCACCGGTACCCTGAAGGACGCGATGAACGAGGCCCTGCGTGACTGGGTCACCAACGTCGATGACACCTTCTACCTGATCGGCACAGTGGCCGGGCCGCACCCGTATCCGGCGATGGTGCGCGATTTCCAATCGATCATCGGCAAGGAAACCCGCGCCCAGTTGCAGGAAAAAGAAGGCCGTCTGCCGGACAGCCTGGTTGCCTGCGTGGGCGGCGGCTCCAATGCCATGGGCCTGTTCCATGAGTTCCTCGAAGAGCCCAGCGTACAAATCATCGGCGTCGAGGCCGGTGGCCATGGCGTGCATACAGACAAGCACGCTGCCAGCCTGAACGGCGGTGTCCCCGGCGTGCTGCACGGCAACCGCACCTACCTCCTGCAGGATGATGACGGCCAGATCACCGATGCCCACTCGATCTCTGCCGGCCTCGACTACCCAGGTATCGGCCCCGAGCACGCCTATCTGCACGAAGTGAAACGCGTCGAGTATGTCAGCATCACCGATGATGAAGCCTTGGATGCGTTCCACGCCTGCTGCCGTCTCGAAGGGATCATTCCGGCCCTGGAAAGCGCCCATGCGCTGGCCGAAGCGATCAAACGCGCACCTGGCCTGCCCAAGGATCACCTGATGGTGATCTGCCTGTCGGGGCGCGGCGACAAAGACATGCAAACCGTGATGACCCATATGGCTTCCCAGGAGAAACAGGCATGAGCCGTCTCGAACAACGCTTTGCCGAATTGAAAGCCGAGGGCCGTGCCGCGCTGGTGACCTTCGTCACCGCCGGCGATCCGGGCTACGACGCTTCGCTGCAGATCCTCAAGGGTCTGCCAGCCGCTGGCGCCGACGTGATCGAACTGGGCATGCCGTTCACCGACCCGATGGCCGACGGCGTGGCCATCCAGCTGGCAACCCTGCGCGCGCTCGAGGCTGGCCAGAACCTCACAAAAACCCTGGCGATGGTGCGAGAGTTCCGGGTCGACGACCAGACCACGCCGGTCGTGCTGATGGGTTACTACAACCCGATCCATCGCTTTGGCGTACAGGCGTTCGTCGCTCAAGCCCAGCAAGCAGGTGTCGATGGCTTGATCATCGTCGACTTGCCGCCTGAGCACGATGGCGAACTCGCCGATCCGGCCCAGGCCGCAGGCATCGACTTCATTCGCCTGACCACCCCAACCACCGATGACGCGCGCTTGCCGCGCGTGCTCGAGCGCAGCTCTGGTTTCGTCTATTACGTGTCGGTTGCCGGTGTCACCGGTGCAGGCTCGGCGACCACCGAGCATGTCGGCGAAGCGATCGCTCGTCTGCGTCGGCACACCGACCTGCCGGTGAGCGTCGGTTTCGGCATTCGCACCCCCGAGCAGGCGGCCGCCATTGCCCGCCTGGCCGATGGCGTGGTGGTGGGTTCAGCGCTGGTCGACAAGATCGCCCAAGCCAAGGATGCCAATCAGGCCGTCGACGATGTCCTGAGCCTGTGCTCAGCCCTGGCCGCCGGGGTACGCGGCGCACGCGATTGACCGCAGCGCCCGCAGCGCCTGCCTGCACCGCTGGGTGCAGCAGGCGATGCGGGTATCAACGATTGCGCTCTTGCTCAAGCCAGTCAACGAACCGCTCGATCAACGCCCCACGCCGTTTGCGCGGCGGCAGTACCGCGTAATAGCCTCTTTTCGAAGTCAGGCTCCCTGGCACTGGCCGGCAGAGCAAGCCTTGCTCGACCAGCCCATCCACCAGATGCGCCCAACCGATCGCCACCCCTTGCCCGGCGATCGCCGCCTGGATCAGCAGGGTGTAGTTGTCGAAGCGCAGCTGCCCCGGCGGCGGCGGGCTGGACACGCCCAAGCCACGAAACACACCGGCCCAATCGAACCAGCGACTGGCCTGCTCGCCACGCAGATGGAGCAGCGGCATGCGCTGCAACGCTTCCGCGGACAGCGTTGGATCATGCGCGAGTCGCGGGCTGCAGACCGGGAAGACTTCTTCATCGAACAGCCAACGACTTTCGCCCTGGTGGAATCGGCCATCTCCGAACAGTACCGCTACATCGATATCCGGACGCAGCATGGCCTGACTGCGCTCACCGGTCACCAAGCTTACATCGACCTGTGGATAAGCCTGATGAAAGCGCTGCAGGCGTGGCATCAGCCAGAACGCTGCAAAGGCAAAGTCGGTAGCCACTTGCAGCACCTCGCGCTGACCACGCCCGCTGACTTCGGCGATACCATCGTCCATGGCCTGCAGACCCAGGTGCACTTGCGCGAACAACGCCTGGCCGGCCTCGGTTAGCGCGATGCCTCGGTAGATGCGGTCGAATAGCCGTCTGCCCAGCTGCGCCTCCAAGCGCTTGACCTGCTGGCTCACTGCCGGCTGCGTGGTGCCCAGCTCGAGAGCCGCAGCGGTAAAGCTGCGCAAACGGGCCGCGGCCTCGAATACCCGCAGACTGTCCAGCGACACTGCGGCCAGATGGTCAAACATAAGCTCCGCTAATCCCAGTCATTGCCCGCCATGGGCTTTACCCAAGTTATTCACAGTCTCATCGTGAGGGGCAAGTGCTTCGCATAATCCTCAACGATGGAAACTGTCATGTCGCGTCCGAATATCCTGTTCATCATGGCCGACCAGATGGCTGCGCCCTTGCTACCCATCCATGGCCCCTCGCCGATCCACATGCCGCATTTGAGTCGCCTTGCCGAACAGGCGGTGGTTTTCGATTCGGCTTACTGCAACAGCCCGCTCTGCGCACCGTCGCGCTTCACCCTGGTCAGCGGCCAGTTGCCCAGCCGCATTGGCGCCTACGACAACGCAGCCGATTTCCCCGCAGACACACCGACCTACGCTCACTATCTGCGCCGCCTGGGCTACCGCACCGCGCTGTCTGGCAAGATGCACTTCTGTGGGCCCGACCAGTTGCATGGCTACGAAGAGCGCCTGACCAGCGATATCTACCCGGCGGACTACGGCTGGGCGGTCAACTGGGACGCGCCTGACGTGCGGCCCAGCTGGTACCACAACATGTCGTCGGTGCTGCAGGCCGGGCCGTGCGTGCGTACCAACCAACTGGACTTCGACGAAGAAGTGGTGTTCAAGGCCCGCCAGTACCTGTACGACCATGTGCGCGAACACCCCGGACAGCCGTTTTGCCTGACGGTGTCGATGACCCACCCGCATGACCCCTACACCATCCCCAAGCGTTACTGGGATCGCTACGAGGCGGTGGATATCCCCATGCCGCGCGCCGAGTTCGGCCAGGCTGAACTCGACCCGCATTCGCAACGGCTGCTCAAGGTTTACGACCTGTGGGACAAGCCCGTGCCGGCGAGCAAGATCCGCGATGCGCGGCGCGCCTACTTTGGCGCCTGCAGCTATATCGACGACAACATTGGTCAGCTGCTGCAGACCCTCGATGAGTGCGGTCTGGCCGACGACACGCTGATCGTGTTCTCCGGTGACCATGGCGACATGCTCGGCGAGCGCGGCCTCTGGTACAAGATGCACTGGTTCGAGATGGCAGCCCGCGTGCCGCTGCTGGTGCACGCGCCCAAGCGCTTTGCCGCCAGGCGTGTGAGCGCCTCGGTGTCGACCTGTGACCTGCTGCCGACGCTGGTGGAACTGGCCGGGGGGGCTGTGGATAACCAGCTGCACCTGGATGGGCGAACGCTGCTTGGCCATTTGCAAGGGCGGGGCGGGCATGACGAAGTCATCGGCGAATACATGGCCGAAGGAACGCTCGGCCCGCTGATGATGATTCGCCGAGGCCGCTATAAATTCATATACAGCGAAGAGGACCCTTGCCTACTCTATGACCTGAGTCGCGACCCGCACGAGCGGGAGAACCTCACCGGCAGCGCCGATCACCAGGCGCTGCTGCAGGCATTTGTCGATGAAGCCCGCACGCGCTGGAACATACCCCAGTTGCGTGAGCAGGTGCTGGCCAGCCAGCGGCGCCGCCGCCTGGTGGCCGAGGCGCTGGCCATCGGCAAGCTGAGCAGCTGGGACCACCAACCCTGGGTGGATGCCAGCCAACAGTACATGCGCAACCACATAGATCTCGATGACCTCGAGCGCAAGGCACGTTATCCACAGCCCGCACCCATGGATTGAGAAGAGAGGCCGCGATGCACACATTGTCCACCACTTTCCTGGCTCTGGCGCTCAGCGTCGCTGCCGTCAACGCTCAAGCAGCCGATGATGACGCACAATGCGCCACCGTGAAGCTGGCAGACCCCGGTTGGAGCGACATCGCCTCGACCAACGCAGTCGCCAAGCTGCTGCTCGAGGGCTTGGGCTATCAGGTGAAGATCGACAGCCTGGCCGTGCCGATCATCTACGGCGGTCTCAAGGATGGCCGCATTGACGCGTTTCTGGGTAACTGGATGCCGGCGCAGCAGGGCTTTCATGACAAATTCGTCGCTACCGGCGATGTGCAACAGCTCGCGCGCAATCTTCAAGGCACCGAGTTCACCCTGGCGGTTCCCGACTACGTGTGGAATGCCGGCATCAAAGACTTCGCGGACCTGCAAAAGCACGCCAAGCAGTTCGAGCAGAAACTCTACGGCATTGGTTCGGGCGCGCCGGCCAATCTGTCACTGAAACAGATCATCGACGCCAACGAATTCGGTCTGGGCCAGTGGAAACTGGTGGAGTCCAGCGAGCAGGCGATGCTGACGCAGGTGGACCGTGCGGTGAAAAAACAGCAGTTCATCGTTTTTCTGGGCTGGACGCCACACCCGATGAACGTGAAGCTGAACATGCATTACCTGAGCGGCGGCGAAAAGTGGTTCGGCAGCAAAGGCGAGGTATTCACCCTTGTGCGCAAGGGTTATCCACAGGCATGCCCCAACGCGGCGAAGCTGCTGGCCAACCTGAGTTTCACGCTGGAGGCGGAGAACACCATCATGGCCGAGGTTGTGGATAAGAAGGTCAGCTTCGATCAGGCTGCGACCAATTGGGTCAACCAACACCCGCAGAGCCTCGACGGTTGGCTCTCCGGGGTGACCACCAAAGCCGGAGGCAACGCTGTCGAGGCGGTCAAGGCCAAGCTCTGAGTGTTCGGCAACCTTTCTTCCCCTGGGGCTGTGGACTGCTCACAGGGGAAGGCCGGTCATCACCCCCGCGCCAGCTGCCGACGCAGCTCGGCCAGCACCGGCGCGGTGTCGGGGCGCATCCCGCGCCAGATGAAGAAGGCTTCGGCCGCCTGCTCAGCCAGCATCCCCAACCCATCGAGCACTTTGGCGGCGCCCAGCTTGTCGGCCCACTGGCAAAACGGCGTCGGTTCCTTGCCGTACATCATGTCGTAACAGACCGTACGCCCGGCCTCGACCAGGCTGTCGGCGATCGGCGGCAGTTCACCGGCAAGGCTGGCCGAGGTGGCGTTGATGATGACGTCCACCGGTTCCTGCAACCAGGCGAAACCACTGGCGACGACCGGCCCCAGCTCATCGAACTCACGGGCCAGCTGCTCGGCCTTCTCTACGGTGCGGTTAGCTACCACCAGCGATTGCGGCTGTTGCGCCAGGATCGGCTCCAGCACACCGCGCACGGCGCCACCGGCACCCAGGATGAGGATGCGTTTCCCGGCCAGCGGCACGCCGGCATTGACCGTAAGATCGCGCACCAGCCCCGCGCCGTCGGTGTTGTCGCCCTGCAGCGTGCCATCGGCCAGCTTGCTCAGCGTGTTCACCGCGCCCGCGCGCTGGGCGCGCGGGGTGAGGCTATCGCACAGCCGATAGGCTTCCTCCTTGAACGGCACGGTGACATTGGCCCCGCTGCCTTGCTTGAAGAACCCGCGCGCGCAGTCGCTGAACTCATCCACAGGCGCCAGCAAGGTGGCGTACTCCAGGTCCTCGCCGGTCTGCTCGGCGAACAGACGATGAATCAGCGGCGACTTGCTGTGGCCGATGGGGTTACCGAAAACGACGTACTGATCCATGACGGGCTCCTTGGTTGTCCAGATTCACTGGCCGAGCCAGTCGCGGTCCTGCAGGAAATAGTCGGTCAGGCGAGCTTCATCGCTGCCAGGCGTGGCCTTCCAGTCGTAGCCCCAGCGTACCTGCGGCGGCAGCGACATGAGGATCGATTCTGTACGGCCGCCAGACTGCAGGCCAAACAGCGTGCCACGGTCGTAGACCAGGTTGAACTCGACATAGCGGCCGCGACGGTATTCCTGGAATTCACGCTGCTGCGCGGTGAAGGGCAGGTGCTTGCGACGCTGGACGATTGGCAGGTACGCCTCGACATAAGCATCGCCAATCGCCCGCAGGAAAGCGAAGCAGGTATCGAAGTCCCAGTCGTTGAGGTCGTCGAAGAACAGCCCACCGATACCGCGCGGTTCGCCACGGTGCTTGATGTGGAAGTAGCGATCGCACCACGCCTTGTAGCGCGGGTAGACGTCAGCGCCGAACGGCGCGCAGGCCTGTTCGGCGACGCGATGCCAGTGGATGCAGTCTTCTTCGTGGGCGTAGTACGGCGTCAGGTCGAAGCCGCCGCCGAACCACCAGACCGCCTCTTCGCCTTCCTTCTCGGCGATGAAGAAACGCACATTGGCGTGGGAGGTCGGTACGTGAGGGTTGTGCGGGTGGATCACCAGCGACACCCCAAGGGCCTCGAAGCCCCGTCCTGCCAACTCAGGACGATGGGCACTGGCCGACGGCGGCAGCCCGGCGCCGAACACATGGGAAAAGTTGACGCCGCCTTTTTCGATCAACGCACCGTCACCGATCACCCGCGTACGGCCACCGCCGCCTGCTTCGCGCATCCAGGCATCCTCGACGAAGCGGGCACCGCCGTCTTCGGCTTCAAGCGCGTGGCAAATGCGGTCTTGCAGGTCGAGCAGGTAGGCTTTCACGGCCTCGGTGCGGCTAGTCATCGGGTCACCAGGAACGGGCAGGGAAGAATTCGCCGGCTAGCATACCATCGCCAGCCAGCACGCCGCAGTTGACGGCGATCAAGCAAAGGCGTCCGATAGAAGGCCTTTTCCGATGCCTACACCAGGAGTGCAAGATGGCCAAGCGTATCCAGTTCAGCCAGCATGGCGGCCCTGAAGTACTGCAGCTTGTGGAATTCGACCCCGCCCCGCCTGGGCCTGGCCAGGTGCGCGTGCGCAACCATGCGATTGGCCTGAATTTTATCGATACCTATTTCCGCAGCGGCCTGTACGCACCGCCTTCTTTGCCTTCGGGCGTAGGCACCGAGGCCGCGGGTGTGGTCGAGGCCGTCGGTGAGGGCGTCAGTCGGCTGCAGATCGGTGACCGCGTGGCCTACGGCACCGGCCCATTGGGCGCCTACAGCGAAGTGCATACACTGCCCGAGGCCAACCTGGTCAAACTGCCCGAGCACATCAGTTTCGAACAAGCCGCTGCCGTCATGCTCAAGGGGCTGACGGTACAGTACCTGCTCAAGCAGACCTACGCAGTGCAGCCGGGCCAGATGATCCTGTTTCACGCCGCAGCCGGTGGGGTAGGGTCGCTGGCCTGCCAGTGGGCCACGGCGTTGGGCGCCAAGTTGATCGGCACGGTCGGCTCTGCAGAAAAGGCCGAACGAGCCAAGGCGCTCGGCGCCTGGGCGACCATCGACTACAGCCATGAGGATGTGGCCAAGCGTGTGCTGGAGCTGACCGACGGCAAGAAGTGCCCGGTGGTCTACGACGGCGTTGGTGCCGATACCTGGCTCACGTCCCTGGACTGCCTGCAACCTCGCGGTCTGATGGTCAGCTTCGGCAATGCCTCGGGCGCGGTGAGTGGGGTGAACCTGGGCATCTTGTCGCAGAAGGGTTCGTTGTACGTAACCCGGCCGACCCTGGCGACCTACGCCAACACTGCCGAGAACACCCAGGCCATGGCCGATGATCTATTCGCCATGATTGGCAGTGGCCAATTGCTTGTGGATATCCAGCAGCGCTATCCACTGAGCGAGGCGGCCCAGGCGCAGACCGCGCTGTCGGCGCGCCAGACGGTGGGGTCTACGGTATTGCTGCCTTGAGCTAGGGAGCTCTCAGGCGCGAGGGCTCCCAACAGCCTCAACCCGGGCGCACGACCTCGCCGGTCGCAAGGTTGCGGATCACACTCGGATTCTTGCGCCCGCCCAGTGCGCCGCCCAGCACCAGGTCCAGCTGGCCGTGGAAATATTGCTCGACACGCAAGCGGGTCTTGGCGGCCGGGCGTCCGCCTGGGTTGCATGAAGTGGAAATCAAGGGCCCAACCAGCGCGCACAACTCGCGCACCTGCGGGTGGTCACTGACGCGCAGGGCCACGGTGTCATGCTGCCCGGTGACCCACTCCGGCAACAGATCCTGATGCGGCACCAGCCAGGTGTTGGGGCCTGGCCAAGTGCTGCCCATGCGGTCGATCCAGTCTTCGGGGAAATCTTCGAAGAGGAAGTCGAACTGGCGGATATTGTCGGCGACCAGGATCAAGCCTTTATCCACAGGCCGCGACTTCAGCGCCAGCAGGCGATACACCGCATCCTCGTTCCAGGGATCGCAGCCCAGGCCCCAGACCGCTTCTGTCGGGTAGGCGATGACTGCGCCCGCCCGAATCTCACGTGCGGCTTGTTGCACACGAAAACTGCTCACCATTTGCGTCTCCCGCCTCTTTGAACGTACCTGCGCGCAGTGTACTTAGCCGGCGCGGGCAAACCAACGCCCGCCCACGTTGCTGACCTGCCCATCGAGCTCCAGCTCGGTCAGCTGTGCCAGCACCTTGGCCAGCGGCTGCGCGCAGTTATGCGCCAGGTCCTCGCTAGTCTGGGGCGCTGCATGCAGCAGGGCAAGCAGAGGATGCGTCGGCGCGTGCGCGACGGCTGGTGGCAGGTTCTGCCAGCCTTTGAGGCTCTCGATGATCTGACCGACAGTCTCGACCAGCAGTGCACCATCGCGAATCAACTGATGACAGCCCTTGGCCGCTGGATGGTGGATCGAGCCTGGTATGGCGTACACCTCCCGACCTTGCTCGGCCGCCAGACGCGCAGTGATCAAGGAACCACTGGCCAGGCTCGCTTCAACCACCAGTACGCCCAGGGCCAGGCCACTGATGATGCGATTGCGCCGGGGAAAGTTTCCGGGCAATGGGCCTGCGTCGAGTGGGTACTCTGAAACCAGGGCGCCACCGTTCTGCACGATCGCCTGAGCAAGGTCGCGGTGGCGCTGTGGATAAAGTTTTTGCAGGCCCGTGCCAAGCACTGCAACCGTGCCTCCCCCGACCTGCAGCGCGCCCCGATGGGCGGCGCCGTCTATGCCCAGGGCCAAGCCGCTGGTAATGGCGAAACCTGCCTGGGCCAGCTGCCGGGAAAAGGCCCCGGCGGTATCGAGCGCCGGCGGCGTCGCTCGACGGCTACCAACGATCGCCAGCTGCGGGCGCTCCAGCAATGTTGGGTTGCCGGCGACGAACAGCAGTGCCGGAGCGTCGTCGATCTGGGCCAGCAGTTGAGGATAGTCCGGGCGGTCCCACATCAGTAAATGCTGGCCCGGATGCTCTAGCCAGGCCATTGCAGCTAGTGCGCCATCACGTACATCGGGGCTGCGTCGGGCATCGATGGCCGCTTGCGTGATGCCCAATGCGCGCCAGGCCGAGCCCGGTGCGCTGAGCGCCGACGCGGCATTGCCAAAGGCCTCGATAAGCGTGTTGAAGCGCCGAAGACCGACATCTGGCAGGCGGTGCAAGCGTAGTCGCGCTTCCAGTTCGGCCGGCGACACGGGCGACGAATGGTGGGTCTGCATAGGGATCGTCCTTGATCGAATCAGGGTGTTCGCCACATGTGCAACCTGTGGATAAGTGTGTGGGTAACAGTTTGAAAAGCTGTCGATTTGCTGGGGGCTATCGGCCCCATAGACACCCTAGATGAGCTTGCCAGGTGCTGAAATGCCCGTTTCCCTTTATTATGTGTGTTCAGTTTTCAACCGACCGCACAGTGACTGCCTGACCTTATGGCCATCTTGAACATTCTCGAATTCCCAGACCCGCGCCTGCGCACCCTCGCCAAACCGGTGACGGTGTTCGACGACGCCCTGCGTCAGCTGATCGACGACATGTTTGAAACCATGTACGAAGCGCCCGGCATTGGCCTGGCGGCGACGCAGGTCAATGTGCACCAGCAGGTCGTGGTGATGGATCTCAGCGAAGATCGCAGCGAACCGCGCGTGTTCATCAACCCCAGCGTCGAGGAACTGACCGACGACATGGGCCAGTACCAGGAAGGCTGCCTGTCGGTGCCGGGCTTCTACGAGAACGTCGATCGTCCGCTGCGCGTGCGGGTAAAAGCCCAGGACCGTGACGGCAAGCCATTCGAGCTGGAATGCGAAGGCCTGCTGGCGGTCTGCGTCCAGCACGAGTTCGATCACCTCAACGGTAAGCTGTTCGTCGACTACCTGTCGCAGCTCAAGCGCGACCGGATCAAGAAGAAGCTGGAAAAGCAGCACCGCCAGCAAGCCTGATCCCCACCTCCGGAAGGCTTGCTCCGGCAAGCCTTTTTCTTTTTTGCAAGCGAGAACTCCATGCGCATCGTCTTTGCAGGCACTCCCGAGTTTGCCGCCGAACACCTCAAAGCCCTGCTCGACAGCCCCTACGAGATCGTGGCGGTCTACACCCAGCCAGACCGCCCGGCCGGGCGCGGTCAGAAGCTCATGCCAAGCGCGGTCAAGGCCCTGGCCGTAGCCCATGATCTGCCGGTGTACCAGCCGCAGACCCTGCGCAACGCCGATGCCCAGGCTGAGCTGGCCGCGCTCGCCCCTGATCTGATGGTAGTGGTGGCCTACGGCTTGATCCTGCCGCAGGCGGTGCTCGACATTCCACGCCTGGGTTGCATCAACAGTCACGCCTCGCTGTTGCCCCGCTGGCGCGGCGCGGCGCCGATCCAGCGTGCCGTACAGGCGGGTGACGCCGAGAGTGGCGTAACCGTGATGCGCATGGAAGCCGGCCTGGACACCGGGCCGATGCTGCTCAAGGTCGTCACGCCGATCACCGCCGATGACACCGGTGGCAGCCTGCACGACCGCCTCGCCCAGTTGGGGCCTGAAGCCGTGGTCCAAGCGATTGCCGGGCTGGCAGACGGGTCGTTGCACGGTGAAGTGCAGGATGACAGCCTCGCTACCTATGCACACAAGCTGAACAAGGATGAAGCGCGCATCGACTGGGCACGCCCGGCGGCCGAGCTGGAGCGGCTGATCCGTGCGTTCAATCCCTGGCCGGTGTGCCACAGCACCCTCGACGGCGAGAGCGTGAAAGTGCTCGGTGCCAACGTGTGCTCAGGGCAGGGCGCGCCCGGCGAGATCCTCGGTGCCAGCAAGGATGGGCTGATCGTGGCGTGCGCAGACCAGGCACTGAGCCTGACCCGTCTGCAATTGCCTGGCGGCAAGGCGCTGAACTTCAGCGACCTGTTCAACAGCCGGCGCGAGAAATTCGCCACCGGCAAGGTGCTTGGCCAATGAACCCGCGCCTGGCTGCCGCCCGCGCCTTGGCTGCCGTGCTCAACGGCAAGGCCTCACTGAACGGTTCTCTACCCGCGCAACTGGACAAGGTCGACGAGCGCGACCGCGGCCTGACCCAGGACCTGGCGTTCGGCACAGCTCGTTGGCAACCCCGCCTGGATCTGCTTGCGGCGCAGCTGCTGCAAAAGCCGTTCAAAGCCGCCGATGCCGATGTGCAGGCTTTACTGCTGGTGGGGCTGTACCAACTGTTCTATACCCGCATTCCGGCCCATGCCGCCATTGGTGAGACCGTAGGCTGCGCCGACAAGCTGAAAAAGCCATGGGCCAAGGGCCTGCTCAATGCCGTGCTGCGCCGCGCCCAGCGCGAGGGTGAAGCACTGCTGGCCAGCATGGAGCGCGACCCGGTGGTGCGCACGGCGCACCCACGCTGGTTGCAGAAATCGCTCAAGGCTTTCTGGCCAGAACAGTGGGAAGCGATCTGCGCCGCCAACAACGCGCATCCGCCGATGATCCTGCGGGTCAATCGACGCCATCATGGCCGCGATGCCTACCTTGGCATGCTGGCCGAAGCTGGCGTAGCAGCCAGCCCCTGCCGCTACAGCCGCGACGGCATCGTGCTCGCCGCTGCCTGCGATGTACGGGGCCTGCCCGGCTTTGCCGAAGGCTGGGTAAGCGTGCAGGACGAGGCGGCGCAGCTGTCTGCCGAGCTGCTCGAACTGGCGCCAGGCCAGCGCGTGCTCGATGCCTGCTGCGCGCCGGGCGGCAAGACCTGCCACCTGCTCGAAACCGAGCCTGGGCTGGCCAAGCTGGTGGCCATAGACCTGGAAGCCAAACGCCTGACGCGGGTGCGCGAGAACCTCGAGCGTCTGCAACTGGACGCCGAGCTGATCGCTTGCGATGCCCGCGATACCGCCAGTTGGTGGGACGGCAAGACCTTCCAACGCATCCTGCTCGATGCGCCATGCTCGGCCACCGGCGTGATCCGCCGCCACCCGGACATCAAGCTGACCCGTCAGGCCGAGGACATCCCGGCACTCGCGGCGCTGCAGGGTGAGTTGCTCGACGCACTGTGGCCGACCCTGGAAGTGGGTGGCATGTTGCTCTACGCCACCTGCTCGAGCCTGCCCACCGAGAACACCGAAGTGATCGAAGCCTTCCTCGCCCGTACCCCGGGCGCCCGCGAGCTGGACTTGGCCACCGAGGCCGGCCTGCGCCAGCCCCATGGGCGCCAGTTGCTGGCCCAGGAAGGCGGCCACGATGGCTTCTATTATGCCAAGCTGATCAAGATCGCCGCAGCGCGCGGATAAGTCTCAAGGTAGGAGTAGCGGATGAAGATCATCATCCTCGGCGCGGGTCAGGTAGGCGGTACGCTGGCCGAGCACCTGGCCAGCGAAGCCAACGACATCACCGTGGTCGACACCGATGGCGACCGCCTGCGCGATCTGGGGGATCGCCTGGACATCCGCACCATCCAGGGTCGCGGGTCGCTGCCCACGGTCTTGCGCCAGGCCGGTGCCGACGACGCGGACATGCTGGTCGCGGTGACCAACAGCGATGAAACCAACATGGTGGCCTGCCAGGTCGCCTATTCGCTGTTCCATACCCCAACCAAGATCGCCCGGGTTCGCGAATCGGCCTACCTGACCCGCGAGGAGTTGTTCGACAACGACCATATTCCGGTCGATGTACTGATCAGCCCGGAACAGGTGGTGACCAACTACATCAAGCGCCTGATCGAACAGCCGGGCTCCCTGCAGGTCATCGACTTCGCCGAGGGCAAGGCCCAGCTGGTGGCGGTCAAGGCTTACTACGGCGGCCCGCTGGTGGGCCAGCAGTTGCGGCAGATCCGCGCGCACATGCCCAACGTCGATACGCGCGTAGCGGCCATTTTCCGCCGCGACCGCTCGATCACCCCGCGTGGCGACACGGTCATCGAGGCGGACGACGAGGTGTTCTTCATTGCCGCCAAGAAGGACATTCGCGCGGTGATGGGCGAGTTGCGGCGCATCGACGAAACCAACAAGCGCGTGGTCATCGCCGGCGGCGGGCAGATTGGCGAACGCCTGGCCGAAGCCATCGAGAGCCGTTACCAGGTCAAGATCATCGAAATGAGCCCGGCACGCTGCCGGCATCTGTCCGATAGCCTGGAAAGCACCGTGGTGCTGCAGGGCAGTGCGTCGGACAAGGACCTGATGCTCGAGGAAAACATCGCCGACGCCGATATCTTCCTGGCGCTGACCAACGACGACGAGGCCAACATCATGTCGTCGCTGCTGGCCAAGCGCTTGGGCGCGCGCAAGGTGATGACCATCATCAACAATCCCGCCTATGTCGATCTGGTGCAAGGGGGTGATATCGACATCGCCATCAGCCCCCAGTTGGCCACCATCGGCACCCTGCTGGCGCATGTACGCCGAGGCGATATCGTCAGCGTGCACTCGCTGCGCCGCGGCGCGGCCGAGGCCATCGAAGCGGTGGCTCATGGGGATGCCAAGTCGAGCAAGGTGGTCGGCAAGGCCATCGAGCACATCACCTTGCCACCTGGGACCACCATCGGTGCGATCATTCGCGCCGAACAGGTGCTGATCGCTCATGACGACACAGTGATCGAGTCGGGTGACCATGTGATCCTGTTCGTTGTGGATAAAAAGCACATCCGCGACGTGGAGAAGCTGTTCCACGTCGGCTTGAGTTTCTTCTAGGAGCAGGGGTCATGCGCGAATCGCTGGAAAAAATGCTGGCCAAGGGTGTGGATAACCCACTGTTGCGCTTTGGCCTGGGCAAAGCCTGGCTGGATGAAAGCCATGGCGCAGAGGCGGCCGTGCACCTCGCCAAATGTGTGGAGCAGGACCCAAAGTACTCGGCAGCATGGAAGCTGTTGGGCAAGGCGTACCAGTTGCTCGGGGACATGCCAGCGGCGCGCAAGGCTTGGGAGGACGGGATTGCGGCCGCGCAGGCGCATGGCGACAAGCAGGCCGAGAAAGAGATGACCGTTTTCCTGAAAAAACTCAACAAAGCCTGAAGGCGCAGGGGCGCCAGGCGCCCCAGGATCTCAATACCAGCGTGGTTCGCCAGCCGGGCGCTTCTTGAAGCGCTTCATGCTCCACATGTACTGGCTCGGGTATTCACGCACGTAGCGCTCGACCACCTTGCTCATGGCCGCTGCCGAGACGTTCACATCGGTGCTGTACATTTCTTCCGGCGCAGCTTCGAGGAACACCTTGAAGCCTGAGCCATCCGGCAGGCGCAGGGCATGCAGGAACACCCCGACCGCCTTGCCCCCGGCGAGCATGTTGGGGACGAACTTGCTGGTCAGCGCCTGGGTCCCGAGAAACGGCACGAACACACCCGCCGACTCGGCCGGTTCCGGGTCGGCGGGGATGCCCACCTGCCCGCCGCGACGGACTTCCTTGATCACACTGAGGATGCCTTCCTTGGTCGAAGGCGCTACCCGGTTGCCCATCTGCACGCGCTGTTCGCGCAGCAAGTCATCGACTGCCTTGAGCTTGGGCGGGCGATAAAAGATGATCGGCTTGCACTGGTTGCAGTAGAAGTGGTTGAGCACTTCCCAGTTACCCAGGTGGCTGGTGATGCCGACAACGCCCTTGCCGGAAGCCAGGGCCTGTTCGAGTACCTCCAGGCCATGCACTTCCTTGACCAGATCGAGCGAGCGCTGGGGCGGCCAGATCCAGGCACAGGCGCTTTCCACGAAGGATTTACCGATATCACGCAACGCTCGGCCGACCAGCTGCTCTCGCTCGTCGGCCGGCATTTCGGGAAAGCACTTGGCCAGGTTGATGCGCACGACATTGCGTGAACCGTTGGGGATTTTCCACATCAGCCAGCCGATCCCGGCACCGACACGCTGCACAGCGCCCCAGGGCAGCTTGGCAAACAGGCGCAGCACCCCGACCATCAGGGCGCCCTTGAACTTTTCCACAGGCAGTTCCTTATTTCAGCAAGGCGCGCATTGTAACCCTTCAGGGCTGCAACGCGGCGTAGCGATCGCAATCGGTGGTGTGGTCCATGACCATGCCAGTAGCCTGCATGAAGGCATAGCAGATGGTCGGGCCAACGAAGGTGAAGCCGGCCTTGCGCAGCGCCTTGCTCATGGCCTTGGCTTCGTCGGTCACCGCCGGCACATCGCTACGTGCCTGGAAGTGGTTGATCTTCGGCTCGCCGCCGACGAACGACCAGAGCCACTGCGCAGGGTTATCCACAGCCAGCCACGCCTGGGCATTGCGCCGCACCGCCGTGAGCTTGAGGCGGTTGCGGATGATGCCAGGATCTTGCATCAATACCTCGATGGACGCGTCGCTCAGCTGCGCGAGCTTGGCCGGATCGAAGCCGTGCAGCACCTCGCGATAGCGCTCGCGTTTGCGCAATACGGTGATCCAGGACAGGCCGGCCTGGAACCCTTCGAGCAAAAGCATCTCGAACAGCACGGCCGGATCGCGCTGCGGCATCCCCCATTCCTGGTCATGGTAGGCCTGGTACAACGGATCGTCGGTACACCAAAAGCAGCGTGGCATAAGGCTCCAATCAGTAGAGGGCGAGGCGAATCAGGTTATACTCCCGCTCTTTACATCCGCATCCCCAGATACAGGTGAATTTCGTGAGCCAGCCTACGCCAGCCGTGCGTACCTTCCAAGACCTGATCCTCGCCCTGCAAAACTACTGGGCAGCTCAGGGTTGTGTGGTGCTCCAGCCCTACGATATGGAAGTAGGCGCCGGCACTTTCCACACCGCTACCTTCCTGCGCGCCGTGGGTCCAGAAACCTGGAACGCCGCCTATGTGCAGCCAAGCCGTCGCCCTGCCGACGGGCGGTATGGCGAAAACCCCAACCGCCTGCAGCACTACTACCAGTTCCAGGTCGTGCTCAAGCCCAACCCGGCCAACTTCCAGGAGCTGTACCTGGGCTCGTTGAAGGCCATTGGCCTCGATCCCCTGGTCCACGACATCCGCTTCGTCGAAGATAACTGGGAATCGCCGACCCTGGGCGCCTGGGGCCTGGGCTGGGAAATCTGGCTCAACGGCATGGAGGTCACCCAGTTCACCTACTTCCAGCAGGTCGGCGGCATCGAGTGCTATCCGGTAACCGGTGAAATCACCTACGGCCTCGAGCGCCTGGCCATGTACATCCAAGGTGTCGACTCGGTGTACGACCTGGTGTGGGCCGACGGTCCGTTCGGCAAGGTCACCTATGGCGATGTGTTCCATCAGAACGAAGTCGAGCAATCGACCTACAACTTCGAACACGCCAATGTCGACAAGCTGTTCGAGCTCTTCGACTTCTATGAAAGCGAAGCCAACCGCCTGATCAAGCTGGAGCTGCCGCTGCCGACCTATGAAATGGTCCTGAAGGCCTCGCATACTTTCAACCTGCTGGACGCCCGCCGCGCCATCTCGGTAACCGAGCGCCAGCGCTACATCCTGCGTGTGCGTACCCTGGCGCGGGACGTGGCGCAAAGCTATCTGCAGGCCCGTGCCCGTCTGGGGTTCCCGATGGCCACCCCTGAACTGCGTGACGAAGTGTTGGCGAAGCTGGAGGCTGCACAATGAGTGCTCAAGATTTCCTGGTAGAACTGGGCACCGAAGAGCTGCCTCCCAAAGCCCTCGCCAGCCTCGGCGACGCCTTCCTGGCAGGCATCGAGAAAGGCTTGCAGGCTGCTGGCCTGAACTACACCGGCAAGCAGGTCTACGCGGCGCCGCGGCGCCTGGCCGTGCTGCTGCGTGGCCTGGACGTACAGCAGCCTGATCGCAGCATCAACATCGATGGCCCGCCCCTGCAAGCCGCGTTCAACGCAGCCGGCGAGCCGACCCAGGCGGCCTTGGGCTTTGCCAAGAAGTGCGGTGTCGACCTTTCCGAAATCGACCAGAGCGGTGCCAAGCTGCGTTTCTCACAGCACATTCCGGGCAAGGCGACCGCCAGCCTGCTGCCGACCATCGTCGAAGATTCGCTCAACGACCTGCCGATTCCCAAGCGCATGCGTTGGGCAGCCAGCCGTGAAGAGTTCGTGCGCCCGGCCCAATGGCTGGTGATGCTGCTGGGTGATCAAGTGATCGACTGCACCATCCTGTCGCAAAAAGCCGGCCGGGAATCGCGCGGTCACCGCTTCCACCATCCGCACAACGTGCTTATCACCACCCCGGCCAACTACGTCGAAGACCTGCGCAAGGCCTATGTACTGGCCGACTTCGCCGAACGCCGCGAGTTGATCGGCAAGCGTACCGCAGAGCTGGCCATGCAGCAGGAAGGCACCGCCATCGTGCCGCCGGCGCTGCTGGACGAAGTGACCGCCCTGGTCGAGTGGCCAGTGCCGCTGGTGTGCTCGTTCGAGGAACGCTTCCTCGAAGTGCCGCAAGAGGCGCTGATCACCACCATGCAGGACAACCAGAAATACTTCTGCCTGCTCGACGGCGAAGGCAAACTGCTGCCGCGCTTCATCACCGTGGCCAACGTCGAAAGCCGCGACCCGCAGCAGATCGTGCAAGGTAACGAGAAGGTCGTGCGTCCACGCCTGACCGACGCCGAGTTCTTCTTCAAGCAAGACAAGAAGCAGCCGCTGGCGAGCTTCAACGAGCGCCTGAAGAACGTGGTATTCCAGGCTCAGTTGGGCAGCGTCTACGACAAGGCCGAGCGCGTCTCCAAACTGGCCGCGTTCATTGCCCCGTTGATCGGCGGTGACGCCCAACGCGCTGGTCGCGCCGGCCTGCTGTCCAAGTGCGACCTGGCCACCGAGATGGTTGGCGAGTTCCCTGAAATGCAGGGGGTGGCTGGCTACTATTACGCCTTGAACGACGGCGAGCCGGAAGACGTCGCCCTGGCCCTGAACGAGCAATACATGCCGCGCGGTGCTGGCGCAGAATTGCCGCAGACGCTGACCGGCGCTGCCGTGGCCATCGCCGACAAACTCGACACCCTGGTCGGCATCTTTGGTATCGGCATGCTGCCCACCGGCAGCAAAGACCCGTATGCCCTGCGTCGCGCAGCGCTGGGTGTATTGCGCATCCTGATCGAGAAGCAACTCGACCTGGACCTGGCCACTGCCGTCGACTTCGCGGTCAAGCAGTTCGGCGCCAAGATCAAGGCTGCGGGTCTGGCAGAGCAAGTGCTGGAGTTCATCTTCGACCGCCTGCGCGCGCGTTATGAGGACGAAGGCATCGACGTTGCCACCTACCTGTCGGTGCGCGCCTTGAAACCTGCTTCGGCGCTGGACTTCGACCAGCGCGTGCAGGCGGTGCAGGCGTTCCGTAAATTGCCTGAGGCCGAAGCCCTGGCAGCCGTGAACAAGCGCGTATCGAATCTGCTGAGCAAGGCCGAAGGTGCCATTGCCGAGCAGGTCGAGCCGAAGTACTTCGACAACGCCAACGAGTTCTCGCTGTACTCGGCCATTCAGCAGGCCGACCAAGCGGTTCAACCAATGGCTGCCGCACGCCAGTACAGTGAGTCGCTGGCCCGCCTGGCGGCGCTGCGTGATCCGGTCGATGCCTTCTTCGAGGCCGTGATGGTCAACGCCGAGGACGCCAAGGTACGTGCCAACCGTTACGCGTTGTTGAGCCGCCTGCGGGGCCTGTTCCTGGGCGTGGCCGACATTTCGCTGCTGGGGTAAGCCTTGAAACTGCTGATTCTCGATCGTGACGGGGTGATCAACTACGACTCCGACGCCTACATCAAGACGCTGGAAGAATGGGTTCCGATCCCCGGATCGATCGAGGCCATCGCGCAGTTGAGCAAGGCTGGCTGGACGGTGGCGGTGGCCACCAACCAGTCCGGCATCGCCCGTGGCTACTACCCACTCGACACCTTGCACGCCATGCATGCGCGCTTGCGCGAACTGGTGGCAGCGCAGGGTGGCGAAGTCGGGCTGATCGTGTACTGCCCGCACGGGCCGGATGAAGGCTGCGATTGCCGCAAACCCAAGCCCGGCATGCTGCGAACCATCGCCGAACATTACCAGGTGCCTCTGCAAGGTATCTGGTTCGTGGGCGACAGTTCGGGTGATCTGCAAGCGGCCTTGGCCGTCGGTGCGCAACCCGTGCTGGTGAAAACCGGCAAGGGTGAGCGAACCCTGGCTAAAGGGGTTGCAGACAACACGCTGATTTTCGACGATCTGGCGGCTATCGCCAGTCAACTTATTTAAACGATGCCCCTGATGGGGCGTTTTTTCCCAGGCGGGCCTGACCCGCAACGGTACTTGCCACTATGTCGATCCTGCAGGCGATCAGAGTCTTTCTTTTTTACCTGCTGCTGGGCACCAGTTCGCTGCTGTGGTGCTCGCTGAGCTTTTTTGTCGCTCCGTTCTTGTCGTTTCCCAAGCGCTACAGATTCATCAACGTCTACTGGTGTCGTTGCGCAATTTTCCTGACGCGCACGATTTTGGGCATCGATTACAAGATCACCGGCGCTGAAAACGTACCCAGCGAGCCCTGCGTGATCCTGTCCAACCACCAGAGCACCTGGGAGACGTTCTTCCTCTCCCAGTACTTTTCGCCCCTTAGCCAAGTGCTCAAGCGTGAGCTGCTCTATGTGCCGTTCTTCGGTTGGGCAATGGCCATGCTGCGTCCGATCGCGATCAACCGCGACAACCCGAAGGAAGCGTTGCGCCAGGTGGCGAGCAAGGGTGATGAACTGCTCAAGCAGAAAACCTGGGTGCTGATCTTTCCGGAGGGCACCCGGGTGCCGTTTGGCACCGTGGGCAAATTCTCCCGCGGCGGTACGGCGCTGGCGGTCAACGCTGGCCTGCCGGTTCTGCCAATTGCTCACAACGCCGGCAAGTTCTGGCCAAAGACTGGCTGGGGCAAGCGCGCCGGCACCATCGAGGTCGTGATTGGCCAGCCAATGTACGCCGAAGGCACAGGACCGCGGGCGATTGCCGAGCTCAATGATCGCGCGGCAGCCTGGAACGAAGCCACTCAGCGCGCGCTGGGGTCGCTGCCACCCATTGACGAGACGGTGGCGCAGAAGATCGCCTGAGCATCTGTGGATAAGTTGTGAGCAGTTTTTTGATAACGTGTCGGGAATCACTTCTAAGCATTTGAAATAACTACATATTTCTCTGTACTGAATTTTCTCGAAAAACGTGCATAAGTTTTTCTACGGCATAAAAAAACCGGCGCTTAAGCCGGTTTTTTTATGCCTGCTTTCAGACTTTGTCGATGTCGACGTCCTTGGTTTCCTTCAGGCAGAAAATCCCCACGATCAGGCTGATCCCGGTCACCAGCACCGGATACCACAGGCCGTAGAAGATATCGCCGGTGTAAACGACCAAGGCAAACGACACAGTCGGCAGGAAGCCCCCGAACCAGCCGTTACCGATGTGATAGGGCAGGGACATGGAGGTATAGCGGATACGGGTGGGGAACAGCTCGACCATTACTGCAGCCAGTGGCCCATAGGTCATGGTCGCGATCAGGATCATGGCAACGATCAACACCACCACCATGACCTGGTTGACCTGCCCCGGATCAGCCTTGGCCGGGTACCCAGCCTGTTCGATAGCCGCGCGCATTGCGCTCTCGTCGAAGCCATTGATCGACTTGTCACCGATGTTCACCACGACTTCGCTACCGGCCACGTTTACCGAACTGTAGGGCAGGCCCTGCTTGACCAGGAAGGTCTTGACCTTATCGCACGGGCTGTCGAAGCGCGCCTTGCCTACCGGGTCGAACTGGAATGTGCAGCCCTGGGGATCGGCCGTCACCACGATGGGTGCTTGACGGCTGGCAGCGTCGATCTGCGGGTTGGCATAGTGGCTCAGCGCCTTGAACATCGGGAAATACAGCACGGTAGCCAGCAGCAGACCGAGCATCAGGATCGGTTTACGGCCAATACGGTCGGACAACCAGCCGAAGAACACGAAGAACGGCGCGCCGATCACCACGCTGATGATCAACAGCGTATTGGCTTGCGCCGGATCCATCTTGAGCATCTGCGTCATGAAGAACAGCACGTAGAACTGCGCGGTGTAGAAAGTCACGGCTTGCCCGGCATTGATGCTGAACAGTGCCGTCAGCACCACCTTGAGATTGGGCCAGGAGGTGAACGATTCGCGGATCGGCGACTTGCTGATCTTGCCTTGGGCTTTCATTTTCACGAAGGCCGGAGATTCATGCATGCTCATGCGAATCCAGGTCGAGATCCCCAGCAGCACGATCGACAGCAAGAATGGCAAACGCCAGCCCCAGGTCTCGAATTCGTCGCCGGTGACATAGCGGCTACCCAGGACCACCAGCAGCGACAACAGCAGACCCAGTGTGGCCGTGGACTGGATGAAGCCTGTGTGGAACCCTCGTTTGCCTGGTGGTGCGTGTTCAGCCACATAGGTCGCGGCGCCGCCGTATTCACCGCCCAGTGCCAGCCCCTGCAGCATGCGCAATACCACCAGGATGATGGGCGCGGCGATACCGATGCTGGCATAGGTGGGCAGTAGGCCCACGGCGAAGGTCGACAGGCCCATCAGCACGATGGTGACGAGGAAGGTGTACTTGCGCCCGATCATGTCACCCAGGCGACCGAATACCAGCGCCCCGAACGGTCGCACCAGAAAGCCTGCAGCGAAAGCCATCAGGGCAAAGATGAAGGCGGTGGTGTCATTCACCCCAGCGAAGAACTGCTTGCTGATGACCGCCGCCAGCGCACCGTACAGAAAAAAGTCATACCACTCGAACACGGTACCCAATGACGACGCGAAGATGATCTTGCGCTCTTCACGCCGGCTGGATGTGCTCGACGTTGCACCCTGCTCTTGGATGTAATCCGACATCGTTGCTGTCCTCGGCCCGCAGGCCACAGTGATTATTCTTGTTGTTCCACTGTCGGCTGCTGCTGACCGCCAGCTGCCGGTGTTGCACACACCCGGGTCAGGGCGTCGGTATCGCGTCGTGGTTCAGGTAGGTCTGGGTCGCCGCTCCTTCGAGGATCAGTTGGGCCGCCTTCTCGGCGATCATGAGGGTAGGGGAACAGGTGTTGCCCGAGGTGATCTGCGGCATGATCGAGGCATCCGCCACGCGCAGGCCGGGTACGCCGTGGACGCGCAACTGGTTATCCACAACGTCCATTGCGCTATTGCCCATGCGGCAGGTGCCGACTGGATGGAAAATCGTCGTGCCGATCTTGCCTGCTGCCTCGAACAACGCCTGCTCGCTTTGCAGCGACGGGCCTGGCAAATACTCCTGCGGCCCATAGGCGGCGAGGGCAGGGGCCTGGACGATGCGCCGGGTGAGGCGAATGGCGTCGGCCGCCACGCGCAGGTCTTGAGGGTCGCTCAGGTATTTGGGGTCGATCAACGGCGCGCTGTGCATGTCGGCATCGCGAATGTCGATGCGCCCCCGACTCGCCGGCCGCAGGTTGCATACCGATGCCGTGAAAGCGGGGAACGCATGCAGCGGTTCGCCAAAACGCTCCAGCGATAGCGGCTGCACATGGTATTGCAGGTTGGGCGTGGCCTGTTCGGGGCTCGAGCGCACAAACGCGCCCAGCTGGCTCGGGGCCATGGCCAGTGGCCCGCTGCGATCATAGAGATAACGCAGCCCCATGCCCATCTTGCCCCATAGGCTGCCGGCCATCTGGTTAAGCGTGCGAGCGTTGCGAATCTGATAGATCAGCCGTAGCTGCAGGTGATCTTGCAAGTTACTGCCGACACCTGGCATATCATGCCGCACACCGATACCCAAGCGCTCGAGCAGAAGGCGCGGCCCGATACCAGAGCGCTGGAGTATGCCCGGGGAGCCTACCGCACCCGCGCAGAGGATGATCTCGCGTCGGGCGCCGAACTCATGCCATTGGCCTTGCCACAACGCCCTGACGGCGCGGGCGCGGGTGTTGCTCAACAACACCTGGTCGACCTGCACCCCGGTCAGTACCGTGAGGTTCGGGCGATCCTTGACTGGCCGTAGAAACGCCTTGGCGGCATTCCAGCGCACGCCGCTGCGCTGGTTGACCTGAAAATAGCCACAGCCCTGATTGTCGCCCGTGTTGAAATCCTCGACCTTGGCAATGCCAGTCTGCTCGGCAGCGTCACGAAACGCCTCGAGAATTGGCCAGCTGTAGCGCTGACGCTCGACGCGCCATTCACCCTCGCTGCCATGATGCTCGCAAGCGCCGGCGAAGTGATTTTCGCTGGCCTTGAACAGGGGCAAGACATCCTTCCAGGCCCAGCCCTCATTGCCCAGTTCGGCCCAGTGATCGTAATCCGCCGCCTGGCCACGCATGTAGATCATGCCGTTGATCGACGAGCAGCCACCCAGCACCTTGCCGCGCGGATAGCCCAACGCTCGGCCGTCCAGCCCTGCTTGCGCCTCGGTTTTGAAGCACCAATCGGTGCGCGGATTGTTGATGCAATACAAGTAGCCCACGGGGATGTGAATCCATGGGTAATTGTCACGCCCACCCGCTTCGAGCAATAGCACCCGGCTGGCAGGGTCGGCGGACAGACGGTTGGCCAGTAGGCAACCGGCGGGACCGGCGCCCACGACCACGTAGTCGTAGACAGAATCGGCTGATGGCATGTGCGACCTCGCGCCTGATTATTATTCTTGTCGTGTTTCATCTTAGTGAGTAATTTCGCTAATGAAACACGCGATTTCGCGCAGCCGTTGTGCGTTTTAGCACAGCATCTGAGCCGATCCGGCCATGTGTGCCTTATTGCACAGGCACATCAACCGGCCGCAACGAACTGCCAAAAAGGACAAGCATGTTCGACTGGAACGATCTGCGGTTTTTTCTCGAATTGCAGCGCAGTGGCCGGCTACTGACAGCGGCGAAGCGGCTCAATACCACCCATAGCACGGTGGCCCGGCATATCGAGAGCATCGAGAAAAGCCTGGGCACGCCACTGTTCGTGCAGCACGCCCAGGGTTACGCGCTCACGCCATCGGGCCAGGCGCTGCTCAAACATGCCGAGGCGATGGAAAATGTGGCGCTGCTGGCGCAGGAGGAAATCACCCAGGCGCTCACCCCGCTGGGCAAGATTCGCCTGGGGGTGACCGAGGGCATCGGCATCATGTTCTTCACCCCACGCATGCACGAGCTGTTCGCGCGCTATCCGGGCCTGGAAGTCGAGCTGGTGGCCGTGCCGCGCTTCGTCAGCATCCTCAATCGCGAAGCGGAGATCAGCATTCATCTGGAACGGCCCAACGCCGATCTGCTGATCACCCGCAAACTCACCGATTATCGTCTGGCGTTGTACGCAAGCCAGGAGTACCTGGACCGCGCTCCGCCGCTGCGCAACCGCGACGACCTGGCTCGCCATAGCTGGATCGGCTATGTCGACGATTTGCTGTTCAGCCAGGAGCTGCTGTTTCTCAACAGCTTCTGCCGTGCTCCGAGCGTTGCGTTTCGCAGTACCAGCGTGATCGCACAGCAGATCGCGGCGCGGGCAGGGCTGGGCATCGCCGTGCTGCCCAATTACATGGCTCGGCATGATCCGGCACTGGTGCGGGTGCTGCCCAGCGAAACCATCCAGCGCAGTTACTGGATCTGTACCCGTCGCGAACTGCACAAGTCGGTACGCCTGCGAGTGGTCTGGGACTACTTGCTGGAGCTGTGCGCGCAGGAGCAGGATGCCTTGCTAGCGCCATAGCACCTTGGCCGCCAACAATAGCGCTGCGGTCCAGCCCGCCAGCGCGAACAGTTGCTGCAAGCGGGGGCCGGCGATCCTGCTGGTCCAAGGCCTGGCCAGCAGCAACCCGACTACCGCCCCAAGGGCGAAAGGCCCACCGATCCACCAGTGCAACAGGCCACTGACGCTGGCGCTGACCACGCTGCCAGCCGAAACCAAGGCGATGACTGCAAGCGACGTCGCCACGATGCTTTCCATGCGCAGGTTGGTGTAGCGGTTCAATGCTGGAATGATGACGAAACCGCCTCCCACCCCTAGCAGGCCCGAGAGCAACCCAGACACCGCACCCGTCAACGCCAGTGCACGCGCACATGGCAAGGTCCAGCGTAGGCGGCCTTGCAGGGGATTGAGCACGCAGGGCTCGATGAACCGATGCGCACTGTCATGCTCACCGCGTAACGCTTTGGCAGCCTTACGCCAGGTGCGTAGGCATGCGTAGCCCAACACACCTGCGAACAGCAACGCCAGCGGCGCATTCGGCAAACGATGGGCGAGCAGCAAACCGAGCGGCGCGGCTGCCACACCGATGGCGGCAATGAACAACGCAGCGCGGTAACGCACTCGACCTTCGCGCAAGCCCAGCACAGCGCCGACCCCAGCAGCCAGCCCTACGGCCAGCAGGCCGATCGGGGCGGCTTCGACCATCGAAAGGCCCAGGCCGAACACCAGCAGCGGCACAGCCAGGATGCCACCGCCCGCGCCGGTCAGCGCCAGTACCGCACCGATGATGGCACCCAGTGCTGCGCCCAGTAGCTGATGCTCGATCACTCAGCGCCCTCGGCCCGCAGGGGTTTCGGTCGCGCCAGCCACTCACGACCTTTGAGCATCGCTTGCCAATAGAGCGCAGGCAGCACGCGCGCCTTGAGCAGCCATGCCAGGCGGGTGGGTTGACGGCCGTCGAGCAGCCAGCCCGGAAAACTCGGCGCCAACGTGCCGCCGTAGGTGAATTCAGCCAGGACGATCTTGCCCCGCTCAACGGTCAATGGGCACGAACCATAACCGTCGTAATGCGCAAGCGTTGGCAACCGGCCCAATGCCACCAGCACATTGTTGGCCACCACCGGCGCCTGCTTGCGTGCAGCCGCGGCGGTCTTGGCGTTGCTGGTATTGGCCACATCGCCCAAGGCATGGATGTTGTCGAAGCGCCGGTGGCGCAGGGTATGGGGGTCGACATCGACCCAGCCGGTCGCATCTGCCAACGCACTCTGGGCAATGAAGTCTGGCGCGACTTGCGGCGGTACCACGTGCAGCATGTCGAATGCTTCAGTGCGGTGCTCGACGCTCCCGTCTGGCAAATTACAGGCGAAGGTAGCGGTGCGATTCGCTCCATCCACCGCTACCAGACGCTGACTGAACCTCAGATCTACAGCGTACTTGTCGATGTAGCTCATCAAGGCGGGTACGTACTCGGACACCCCGAACAGCACGTTGCCGGCAGTGCAGAAGCTGGCCTTGACCTGGCCAAGCCTCCCGTTTTGCCGCCAGTAATCGCACGCCAGGTACAGCGCCTTTTGCGGGGCACCCGCGCATTTGATCGGCATGGGCGGTTGGGTGAACAGTGCCCGCCCTTGCTTGAGGCTCCGCACAAGCTGCCACGTGTAGGGCGCCAGGTCGTAGCGGTAGTTCGAGGTCACACCATTGCGGCCCAAGGTCTGGGCAAGGCCATCGATGGCCTGCCAGTCGAGCTTCAGCCCTGGGCACACCACCAATTGCTCATAGCTGATGGCGCGGCCGCCTGCGAGCAGGACTGTTTGACCTGACGGATCGAACCCCTGCACGTGCGCCTGGATCCAGCGCACACCTCGGGGAATGACCGATTGCATGGGTCGGGCTGTGCTTGGCGCCTGAAACACGCCTGCGCCGACCATGGTCCAGCCTGGCTGGTAATAGTGCACATCGGCAGGGTCGATCAGCGCGATGTCGAGCGAGGGGTCGCGGGCGATGAGGCTCGCAGCAGTGGCGATGCCGGCAGCACCGGCACCGACGATGACCACCTTGTGGTGGTCGTGATTGGCAGGCATGGCAGATCTCTCGAGTGATGGGGCCGAAGCATTCAGAGTTTGTTGAGGGGTATCTTCAGATAACTGACACCATTCTCTTCAGGCTCGGGCAGTTGTCCGCCGCGCATGTTCACCTGCACCGATGGCAACAGGAGCAGGGGCATGTCCAGCGTCTTGTCGCGGGCCTCGCGCATGCTGACGAAGCTGTCTTCGTCTATGCCATGGCGGACGTGAATGTTGCTGGCGCGTTGTTCGGCCACGGTGGTGAGGTAGCGCAGGGGCCGCCCACCAGGCAGGTAGTCATGGCACATGAACAGTTGGGTGCGGTCTGGAAATGCCAGAAGCCGAAGGATCGACCTGTACAGCGTGCGCGCATCGGCACCAGGGAAGTCGCAACGCGCGGTGCCGTAGTCTGGCATGAAGAGGGTATCGCCAACGAACAACGCCTGCTCCCCGGCGTCCTCCACCAGGTAGCTCATGCACGCTGGAGTGTGACCTGGCGTATGCAGCGCCCGAGCTCGCAGGTTGCCGATGCGGAACCCTTCTTCGTCTTCGAACAAGACGTCGAACTGGCTGCCATTGCGCGCGAAGCCAGCTTCGGCATTGAACAGCGCCCTGAAGACTTTCTGTACCTGGGTAATGTTCGCGCCTATGGCGATGCTCCCGCCAAGCTTGGCCTTGAGATAGGCCGCTGCCGAAAGGTGATCAGCGTGAACATGGGTTTCCAACAGCCACTGTACCTTGGCGCCCAGTGCAGTGACACGTTCGACAAGCCGATCGGCGGAAACGCTGGAGGTGCGTCCAGACTTGGGGTCATAGTCCAGCACGCTGTCCACCAAGGCACAGTGTCGGGTTTGTTGGTCCATCAGCAGATAGCTGACGGTCGAGGTTGCCTCGTCATAGAAGGCGTCCACGTGAAGGTTAGTACCGATGATCATCACGTTCTCCATAGATCCGCTGCGCCGTAAACAGCCGCAGCAGTGGGAAGGGCTCATCAAGATGTATGCCAGGCCGGAAACACTACTGTGCAGGGGCTTTTACTGCCCTTGGACCTCTGCAGAAGCAGAAAACGGCAGTCAGCTTGGCAGTGGGCTGTCAGTCAATGGCAGTGTTTGGCAGTCCTTGGTACGCTGCCTGAGGTTCATCCACCGGTGTCGTCATGCTCGAAGCTCATCCACTCATCCTAGCCCTGGTGTCCTACCTGGAGCACGACGCCGTACCCACGATCGTGCTGGACACTGATTACAACATCCTGGCGGCCAATGCGGCTTACCGTCGCCAGTTTGGCCGTGACGAACAGGCACCGCTGGGCGAGAAATGTCACCGCGTTTCCCACCACTACGCCGTACCTTGCGACCAGGCCGGGGAGGACTGCCCGATGCGCAAGGCGTGGCAAAGCAAGGTGCCCGAGCGCGTGTTGCACATCCATCACACCCCACGCGGGCCGGAACATGTCGATGTGGAGCTTCGCCCAATTCTCGATCAACAGGGTAGGGTGGTGGCGTTCGTCGAGCGTCTCAGCCGCATTACGCTGGCCTCGGCACAACCCCAGCAGCAAGGTCTGGTCGGACGAGCGCCGGCCTTCAAGACCGCTCTGGCCAGCCTCCAGCGCGCAGCGCCGTCGCAGATACCGGTGTTGTTGCAGGGCGAGTCCGGCACCGGTAAGGAATTGTTCGCCCGGGCCATCCACATGGGGAGCACGCGAGCCACCGGGCCGTTGGTGATCGTCGACTGCACCGGGCTGACCGAATCACTTTTTGAAAGCGAGCTGTTTGGTTACGAGAAGGGTGCATTCACCGGTGCCACGCAACGCAAGATAGGCCTGGCCGAAGCAGCACATGGCGGCACACTGTTCCTTGATGAGATCGGTGAGGTGCCGCTGCCAATGCAGGTGAAACTGCTGCGTCTGATCGAGTCAGGCAGTTTCCGGCCGGTAGGTAGCCTAAGGACGGTACATTCCGACTTCCGCCTGGTTTCAGCTACGCACAAGCCGCTGAAGCGAATGGTGAGCGATGGGACATTCCGCGAAGACTTGTACTACCGCATCAGCGCGTTTCCCATTCACCTGCCGGCCTTGCGCGAGCGGGTGGATGATCTGCCGTTGCTGGCTGAAACCCTGCTACACAGGATGACCGGCGAACCGGCGCCAAGCCTGTCCCACGCCGCGCTGCAACAACTGAAGCTGCACAGCTTTCCAGGAAACATTCGCGAGCTGCGCAACATCCTCGACAGGGCGCAGCTATTCGCCGATGACGGCTTGATCCGTCCCGAGCATCTGCCCGAAGACATCAGTCCGGCGCAGCGCGGGAAAGATGTTCAGCGCAGAAAAGGTAGCGACTTGAGCGAACTTGCAGAGGCGCTGGAGCGCTTCAACGGTTCACGCAGCGAGCTGGCTCGCCACTTGGGTTTGAGTGAGCGGACACTCTATCGTCGCTTGAAAGCGTTGGGTCTATGACGCCTATGCGCGAGTAACTGAAGAAGCGAAACTCCCTCTCGCGCCAATGCGTTCCACGTGGAACATTCCGCTTTTGGCCAAGCATCAGCGACCACCGCTGATGCTCATAAAAAAGCCCGCTAACGCGGGCTTGAGTTGAGCGGCTTGATTAGCACTCGCTGTGTAGGTTCACAAAATAGGTGATAGGCCAGACCCCGTGAAATTGGAATCTTCGCCATTTTTTTTGTGAAATGAAGGGGTGCTTTTCACAGAAAAGCCGAGAAATCCCTACTCACCAATCACAAAAGTTGATTGGCCTGGAAAGGGCCGTTTACGACCGACGCGTGACTTTTCGGTAAGGGATGAGGAGTAGTCGCAGCGATCCTTTAGCTCCTAGTCTGGCGACCTTGGGTTCAGAATCCGACTGGCAATGCCCGCCGTCACTACTTCAGAGGAACCAGCTTCCTCTGCTGCCAAAATTGCGGGGGGCTCATGCTGGTACCCAGGCCCGACAAATGCGCAGTTGCAGCCCTCAATTGCAAGGCTATCCAAAGCGGCACGCGTGTCAATCAAGATCTGATGCATGACGATGGCCGGCCTCACGGAGGTGAAACCGGAGATTCAGATTGACTAAACCGACCCCGTAGACACCAACCTCCACGAAGGCCGCTATCGACCCAAAGCTGTCCTTCAAGAAAGGCAGCTAACGGCGAGAAGCGGTCATTTTGTATCTACAGGTTTCGGGGCGATTCACTCGTCTGATGCTCAGGAGCACCAGGATGGGCGTCAAGGAGGTGGTCATCTTGAGGTGGACTATGCTGACCAGTTGCTCTCAAATCTAATCGTGAGGTCCTCCATGGCAAACCCCAATCTGCTGGCTCTATTCAGAGATGAAGTCCTTCTGACCGGGCCTGAAAGCTCCCTTCCAAGCAACCTATCTCAGTTCTGGCTTGAGGAGCTCCAGAGTCATCTGGAGAGGTATTTCGACGGTTTGAACTCGGATTCAGATGCAGAAGAGAAGGATCTCGACATCTCTCTCCCACTCGCAGCGATCATCCACATCTTGTTCGCGAAGAATGGTGGGGAGGAGATATCCGAGAGCTCTGAAAAGCTGTACGAGTATTTCCAAGACTACCGGCTCGAACTGGCCCTTGAAGAGATCACGCGAAAGACTCATGTGGCTGCCGAGGCTGCAACCATTGAGACCATCTTCACCAACCGAGATGTCCTGGTGGAACAAGGCCCCCTTCTTCAATAGGTACCTCCACCGATGCCATCGCCGGCGGGCACGCTCCGAGGCATTGATGGAATGCATTTTGACGGCTGCCGAGATCAGCGAATGAAAGAAATTGCTGCGCCGATGTTCGATCTAATCGCTTTGTCGCTTCCACGAGGGTTGGGGTTTGGGGACAGCCCGCCAGTAGGGGCATGGCTTAGTGAGGACGGAATTTCTTGTGCCGCTCTAACCCGAAATATCCATTCCGGCAGCTTCGGAATTGTCACCTTGCGGCGTCGTGTCGATAGCGTGTGGGTGCTCCTCAGCCATAGTGAGCGCACCACTGGCGAGTCTGAAGCCCGCGCCTCAATCAGCCATTTTCTCTATACCCAAGCCCATCCGCTTCCACTCCCTTCAGGTGAACGACGACGTGCTCCTCTAAGCAGAATGGGTAAGCGCACACCAAGCGTGGTGTTCAAATCACTATTTGATCCAAGCCGCCGTATTGGGGCGTGGGCGCTGAATCAACTGTATCTCGCACTGCCATCCCCAGACAGAAATTGGGTTCCCGATTGCCAGACTGAGAATTTTCACACCCGCCTCTGGGAAGCCCACCTATTAGCGATTTTTCGTGAACAGGGACTCTTGGTCACCCAGCCTAAAGAATCACCCGATTTTCACATCGAGAATAGGCTGGGAGATGAGGCCTGGGTTGAAGCAGTGACAGCCAACCCGGAAGAGCGGTATGAGCATTTTGGCGCCTCGCCGGTCCCCCCACCCGCTGACCGACATGAGCGTTTCTTAGGAGCGGCTGCAGAAAGGTTTGCGAGGACCATCCAAAACAAATTGGACAAGCGTTACGAATCCCTACCGCACGTGGAGGGTAAGCCGCTCATTCTGGCCTTAGCCGATTTCCATGCGCCCAGTTCAATGCTGTGGAGCAGGGAGTCGCTCATCAGCTATCTCTATGGCTTTGCAGTTCACTCATCTGCGCATCGTGGTACGCACCTGATAACTGTGGAGGAAGAGACATCTCTGCTATCAGGGCGCCCCAACGGCCTATTTACGCTAATGGAAAATGCCCATCTTTCAGCGGTCATTTTCACCAATGCCTGCACAGTGCCAAAGCTCAGCCGAGTGCCGATCTCAGGTGGAGCTCATCTAGACGGGTACCGATACTTGCGGTTTGGTGAGTTTTTCGACCGTTCTCCGGGAGCATCACGAGGTATCCCATTTCTGTTGGATGTAGCGTCCAGCGACTACGGTCAGCTCTGGCCGCAATATGGCTACGAGCCGTGGTCTGCTGAAGTGGAGGTATTCCATAACCCTATGGCACTATACCCGGTGCCTAATGAGTTGATACCAGAAGTCACCCACTGGAGAGAAGTAAACGGAAGAGTCGAGTGCGAATCTTTCTTTGATGTATCCATACTCCGATCCAGAACACTCGTCCTCAGTGCAAACGCTAAGGTTCCGTCACTCGATGAGTTGCTGACAGCAGCCAGTCCTCCAGAGCTCTGACGGCGGCGGGGTGGCCGCATCGTTGCCACGCAGGTAGATGAGAATTTCTCAGCAAGCTACCCAGCCAGGGGAAGGACATGAGATCCCCTGCGCAATTCAGGACCGTTGAAGCGTCACCTCTCTTCGGGTAAAAGCATGACCGTCATACAACGCTACAACAGCGTCATACCCGAGAGCATAGGAAGAAAAATGTCGATCCAAGGACTAAAACGATACTTTGGAAACAAGATTCACGCAGTGATAATGATGGCCCCGCTTAAGCGGGAAATGATACGCCTCGGCATATGCACCCTTATGGCGATTATTCTGAATATCATCTTGTATACCGGCGTTGAAGTAGACGGCACCATCAAGCCGTGGGCAGAAACCCCGATAAAACTGTTTGCATCGTCGATGTTATTCGCCTTCATGATCAAGGCTTTTCTGCCAGTTCTCGGCTGGACGATACTGAAAGCAATGCTGTTGAGTGCGAACAATGCCTTCAGCGGCATACTGAGTTTTTTGGGCAATCAGTTCACAGGCGTCATGTACTGTACCGGAATTATTATGGGTTCTATCACGATTAAATTGTATATGGTTTCCGGGGTTTTAGACTCTGAGTTTGCTTATCTGTCCGCAATCGTATTTGCTTCCGGGGTTTTATATTTCTATGTGCTGCAATGCGCCATTCAAAAAACAATGAGTCCGGCCCTGCGTACACCAGCAGTACCGCGTTAAACCACTAGGCTGTGACTATTCATCTCTGGTGCTCAGTAGGCGCTCGCTCTGCTGAACCCTCACCCATACACAACCATTAATGGACTGGCCCGCCTTCGACTTTATGAAGAAGGCGAGCGAGCACGTGACTGATTGCGCATGTATTCCGAGATGAGACTTTCGAAATTGATGTCCGCCTCCTCAACGAGAATATTGACGTGACAGTACAGCTCTTCAGGACCTCTGAGATAATTGAAAATCCTTGATCTAACGATGCCGCAAACCCCTTCTTTGACCGCCGTAGAGGGGAGGTTGATAACATCGCCAACGCACGGGATAAGAGCTAGGCCATGGTCGCTGTTGAAGACAATGTCAGCTGGACAGGCATCAATGCTGGCATCGGATTGTCCTTGCGAAACCTGCTGATAATCAATGCTATACCTCATGTACAGCCTACCTCATTTGTTGAGTGAGGAATCAGCGCCGCGGATCGTAAACAGAAACCTCAAGTTCGCAAGCGACGGGAGCATGTAGCGGATTTTCGGTACTAGAGAGCTTGGCAACTATCGTTTTTCAAGCACATACCCTACGCCCCGAAGCGTATGTATCAGTTTGGTCTCGAAAGGGTCATCTATCTTGGCTCTGAGTCTTCGAATCGACACCTCTACAACGTTTGTGTCGCAGTCAAAATTCATATCCCAAACCTGCGAAATAATTTGGGTGCGGCTCAGCACCACACCGGTATTACGCATCAGGTAATGCAGTAACGCGAATTCTTTCGTGGTCAGGTCAATGCGCTGACCGTCCCTGAATGCCCTGTGCCGGCTCTGATCAAGCTCCAGGTCAGCGACGCGAATGACCTCTACGGATGCAGGGTGATCTGACCTGCGCATCAAGGCGCGAACCCGGGCCAGCAGCTCAGGGAACTCAAATGGCTTGATCAGGTAGTCATCTGCTCCGTTCTCCAGCCCCCGGACCTTATCCGCCAGCCGGCTTCTCGCCGTCAGCATCATGATACGGGAAGGGCAGTTTTTACGACGCAACAACTCAAGGACCTGCCAACCGTCCATCTCTGGCAGATTTATATCCAGGATAATCAGCTCATATTCGTGCTGCTTAGCCAAGAATAATCCATCTGACCCGGTGTGGACGCAATCTACGACATAGCCACATTCCGTCAGACCTTGACGCACATACTCCGCAGTTTTTACTTCATCCTCAATTACCAGAATTCGCATGGGATTTTGTCTCGATATCACTGAGCAATTAACCGCGCACGCGCGCCGGCATTATTGAAAGGGATGGTAAATCAAAATGAGCGTGCCGGGGCTCAAATGACGGATTTGTAATTTCTAGGTAATACAGTTGATAGTCTGGCGGTATATCTTGTCGCGGTTTGGGTTTGACAGTTGCGGGCCCTCTCTCCAGCAGGTGATTTGACCTTATGAAGTATTGGGTTATTTTCTTCTTTGTGCTGGCTTCGTTCCGCTCAGATGACGGCGAGGTCGCTCACATTGAAGAGACTGGTCATTGGTGTAGTCATGAACTTCACCGGCATGCGATGCGTACAATCGAACGCCTACTTGAATTTTAGGCAAAAAAAGGCGCCCAATGGGCGCCAAATATCCACCTTTTACCAAAGGAGCACTTAAGCCACTCAAGGTGAATTCGTAATGCTCGTTTTACTAATAGGACCAGTTAATGAATAACTGGTCCAGTTAGCGAATTACAGAATCGAAAGCGGGTACTCAATGATCACACGGGTTTCATCCAGATCCGATTCGAATGCAGTGGCACGTGTGGTTGCCTGGCGCAACCGGAAGGACAGATCTTTTGCTGGACCGGTTTGGACAACGTATTTGACTTCGACGTCACGCTCCCAACGCTTCTGATTGTCGAGCGGGTTGCCGTTGTCATCAGTGCGCATGTAGAACTGGTTAGCGTTCGAGTAATCCGCGCCCGAGCCTCTGGCGTAGCGGGTCATGAACGTCAGGCCTGGAATGCCGTAGCTGGTGAAGTTCAGGTCATAGCGCAGCATCCAGGAACGCTCTTTCGGCGAGTTGAAGTCGCTGTACTGGATGGAGTTGTCGACGAAAATCGAGTCCGACTGACGCAGGTAGTCAAAATCGTCGTCGCCGTTGTTGCGCTGGTGCGACAGGGCTAGGGTATGGGCACCGTAACGCACGCCGACCTTGGCACTCCAGATGTTGTTGTCGAATTCACCCAGGCGCTTCTTACCTTCATCTACGGCTTTGTAGTAGTTGAAGCCACCGATCAGCGCCAGATCGTCGCTCAGCGGGTAAACCACGCTGGTGCCGGCGTAGTACTGATTCCAGACGTCTTTCAGCTGGCTGGCGTAGACGCTCACAGTCCAGTTGTCGTTGATCGAGTAGTCACCGCCACCGTAACCGATCCATGGCGAGTTGACCGGGCCGCCGTAGAACGTCACGAAGTTGTCGTTCAGGTTGCTTGAGACCGGCTGGCTCATCGCATGCAGACGACCACCCTGCAGGGTGAGGCCTTGGATGCTGGTGTTCTCAACGGTCACGCCGCGGAAGCTTTCTGGCAGCAGGCGAGAGTCGCCGGATGCAACGACCGGAGTCGATGGGAAAACATCACCTACTTTCACGATGGTATCGAACAAGCGGACTTTGGCTGCGCCGCCGACCTTGGTGTATTCGTCGCGAGCTTCGCCCTTGTTATCAACGGGTAGCACGTCGAAGGAGCTACGGCCGCCGTTGCGCCCATCACCGGTGTCGAGCTTGAGGCCGATCATGGCGAAGGCATCAACGCCAAAGCCAACGGTTCCCTGGGTAAACCCAGAGTTGAATTTGCTGATGATCGCGTGCGCCCAGGCTTCGGAGTAGCCGTTGGTGTTGCCCTTGCCACTGTTATAAGTGGGGGCAGTGCTGTCGCGGTTATCACGGTTGAAGTAGAAGTTACGGTTCAGCACTGTAAGGCTGCTGCCTTCAATGAAGCCTTCTGGCTTGTCTTCTGCCTGTGCCGAAATAGCATAGCTTCCAGACAGCGCAGAAACTGCCGCCAAATACAGTGGTACTTTGATTTTCATCCGATGCTCCTTTGATTCACGGCAGTTTTTATTATGTTTACCGGCGCGGGTGTCGTTAATTGTTCTGACCAGGCGGCGCGCCTAGCGTAGCGCGAGCTCATATTTGCAGGCCGAAGATAACGGGGGGGTGATAGGAAAATTACAATTTCGTCATCTACCTGTTGTTCGGGCCTTCGCACCGCGTGTTTGCCATCTCCGTTGCTTGTAACGAAATCATCGTGTCGGGTTTGGTTTCCCAGTATTTTCGGGCATTACAGGACATTCTTACGGAATTGTAATTTTCTAGCCACCCCTCTGATAGCTACCGCTCATTAGAGTGCCATCACCTAATCAAGTGGGGCTTGGCAGCTGTTTCGGCGTTCTCGCCAAGCTTTATCGAAGTTTGTGCACGAGGACCATCAAAGTGCCCCGGTATAACCGCAATGTCTTACCCAAGACCCCCGTCTCGCCCTGGAAGATCGCTGCACTCTGTGCAGTCATCTCTGGGTTGATGGCGCCTGCAGCCCTTGCCCAAAGCATCAGCTTGCCCCAGGCGCTTTCGACGGCCATGGATGCCAACCCAGACCTGGCCGCGGCCAGGCAAGAAATTGGGATCGCTGATGGTGCTCGCAAGCAGGCCGGGCTTATCCCCAACCCCACAATCTCGTATGACGTGGAAGACACCCGTCGTAACACCAGCCAGACGACTGTCTCTCTCAGCCAGACCCTTGAGCTGGGCGGTAAGCGGGGGGCTCGTGTTGACGTCGCCACATACGGGCAGACCGCCGCACAGCTTGAGTTAGACCGTCGCGTTAACGGCCTGCGTGCAGATGTCGTCCAAGCCTTTTACGCCGCGTTGCGGGCCCAGACAGGTCTCGACCTGGCCAAGCAATCTCTCGAACTGACTGAGCGCGGTCTTCGCATCGTCGATGGCCGTGTTCGCGCAGGTAAGTCGTCCCCAGTGGAGGCGACCCGCGCTCAAGTGCAACTGGCCGAAGCCCAGCTGCAAGTTCGACGTGCAGAAACGGAAAAAGCGACCGCTTACCAACAGCTCGCTCAAATTACCGGGAGCTCAGTCACCGTGTTTGATCGACTCGAATCGCCAACCCTCTCCCCGGGCTTGCCACCTCGCACTGAAGATCTGCTGGCTAAGCTCGACCAAACAGCAGAAATGCGTCAGGCCGTGGTGCAGATAGACAAGAGCGATGCCTCGCTCGGCTCAGAGAAAGCTCAGCGTATCCCGAACCTTACTGTCAGTGTAGGTAGCCAGTACGACCGCTCTGTGCGCGAGCGGGTCAACACTGTGGGCCTGTCTATGCCTTTGCCGCTGTTCGATCGTAACCAGGGCAACATTCTTTCCGCTTCTCGTCGTGCAGATCAGGCCCGGGACCAGCGCAATGCTGTTGAGCTGCGCCTGCGCACCGAAACCCAAACCGCGTTGAACCAATGGTCCACCGCCATGCAGGAGGTCGAGTCCTACGACAAGACCATTCTGCCTTCAGCCCAACAAGCCGTAGAGACCGCAACCCGCGGCTTCGAGATGGGCAAATTCGGTTTCATCGAAGTGCTGGATGCCCAGCGCACCTTGATCGTCGCTCGTGGCCAATACCTCGAATCGTTGGCAGCGGCGACCAATGCGCGTGCGCAGGTGGAAAGGGTTTATGGCGAAGTCGGCTCAACCGCCGGCACTCGCTGAACGGGCCAAACATTTTCTTCGGCACACAGCCTTGAACAAGCCGGTGCCTACGATCAGCAGGAGTAGCAATGGATAACAAACGCAAGATCGCCCTCGCGGTAGCCGCTGTGGCAGCCCTCGGATTTGGCAGCCTTGCCTGGAACAACAGTTCCGGACAGCAGGCCGCCAGTACTGCCGAGCATGGCGCTAACGATGGCCATGGCGACGAAAAGAAAGCCGCATCTGCCGCCAAAGAGGAAGGTGATGAGGGCCATGGTGAAGAAGGCCACAGCGAAGAGGGCGGTGAAGAAGAGGGCAAGCTGACGCTCAGCGCTGAACAGATCAAGGCCGCTGGTGTTGCCCTGGAAGCTGCAGCGCCTCGTGACCTCGGTACCGTCGTGAGCTTCCCTGGCGAAATTCGCTTCGACGAAGATCGTACTGCCCACGTGGTTCCTCGTGTTCCTGGCGTTGTTGAGGCTGTCCAGGCCAACCTGGGCGAGACGGTCAAGAAAGGGCAAGTCCTCGCGGTAATCGCCAGCCAGCAGATCTCTGACCTGCGCAGCGAACAACAGGCCGCACAGCGTCGCGTCGAACTGGCGCGTGTGACCTTCGAACGTGAGAAGCAACTGTGGCAGGACAAGATCTCTGCAGAGCAAGACTACCTCCAAGCACGCCAAGCGCTGCAAGAAGCGGAGATCTCCTTGGCCAACGCCAAGCAGAAGGTCGGCGCAATCGGTGCCTCGGTTAACTCCGTTGGCGGTAATCGTTACGAGCTCCGCGCTCCCTTCGACGCCGTGGTAGTGGAGAAACACCTGACCGTCGGCGAAGTCGTCAGCGAGGCGACCAACGCCTTCATCCTTTCCGACCTGAATCAGGTCTGGGCGACCTTCGCAGTTCCGCCGACAGATCTGGGCAAGGTCACGACTGGCCGTGCAGTGAAAGTCTCTTCGCCTGACATGAACGTCGAGGTCGAAGGGAAGGTGGGTTATGTCGGCAGCCTGCTGGGCGAGCAAAACCGTGCAGCTACTGTCCGCGTCACCTTGACCAACCCCAACGGCGCCTGGCGTCCAGGCCTGTTCGTAAACATTGCGGTCACCTCCCAGACCGATCGAGTTGCCGTAGCGGTCCCTGAGCACGCTGTGCAGACCGTTGAAGACAAACCTTCGGTATTCGTACGCACCCCAGATGGCTTTGACACCCGCCCGGTAAAACTGGGTCGCCGCGACAATGGGTACGTGGAAATCATCGACGGTATTGAAGCCGGCGCCCAGGTAGCAACCAGTGGCAGCTTCACACTCAAGTCCGAGCTCGGCAAAGCTTCTGCCGAACACGGTCACTGATGCGAACTGACAGGATGATTTCTCATGTTTGAACGTATCATCAGATTCGCCATCGAGCAGCGCATCGTAGTAATGATCGCCGTTCTGATCATGGCGGGTATCGGTATCTACAGCTATCAAAAGCTGCCCATCGATGCGGTACCCGATATCACCAACGTCCAGGTGCAGATCAACACTGCAGCGCCTGGTTACTCGCCCTTGGAAACCGAACAACGGATCACGTTTCCAGTTGAAACGGCCATGGCCGGTCTCCCGGGCCTTCAGCAGACCCGTTCCCTGTCTCGCTCTGGCCTGTCTCAGGTCACCGTGATCTTCAAGGATGGCACTGACATCTTCTTTGCCCGCCAGTTGATCAACGAGCGGCTGCAGGTTGCGAAGGAACAGCTGCCAGAAGGTGTAGAGGCCGTCATGGGTCCGGTATCTACCGGCCTCGGCGAGATCTTCCTGTGGACTGTTGAAGCCGAAGATGGCGCGGTCAAAGAGGACGGTACGCCGTACACCCCGACCGACCTGCGCGTGATCCAGGACTGGATCATCAAGCCTCAGCTGCGTAACGTCCCGGGTGTGGCCGAGATCAATACCATCGGCGGTTATGCCAAGCAGTTCCTGGTTGCGCCGGATCCAAAGCGCCTGGCTACCTACAAGCTGACACTCAATGACCTGGTCGCAGCGTTGGAAAGTAACAACGCCAACGTCGGTGCCGGCTACATCGAGCGTAATGGTGAACAGTTGCTCATCCGTGCACCGGGTCAGGTAGGCAATATCGAAGACATCGCCAACATCGTGATCACCAGTGTGGATGGTGCACCGATTCGCATCAGCAGCGTTGCTGACGTCAGCATCGGTAAAGAGCTCCGTACAGGTGCTGCTACTGAGAACGGCCGCGAAGTCGTGCTCGGTACCGTGTTCATGCTGATTGGTGAAAACAGCCGCACCGTATCTCAAGCTGTCGCCGCCAAATTGGCGGACATCAACCGCACCCTGCCAAAGGGCGTGGTGGCTGTGACTGTTTACGACCGTACCAACCTGGTTGAAAAAGCCATCGCGACGGTGAAGAAGAACCTGGTGGAAGGCGCGATCCTGGTTATCGCCATTCTGTTCCTGTTCCTCGGCAACATCCGTGCGGCTCTGATCACCGCGATGGTGATTCCGCTGTCCATGCTGTTCACCTTCACAGGCATGTTCAACAACAAGGTCAGTGCCAACTTAATGAGTTTGGGGGCACTCGACTTCGGCATCATCGTCGACGGTGCCGTGGTTATTGTAGAAAACGCGATCCGTCGACTGGCTCATGCGCAACATAAGCATGGCCGCATGCTCACCAAAACCGAACGCTTCCACGAGGTCTTTGCCGCGGCGCGAGAAGCTCGCCGGCCGCTGATCTTCGGTCAGCTGATCATCATGGTGGTGTACCTGCCGATCTTCGCCCTCACCGGCGTCGAAGGCAAAATGTTCCACCCGATGGCCTTCACCGTTGTGATGGCGCTGCTGGGTGCAATGGTCCTGTCCGTTACCTTTGTTCCTGCAGCTATTGCCATGTTCGTCACTGGCAAGGTGAAGGAAGAGGAAGGCGTGGTCATGCGCACAGCTCGACTGCGCTATGAACCGGTTCTGCAATGGGTGCTGGGACATCGGAACATCGCTTTCTCGGCCGCAGTAGCCTTGGTCGTGCTCAGTGGTTTGCTGGCAAGTCGTATGGGTAGCGAGTTCATCCCAAGCCTCAGTGAGGGTGACTTTGCGATGCAGGCCATGCGTGTGCCTGGAACGAGCCTCACTCAATCTGTCGAGATGCAGCAGCGTCTGGAGAAAGCGGTGATTGCGCAGGTGCCTGAAGTTGAGCGGATGTTCGCACGCTCGGGTACCGCAGAAATTGCATCTGACCCGATGCCGCCGAACGCCTCTGACGCCTACATCATGCTCAAGCCTCAGGATCAGTGGCCTAACCCGAAGAAGCCTCGTGATGAGCTGATTGCTGAAGTGCAGAAGGCCGCAGCGGGTGTTCCAGGAAGCAACTACGAGTTGTCGCAGCCAATCCAACTGCGTTTCAACGAGCTGATTTCGGGCGTGCGTAGTGACGTCGCTGTGAAAGTCTTCGGCGATGACATGGACGTGCTCAACAACACCGCCAACAAGATCGCGGCAGCGCTCAAAGCGGTCCCGGGCTCATCGGAAGTGAAAGTTGAGCAGACATCCGGCCTGCCGGTGCTGACCATCAACATTGACCGCGAAAAAGCAGCACGCTACGGCCTGAACATCGCGGATGTTCAGAACTCGATCGCTATCGCCGTGGGTGGCCGTCAGGCCGGCACGCTGTATGAGGGCGACCGTCGGTTCGACATGGTAGTACGCCTACCAGAGACCGTTCGCACCGACGTAGCGGGTATGTCCAGCTTGCTGATCCCGGTACCTGCCAATGCGGCACAGGGTGCCAATCAGATCGGCTTCATCCCGCTGTCCCAGGTCGCCAATCTGGACCTGCAACTGGGCCCGAACCAAATCAGCCGCGAGAACGGCAAACGTCTGGTTATCGTCAGCGCCAACGTTCGAGGCCGCGATCTGGGGTCCTTCGTTGAGGAGGCGACCGCATCGCTGGACAAGAAGGTGCAAATCCCTGCGGGCTACTGGACGACTTGGGGGGGCCAGTTCGAGCAGCTGCAGTCGGCTGCCAAACGCCTGCAGATCGTTGTTCCAGTCGCCTTGCTGCTGGTCATGACCTTGTTGTTCCTGATGTTCAACAACCTGAAGGACGGCATGCTGGTCTTCACCGGTATTCCATTCGCACTCACCGGTGGTGTTGTGGCGTTGTGGCTGCGGGACATCCCACTGTCGATCTCGGCAGGTGTCGGCTTCATTGCACTGTCCGGCGTTGCAGTACTGAACGGCCTGGTGATGATTGCCTTCATCCGCGGGCTAAGGGAGGAGGGACGAACGCTCAGACAGGCAGTCGATGAAGGTGCATTGACCCGTCTGCGACCTGTTCTGATGACAGCCTTGGTAGCGTCCCTGGGCTTCATCCCGATGGCTTTGGCCACCGGCACCGGTGCCGAAGTTCAGCGGCCATTGGCGACGGTGGTGATTGGCGGGATCCTGTCCTCCACCGCACTGACCTTGCTGGTACTGCCTGCCCTGTATCACTGGGCACACCGCAAGGATGAAGACGGCGACGAGGCCGAAGTGGTTAGCTAACAGCCTCCGCTAAAGAGAAGCCCACAACACGTGTTGTGGGCTTTTTTGTTTAAAGTGAAGTAGATGCACTTACCTTTCAAAATTGTAAGTTTCTCGTCATGCCGGTGATGCCTATGCATTGCTAAGGTTACGCCCGAGAAGTTTTGAAATTGAGAGGGTTTTATGAAAAAGCTAATTATCGCTGCTGCACTTGTTGTTTTCTCGGTGGCTTCGCAGGCCAACACTTTCTCCGAGAGCAAGCAGCTTCAATACACCAAGGAACACCAGACCGCAGTGGCCAAGTACGCGGAGAAAAATGGCAAGCCAATGCCAGAGATTCAGGATTACAAATATGGCATGAAGATAGACGTTGCGAAATTCGTACGTCAGTCGCAGGACCCCCGTACCTGCCAGGTCTATCCACGGTTGATGACCTTCGAGGACTCCCAGGGCACGCTCAAGACTGTTCGTTACTCGATGTATTCGCAATGCATCAACAACAAGTAGTAAACGATTTGAACAGAACAATTAGAGAATTCATAAATGCCAGGCAGTGCCTGGCATTTTTTATTACGCCCGATACCCCATAGCTTCGAAATGTTAACGCCTGGGCTCGGGCAAACCGTGCAATAGATCTTAGCCAACCAACAGAGACGGCTCCCCAACTGCAGAGGGCAATTGGAAGCCTTGACCCCAGAAGGGACGAGTTATGAAGAGTTTGCTTGAACGCCCTGATGACCAAGCCGGGCATGAAGGTCATAGCCATGAGCATGGCGGCATTTTTGGAATGAACACAGAGCTGATTTTCGCGCTGATCTGTGGTGCTCTCCTGGGTGCCGGAGCTCTCGCAGGAAAACTTGGCCTGATTGATCGTCTGCCTCTGATTCTGTACGTGTCGGCCTACGTGTTCGGTGGATGGTTCACCACTAAGGAAGCGGTTACCAACATCCGTCAGAAACGCTTCGAGATCGACTCGCTGATGCTTCTCGCCGCAGTCGGTGCCGCGAGCATCGGCGCCTGGGCGGAGGGGGCTCTGCTGCTGTTCCTGTTCAGTCTGGGGCATTCCCTTGAAAGCTACGCGATGGGGCGGGCCAAGAAAGCGATTGAGGCACTGTCCAAGCTCGCACCAGCCACCGCGATCGTACGCAGAGCAAATGGCACGGTGGAGATGCCCGTGGAGCTGCTGGTTCCCGGTGACGTTGTCATCGTGCGCCCCAATGACCGCCTGCCGGCCGATGGTTTTGTAGTCGTAGGCTCCTCAAGTATCAACCAGGCGCCAGTAACCGGTGAGAGCGTCCCCGTGGACAAGCAACCTGTTCCTGATGCCGAACTCGCACGCAGCAAGCCAGATGCAGTGGATGCAGCCTCGAAAGTCTTCGCCGGTACCATCAATGGCGAAACGCTCATCGAGGTTGAGGTAACACGGCGCTCTACGGAGAGTACCTTGGCGCGGGTCATCAAGATGGTCAGTGAAGCCGAAGTCAGGAAGTCACCGACCCAGCGATTCACGGACCGCTTCCAACGCATATTCGTCCCGTTGGTTTTACTGCTGGTAGTCGGGCTGCTATTTGCCGGCATTTTCCTTGACGAGCCGTTCCGTGACTCGTTCTACCGGGCGATGGCCGTACTGGTTGCAGCCAGCCCCTGCGCGCTCGCGATCGCTACACCAAGCGCCATTCTCTCTGGCATCGCCAGGGCAGCCCGAGGTGGCGTGCTGATCAAGGGCGGTGCGCCACTTGAAGAGCTTGGATCATTGAATGCCATGGCATTCGACAAGACCGGTACCCTGACCGAAGGGCGCCCACGTATCACCGATGTAATACCCATAGGCGGCACGCAGATCGAGGATCTGCTAAACGTCGCCATCGCTGTGGAGTCGATGAGCGACCATCCGCTGGCTGCGGCAATTGTGCGTGACGGTGAAGAGATGATTGGCACACGGCGCCGATTCCAAGCCAAGAACATGAGCAACATGATTGGCCGCGGCGTGCGTGCTGAGCTTGATGGGCAGTTCGTCTGGATTGGCAAGGTCGAGATGTTCGGTACCAATGGTATTCCCGCACTCAGCAAGGCAGCCCTGGAGGCTGCGGAGCGTCTACGTCAGTCAGGCCGTACCACCATGGTGGTACGGCGTGCTGACAAGGATCTGGGCGCTATCGGGCTATTGGACACACCCCGGGAGGGGGCCAAAGAGGCACTCCAGAAGCTTAGAGAGATGGGCATCGAACGCATGGTCATGATTTCTGGAGACCACAACCGCGTTGCAGAGGCTGTAGCCAAACAAGTTGGCTTAGATGAAGCGTGGGGAGACCTGATGCCGGAAGACAAGGTCAAGGCCATCAAAAACCTGCGCCTTAGCGCCAAGGTGGCCATGGTGGGTGACGGCGTCAATGATGCCCCTGCCATGGCCAGTTCGAGCGTTGGTATCGCAATGGGGGCTGCTGGATCTGATGTTGCCCTGGAAACGGCTGATATCGCGCTTATGGCTGACGACATCAGGCAACTCCCATTTGCGGTGGGGCTGAGCCGTCACACGCGATCGATCATCCACCAGAATCTGTTCGTCAGCTTGGGGATTGTGGCCATCCTGGTTCCGTCCACCATCATGGGCTTGAGCATTGGTGCCGCTGTTGCGATCCATGAGGGCTCCACACTGTTGGTCGTCTTCAACGCCTTGCGCCTGTTGGCCTACCGCAGAAGCACCTGATCCCTGAGCTTCAATCATGAAGCTAAGCAGGGAAATGACCTGAAGTAGAAGTACGGGTCGTGCGCGATCAGCGCACGACCCGTACTTTTCTCTCACTCGTCGATCCCGATGCGCTTGAGGCTTTCAAGGGCCTTTCCGCACTCAGGTGAGCCATGCCGTAAGCCGCAGGCCAATGCAGCTTTGAGGCTCATGACACCGGCTACGAAACCGACTTGATTGCCGACTCCGTGTCCGTCCGCAAATCCCTGATCATACGCAATCTCGACAAGCGCATTGATCGCCGCCAGGGTGTCCTGTTTGTTTTTACTCTTTTGCATATCTACTCCGCGAGCATTCAGCTCATATCGCTCGGTTAGGTGGCGGCGCCTTCAGGTTTGGGGTGAGCGAATCCCGCTCCCATAGCCAATCCCTAACGGGGGGCTCAGCCCGCCACCGTAAGGAAAATCAGCTATTGAGAGCAGATGACTCGTTTTGGTCACCCGTGCTGCTCGCCTCACCGCATTGGCACTGAGTGGGTACATCCGGGTAGTCGCTGTGATTCTCAATGAACAGCGTTCGGCAGGTTTCGCACCCATAGATCCGGGGCAGGGATTTAAGGCCGCTCGGAAGCACGTCACTCAGAGGCTCGTTATGCCAAGGAGCCCCGTCAAGGATTCTTGAACGCAGGATGTTTCCCAGGCGCCAGGTGTCACTTTGTGCGCGCCAGGACCACATCGGCGCAGAAAGCGAATACTGGATGAAGGTCTCTTGTGACTGCCTGGATAGCGGGTACTTGGGGCGGGTCCAGCCGGAATCGATGATGCTGAACCCCATGCCCATTTCTGCGCTCGGGTGGGTCTTTTCACCAAAGAAACGGTCATGCGTCGCTGGAGCCGTCGCATGATGGTCAGTCGGTGGGAATACCCACAGATAACACTCATCCCGGTTGACCATGCTGATGAGCTCGCTTGGCCCCCGCATGGGGGAATTTGCAGCCAGGGCGAAGCGATCCTTCCACGACATTTTGGGAGGCGGCGCAATACCAGCAGCGATGGCCAACGTGGCAGTCTTGGGGACGAAGCGATCGCCTAGCTCGTTCAGATCCAGGTTCTTGCAGAGAGCCTTGAAGGCCTTTTTGCGAGTCTTCGAGCTGAAGGAGGGGTCAAGGAGCAGGCGAACCTGGTTCACGCCGATTCCCGCAGTTCGTAGCACCTCAATGACTTCTTCAGCCACACCGACTGCTTGAAGATCGGTCAATCCTAAGCACGTTTTCGCCCGCTCGACCGCCGCGTAGAGGTTGTACTGCCGTGTCTCGTTGTCACGACAGACCTGAATTGGCAGCTTGTCTTGGATGGCAACTTGCGGTGCAACGGAGCCGATGGCCGCGTGGAACAGCTGGTGGAGGTGCAGATGAGAGTACGGGCGGCCAGAAGCCGAGAACGAGGCGTGCAGCTGAGCAGCGAGAGGTTGAAGCAGCTTTTTTGCAGACATGACTATCCCCTAATGAGCGACGTTGGGGTAGCTGCGCTTGTAGGGCCGTTAGACGCGAAGCTGGACGTCGAATCAGGTTCAATCATGAATAGGAGTCAGGTTTGATTTGCTTGCACGGCCACCATGCAAAGCCCGACGCGGCAATCACATCAGATTCGCCGAGCTTTGGCAAGAGCGGTCATCGGTAAGCGAAAGCAGGTAGGAGGAGGGCGCTCCATGCTTGATCACCTCCAGAAACAGGAAAGCCGGAAGCACGTTGAGCGCTTCCGGCTTTCTCACGTCAGACTGATGAGAGGGATCAGAAGACGTATTGCAGGCGGGTCACGATGGCATTGCCGCTGTCGTCGCCCACGGTGTTCTCGTTGTTGTCGGTGCGCACGTTGATGTAGTTGGCACTGACTTTCACCGCCTCGTTGACGTACCAGTTCACACCCACCGTGTGGCTCTTGGCCTTGCGCTCGTTCGATTGGTCCGCCGCGGTGACCAGGTTGCCGTCTTCGACCTTGATATCGTCAAAGCGGTAGAAGACTTCCCAGGCCCCCAGTTCCTTGTTCTCTGGTTTGATAGTGTCGAACTTGGCACCATCGAGCTTGTAGATACGCGGCTCGCCGGTCAGGGTGTAAGCCATCTGGGCGTAGTAACCGGAGGCCTTCATGTCGTTGTTGGCCTGGTCAGCTTTCAGCTTGCGGCGAAGGTATTCCGCTTGAACCGAGAACGGACCGGTGGCCCAGGCACCTTCGAGACCCCAGACCGAGTCGTCCTTCCACAGGCCATCTTGTGCAGCAGCACCGCCAAACAGCATGCGGTTGCCGTTGGTGCCGGCATCGCCGCCGCCATTGGTATCTACACCGCGGACGCCCAGACGCGAACGAATCCGGGTATCGACCGCACTGTTTTTGAGGTCGCGGTAAGCGTACTGAGCACCGACGTGCAGGACGTTGCCATCACTGTGCAGCGGTGCGAACACGCCACGTACGTTGTAGCGCTTGGTGCTGTCGCCATCCGAGTTGTTATTGGTTTCGCTGAAAACGCTACCGGAAACATAAGCCATGTCAGCGATGGTGCTGGTGGCTTGAACACCCATGCCGGCGTTGTCGTTGATCCAGTCCGCCAGGTCGTACGAGAGGTTCCGCTCCATGGCGGTGGTCCACTTCGAACTGGTGGCTTTCTCAAGACCGAAGTCGGTGTAGAAACGGCCAAAGCGCAGTTGCACCGGCTTGAAACCCGTGTAGGTCAGGCTGGCTTCGTCGAAGTAGCCGTCGGAGTCGTTGCCCGTGTTGCGGGAAAGGTCGTAGTTGAGCTGATACTTCCAGTCGCGGTACAGCACGCCACCGAGCTCAAGGTAGGCGCGACGGAAGTAGCCTGCGTCAGCGGTATCGCCATTCTTGGTGAAGACACCATCGAAACGGCCGTAGTCGGCCTGAACTCGGCCGCCCAGTTTGAAACTGAATTCCTTGTCAGAAGTCGATACTTCAAGACCGCCCTTGGTCTTCAGAACGATGTCAGCTCCGTCAGTGGTTACTGTTCCGGAGAATGCTTGCGAGGAAAATGTGCCTATTATTGCGGCAGCCAACAGCTTTTCCCGCATGTTCGAAGAACGGATCATTGCTTGCCTCTCGTATGTTAAGTGCTTAGCTACCGACGTTATATTTCGCCCTGCGCCGGCCTAAATTTATCTTGCAGATGGGAGCAGGCCACGGTTGTCACCTGCTGTAACAAGATGCCTTTGTTCTAAGCACTCTGACTAGGTTGCAAGCGAATATGACAGTTGTGTTTCTGTAGTGTTAACGGAGGAGTTTCAAACCTAACAAAACTGTTACCGAACAAGCCAGTCCTTCTTATCAAAGAAGCTCTTCTTGATCAATCTTCGAATTTCCAAAACCTGCGCATTGCGGACAAGCTTCGTTTTGATAACAAGATAGACATCTTTCTCCTCCAGGTCGTCCAGGAAACCCGGCACGGGTAGGATATTTCTCTCCAGTTTTCGGCTGTAGTCGGGCAGCACTCCAATACACGCACCGCCAACGACAAGGCCTCGTGATAGGTTGTAGCTCTTGACCCGAGTGGTACCGCCCTGATGCTCAGCCATTATCGATGCCCACTTTCGTGAGCCCGCCAAGATCTCTTCATCCCAAGGGACAACGAGCATGAAGTTGTGCAAATCCAAGCTCTCCACTGGAAGGGTGACGCTTCTTGAATAGCGGCTGGAAATGAACAGGGCGTGCCCAATCCGGCCAAGCCGTTCAAACCTATACGTAGGATGGCGATCAAGCGCGCCTTTATCATCTGGGCTCACCAAAGCGATACCCACATCGACTTCACACTCAGAAAGCATCTGCGTTGTGCATTCTGAATGGATTTCCAGCTGCATTTCGGCATGATCACGCACGTAGGCGACTAGATCGCGGTTTACGATGTCGTTCAGCACTGGCTCTGTGATCGCGATGGTAAGCCTGGGGACTTCCTTTTCACCGGACTTGCCAAGGCCGTCTGGGCCGAAGAGCTGGCACAGGTAATGGCTGACCCTCTCGCCTGTGCGGGTCAGGGCAAGCTTGTTGTGTTTGTAGACAAACACGGGAGCACCAATGTGCTCTTCCAGTTTCTCCAAGCGTTTCCGCAGGCCTACCACTGGCACATTGAGCCCTCGGGCAGCCTGTTTGAAACTGGCACAACGTGCTGTTGCGAAAAACTCTACGGCCAGCTGATCATCAATTGGCAAATCATCCAATATGTCAGGGCTGTAAGGAACAACGGTGCTTGTATATGTTTCATTTTGTGTAACCATTAGGTCCCCCTTAATTCGGGGAATCTATCTCAATGCCACCCGGTGTTTCCTTATCTTGTCAACATTGTAATCCACGGGTCATGCATGCGTTATCGGAAGGCTTTTATTTCGAAAGCGTAATTTTCAGGCAATCCCTCTGATATTGTAGCGTGCTAGCCTAGTGCGCCGACTTGTTACTTACCATATATAGATTCGGCTAATTACGCATTTACATTTAGTTCACTATTTTTTCACCTTTGCCTCCATAGGCTTTGGGCATGGAAAATCAAACCCCACCTCTTACTACCTTACTGATTCGTTATCTGGGGATCGGCTTCATAGCAACGGGAGTCCATTATGCGGTGTTCCTATTGCTGGTTACGACAGAATTCGTTACTCCGTTACTGGCCAGTATCTGTGGCGGCATGGTTGGCGCAATCGCGAGCTTCATTGGAAATAGGGCGCTCTGTTTTGTGGCAGATGGCTCTCGTAAGTTTCAGCCTGTCAGGTTTGCACTGGTCGCGTTAACCACAAACTTCGGCAATGGCGTGGGTATGTGGTTCCTCATCAAGTCGAATCTGTCACCGCTCATCTCCCAAGTCGTAGTGACCTTAAGCCTCACTGCACTTGGATTCATTGCACATCGTTTTTGGACATTCAATCATGCAGACATTACATCGCTTTCCCGAGCGCCCTGATCCCTTGTTAACCATCGTGGTCCCTTGCTTCCAGGAAGAGGAAACCATCCCCGAGTTCCACCAGCGAATCACCCGCGTGGTGAAGCGCTTACCCGTCTCCTGCGAAATCCTCTATGTCGACGACGGCAGTAATGACCGGACGGCCGACATTCTTCGCCACTATCAGGATGGGTCATCTGTACGTTGCCTGTCCCTGAGTCGCAACTTCGGCAAAGAGGCTGCACTGAGCGCCGGGATAGACCATGCCCGTGGCAGTGCGCTGATCTTCATTGATGTCGACCTGCAGGATCCACCAGAGCTCATCGCGGCCATGGTGGACTACTGGCAACGCGGCTACGACGTGGTGAACATGCAGCGCAACCTGAGAATCGGTGATTCGTGGTTCAAGCGCATGAGTGCCCGGGCTTACTACTGGGTCATGCAGCGCCTGGTGGAGAAGGTGGACATGCCGGCCGATGTCAGCGATTTCCGATTGATTGGGCCTGCGCCGCTGGCAGCCCTGCGGGCCCTGGATGAACGCTCCAGGATTCTCAAAGGCATGATCGGCTGGGTAGGCTTTCGTACCATCGAACTGCCCTACAATCGCACTGTTCGCCATGCCGGGAGCACCAAATGGAATGCAGCTGGCCTGTTCAATCTGGCCATCGAGAGCATCGTCAGCTTCTCTCGCAAACCACTGCGCATTTTCAGCCTCATCAGTTTCGGTCTTTTCGTCTCCAGCATCTGCTACATGCTTGCGTCGCTTGTGGCAGGCAGTTTCGACATCCATCACCTGATCGTCGGAATGGCTTCATTCATGTGCGTCGGTGTCGCCATGGTGGGGGAGTACCTGGGCGTGACACTCGCGGAAGTGAAGCGCCGGCCTCTCTATTTCCTGAAGCACAGCAACAAGGCAGATCCCGTGTCACTCCACCCTTCGATGGCTTCGATCGAGGGTAAGAAATGCTGAACCTGAAGAACGAGAGGACGCTGTGGTGGGTCCTGGGTTCGATTTTGCTATTGCGTTTGGTGGGGCTGGGCATCTACCCGCTGATGGACACATCTGAGGCCCGTTACGCTGAAATGGCTCGCAAGATGGTCGAGTTGAATGACTGGATCACGCCCATGTTCGACTACGGGGTACCGTTCTGGGGCAAGCCTCCGTTGTCCTTCTGGACCCAGGCCGCGAGCATGACGGTCTTCGGCGTTAACGAGTTCGCTGCGCGCTTCCCAGCGTGGCTACTCCACCTGGCAAGCTGTTTCATCATCATCAAACTCGGCACGCAGCAGATTTCTCGTAACGCCGGCATCTGGGCTGCCATTATTTTTTCCAGCACCACACTTGGCCTGGTCTCCAGCGGTGTTGTGCTGACTGACCCTGTTTTGTCGTTCTCGATTCTGCTGGCCAGCTACGGTTTCTGGCGTTGGATGAAGTGCGCCAGCAAGGCGGATGCCTACCTGATGTTCGCAGGTCTCGGGCTGGGCTTGCTTGCCAAAGGGCCGCTGACCCTGGTGCTTATGGGGGCGCCGGCATTCGCCTGGTTCGTTATCTACAAGGAATGGGGACGGGTACTGAGGCTTCCCTGGATTAGCGGCCTTGTACTTATGTTCGGTATATCCGTGCCATGGTATGTCGCGGCCGAGATGAAAACGCCCGGCTTCATGGAGTACTTCTTCGTTGGTGAGCACTGGAGCCGCTACGTCGTCAGTAACTGGGCAGGGGACCTCTATGGTAGTGCTCATGCCAAGCCGTACGGCAGCATCTGGATCCAGCTCGGATTGTCGCTACTGCCATGGGCCTTGTTTCTACCACTGTTGATCCGCAAGCGTGGATCGATGCAGCGCTTCAAAGCCTACCTCTGGCTGTGGGCCTTGGCGACACCGGTCTTCTTCACATTTGCAGGCAACATTCTGTGGACCTACCTGCTACCCGCGCTGCCAGCGTGGGCATTGCTGCTGTCTGCACGGGTCAGCGAAGTTGGCCCGAAGACCACCTGGGCTGCCGCTGCGAGCGCATTGGTGTTGCCAATCATCGGTGCGGGCATCATCTACGCCGGGGTACTAGAGGAGCGCCCTCAGAATCAGCGGGATGTGGTTCAAGCCTGGCTCAATGTGCAGTCTGCTCATTCCGCTCCCCTGATCTATCCTGGCCGCCGCTCATACTCGTCGGAGTTTTACAGCAGCGGGAAGTCCGAGAACATCAAGGATCCTGCCAAGTGGCCGCGGGATGGCTCGTTCTATCTGTCCAGGCGCTTGCGAGACAGCAAGGATGGTCTGCCCGCTGATCTAGCTTGCACATCGATCACCGAAGCGAACGCCAGCCAGCTCCTGCTGTGCCATTGGAAACGCCCCGCACAAGGTGCCGAGGGTCTGGCCGGAGAAAGCAATGCGGAAACGCCTCGCAAGAACGAAGGCTAAATTCCAAGCACAAAAAAGCCAGGTTTTACCCTGGCTTTTTTGTCGATTTCTTTCGTCATTTGAAGTCCTATTTAACCGCCGATTAATTGTCGGCTTGTTCCTTACCATCCTTGCTTTCTTTCTTTTGCTCTTGAGCGACTTGTTGTTTGTTCTGGTCCGAAGAGTCATCGCTCCATAGGCGAGCCTGTTCGGTTCGGAAGTTCTCGTTGAACTGTTTCGTTCGCTCGAAGCCGCCTTCAGCGTAAGCGGTACCCATGAGACCCAGCAGCAGGCTGCCAATAGCGATAGATTTGACAAATTTCATTGTGAACCTCGGCTCATACTAGGCCAACCTGATTAGCGGCCTTTGTTGGTTTGTAGTTTAGGAACGCGAAGCTAACGACAAGGTGAGTCAATAATTACAATTCCGTAATTTTGGCTGCAGATAGGATGCGTTAAATCTTCAAATCTGGAAGGATCATGTCTATCTCGGCACTGTCGAGGGCGACTTCGAATTTTCTCTTAAATTACAATTTTGATATCTAGCGCGTTAATTCAGCGCGGCGTTGTTGGCCGCCCTAGGAGATAGCCATGAATGACATAGAGCCCTGGGCAGTTGCTATCGGTGACTTTCGCCGCTGCACTGAAAAACTCACTGTCCAGCTCGATGAGCTGACCTCGCAGACGCGCACCTCCAGCGCTGTTTTGGAGAGGTCGAACGAACTGGTGGAGCAGGTGGACGCTGTCGGCCGGCAGATTCAGGAGGAGGTGCGAAAGGCGGAGAAGGCTTGGTCGAACGCGGAGGAGGTTGCCTTGCGCGCCGCTGCATCAGCGTATTCAGCTGCATGCCGCGGAGTCGACACCGCCATCCAGCCACTGATCTCGGAGCTTACAGCAGCGACAAAGGCGGCGGACGCCTCTATCCAGGAGCTCAAGCGGGCACCGGTGCTGGCCAAGCGTTATGTGATGGTGGTCGCCACGGCGTTCTTCATTCTGGCGCTGATCTGTGTCTACTCGACCATGCGCCTGATCGATGCCGCCGGCAGCGTAAGTGCTCAAGAGAAAGTGAATGCTCAGTACTTCTCACACCTGTGGAAAAACGCCAATCCTGACGAACAGAAGATTATTAAGTCGGTGATTCTGCGGTCGCCCATGGACCCTGTGGTCCTTCGGCACTGATGCATTGAGGCAAACAAAAGGCCCGTCGATTGACGGGCCTAATCGTGTCTGCGCAATTTAAGCGGCGGTCATTGCCGGCTGCATTTGCTGGGCTTCCGGAAAGTGAAGGTGGAACCAGGTGAAGTTTTCTTCGGTCACCTCCACGCTCGCCGATCCCTGGTGCAGACTCATGATCGACTGCACAATGGCCAAGCCAAGACCGGTACCGCCTTCGCTCCGTGCTCGGCTCTTGTCCACACGGTAGAACCGCTCAAACAAGTGCGCGTGGTGTTCCTTGGCAATACCACGGCCGGGGTTGCCGACACTCAACGTCGTACCGCTCGCACTATGCTGCACCTTAACGTAGACCGTGCGGCCGCGAGGGCAGTAACGGATCGCGTTCGAGACCAGATTCGAGACGGCACGTTGAACCATCAGGCGATTCCCGCGCACCACGTCATCACTGCCGGAGATCTGCAGCTGAATCTCGCCTTCTTCTGCTGAAATGCTGAAGAGATCGCACACTCGCTGAACCTCGTCGACCAAGGAGACGGATTCGAACTCCACCATTGATGCTGGATGACTGACCTGGGCCAAGAACAGCATGTCGGAAACCATGCGGCTCATGCGGTCCAGCTCTTCTGTGCACGACTCCAGAACCTCCCGGTACTCGGAAAGCGATCGTTCTCTGGTCAAGGCAACCTGGGCCTTGCCCATCAGGTTGGAAAGCGGTGCTCGAAGTTCGTGAGCAAGGTCGTCAGAAAACTGCGAGAGCTGCTGAACCCCATCATCCAGGCGAGCCAGCATGATGTTGATGCCGTCGGCGAGCATTTTGAGTTCTGCCGGCATCCCATCAGTTGGAAGGCGATGGTCGAGGCTCTCGGTTGAGATTTTCGAGGCGATCTTGAGGAACTTGGTCAGTGGTAGCAGGCCTCTGCGCACAGTCCACCAGCCAATGGCCAAGATCAGTGCGAGGATGACGGGGGACATCATCAAGGCCCAGGTCAGCAACGCATCGAGCAGCGCCTCACTGGATGACTGGTCCATGGTCATATAGACGCTGACCTCTGTTCCATCGCCCAAACGCATGATTCGAGAAGCACTCAGCAGAGGACGGTCCTGCGTATCACGCCATTCGTGCTCTTTGGGCTGGGCCGCCGGCTGAAACTTGTGCACCTCCAGATTGACCTGTTTCGAGCCAATCGAGAGCAGGGGAGTCTGATTCTGTGAGGTATCGAATATGCTCACATACAGGTTGTTGTGGCCCATGACCAAATCGACAAGCTGATGCGCATCCGCGTTGACGCCGGAGATGTCCGGGATGGTGGACAGGTTGTGAGCCATCCCCGCCATCTTTACTTCCAGGTCTGCTCTGGCATTTCTTTCCAGAGCCTTGCCTACCATCAGATAGCCAAAGGTGGCGAACAGAAGCAGCAACGCTGCGCTCATCAACCCAACTTTTAACCCCAGCTTTGCAGCCAGGCTGAATGGCCTCATGCGCGTTCCTCAAAAACGTACCCAACGCCACGAAGCGTGTGAATGAGCTTGGTTTCAAACGGGTCATCGATCTTCGAGCGCAAGCGCCGGATGGCTACATCGATGACATTGGTGTCGCAATCGAAATTCATATCCCAGACCAACGAGATGATCTGAGAGCGAGTCAGCGCTTCGCCCGTTCGGCTCATGAGCAGGTGCAGAAGCGCAAATTCCTTGGTGGTGAGATCGATGCGTGTGCCACCGCGGAAGACGCGATGGCGGACGGAGTCGAGTTCCAGATCGGCAATTTTCAGCGAGCTCTTCTCGACTAACTCATCACCACGGCGTTGCAGCGAACGGATGCGAGCAAGCAGCTCAGGGAATTCGAATGGCTTCACAAGGTAGTCATCCGCGCCGCCGTCCAAGCCCTTGAGCTTGTCATTGATGCGTCCGCGGGCGGTCAGCATGATGATGCGGACCCGGCTGGTCTTACGGATGGTTTCCAGCAGGTCCCAGCCGTCGATACCCGGGAGGTTCACGTCCAGGAGGACCAACGAATAGACATTAGTGTTGAACAAGTGCAGAGCATCTACACCGTTGTGCACGATATCTACGACATACCCGCTTTCGGATAGGCCCTGCTGAAGATATTCGGCAGTTTTAATTTCGTCTTCCACAACTAGAACGCGCATAACTTATCTCAAGGTGTGAGGAAGGAGTTGGCCTAATCCGCCAAGATTATGGTTGCAGGCTGTTCGAAAGTTTGGCTGAGGGTATGGCATGTGGTAGTCGCTACCTCTGTCCATACGCCGGGTCACCTGAGGACGCTTGAATCTTAACGCGAAGAAGCTGGCCGCGGCGAAATCCTACAAATTTGTAATGTAGCCGCAAGATTTCTGACAGTCATGCAGGCTCCACCCCTAAGCATAGCGGATTCTGGGGCCTGCGGCGGTGTATGACAGATTCGCCTGGCAGGTGGAATCGGCCAGGACAGGCAGCATTTCGGTCGTTAGCTTGCAAGGACTGGTACTGGCCTTGGATCGAGGGCGCCACGCAGGCAGACCCCATGCACGGCCGCAAACCGCAGCGCCTTTCTGCAAATTAGTTCACGTGGCGGCTCGATATTCTCTCGAATAATTATCTTACAATCTATTACATGTCCAAATTGTAATTGCACGATCATCTTGGTGTTAGCCTCCTTTGCTAGTTTAAGGGCAGCGGAAGAGGCATCGCTGCTTTGGAAATTGTCTCATTTCAAAGCAGCTTGGCAAGAGCACCGAGCAGTTGTTCGCGCCAGTGCATTCACCTGTAAACCATACGCTCCTTTGGTAGGTGAATTTTAGCGCCCCCCTACGGGCGCTTTTTTATTAAGGGACTTCTTATGAACACTACTGTATCAGCGATCGCCGTGTTTATGCTCTTTACATCACTAACAGCCAATGCCCAAAGCGGTATGGAGATCAATAAACACATCGAGCGTACTGCTAGAGAGGCTACAGCGGATTATGCTCAACGCGTAAAAAAGCCCATGCCTCAACTAGAAGACTACGCCTATGGCATGGACCTGGACGTTGGTAAGTTGGTGTATGTATCACCCAATGTGCGGTACTGCGGTAATGTAAGAAGCATGATGACCTACGAAGACTCGAAAGGCGAACTGCACATGGTTCGCTACCTGGTGAAGGGCGAGTGTGTTAATAGCCGTTAAGACTCATCAAGATGATCCCTGCGGCCACCGGATCATAGAAGCTCAATGCCGAACCGGCGCAGCAGTATGGCGAAGCCTCCGAAGCTGGCCATTGTGATGAGGATGCTGCTGATCAGTGTCGGCCAAAAGCCGAGCTTAGGTAGCAGCAATGGAAAAGCAATAAACATCGGCAGGGTCGGAAGCACGTACCAGAACGTGTACCAAGCATGGTTGGAGATCTTCTCCATGCTCTGGTTCTCTAAATAGAGCCAGACCAACGTCACGACCGTGACCAAGGGTAGGGCGGCGACCAAGCCGCCCAGCTTGTCGCTGCGTTTCGCCAGCTCTGACACGAGAATCACTATACCGGCAGTGAGTAGGTACTTCGTGATGATCCAGGCCATCGCTGAGCCTTCTGGAGGTTGTTGACGAGGGCAGGCGAAGCCATTCACCAACCCCCTTGAAGCGCTCCTGCCGTTTACGGCATCCCTCACCGCATTTTTTTTGCAACATCACCCTCAGCCAGGAGGGTGATGTGTTTGCATGGTGTTTACCGATCGGTCAGTGCGAGGGTGAGGGAACGCTCTCGTGGAAAGCTGCCCGCTCGATCTGGATGGTGCAGTGATGGATTTCGAATGCATCGCTGACAGCATCCACGACGGCCGCCAACACAGCATCCCCATCTGCAGAATCCCGAACCACTACGTGCGACGTCATCACGTTACTGCCACTGCTGACAGCCCACACGTGCAAGTCATGAACGTCCGTCACGCCATCTACTCCGAGGATGGTGGCCTCGATTGCCGTAACGTCGAGCCCCCTCGGGACACCCTCCATGAGGATCCCCAGGCTTTCGCGAAGCAACTGCCACGTCCGCGGCAGAACCCAAAGGCCGATCGCCACAGCGACAATCGTGTCGACCCAGGTCCAGCCGGTGAAGCGGATGATAAGTGCCGCGATGATTACGCCAAGCGAGCCGAGCATGTCGCTCCAAACTTCGAGGTAGGCTCCTTTGACGTTGAGGCTTTCGTTGCTCGCAGATGCCAGAAGGCGCATCGAAATTAGGTTGATGATCAGGCCGGCGATTGCGATCCACATCATCGCTCCGGTAGCGATCTCCGCCGGCATGAAGAAGCGCTGGTAGGCCTCATACAAGATGTACATCGCCACCAGGAAGAGCAGCACGGCGTTGAACGTCGAAGCCAGAATTTCCAGGCGCGCATAGCCGAAGGTTCTTTTCTGATCCGCCGGCCGCTTGGCTATCTGAAGTGCAATCAGTGAGATCGCCAAGGCGGCAGTATCTGTGAACATGTGAGATGCGTCCGACAGCAGCGCCAGGCTGCCGGTAATCCACGCACCGATCACTTCTGCAATCATGAAGCTGCCAGTCAAGCCGAGCGCCATGATTAGCTTCTTCTGATGCCCCTCGCGTACTGCAGCGCTGCCATGGTCATGATTTGAACCCACGTATTTCTCCTTGCGCAGGGTTGTGGTCTCGTTGGCCTTCCTGTCTACCTAGCCTTAGAGCGTCGCTTGGCCACACTGACTGCAAAATCTTGCTCCTGCACTCAGCAGCGAGCCGCAGGCGGTGCAACCACTCGATAGCGGTGTTCCGCAGTTTAGACAAAAGCGTGCTGACGGATCGTTGGCCGTCCGGCACTGCCTGCAGCCCTGCAGATCTTTGATGGGGGCAGGAGTGGGAGGGCGCCCGCCGTCATACACCTGATTACCGCCGTCGCAGCCCTGCTGCCGGCCATGGCGATCATATTGCTCGGCCCCATGTCCCCCGCTGTGGTGCTTGCCTCCACCGTGGTTTCCACGGCCATGGTGCCCGCCCAGGATGTTTTTGAAAAAGCTCATGGTATTCGCCCCTCATTGATGGGTGACATATTAACGAGCAAAAGTTGAAAATTATGTTCTGCTCGCGAGAAAGACTTGTAAGTTGAATTGAAAGTTCAAAATTAGCCTACGACAAAACGAAACCGTTTTGTTTGTGAAATTAAATTTATCTAGCTGAGCGGAGCATTGCTTTTGGTGGGTAGTATTCCCCTAATTTTGATCATAGCGTGATCAATGACAATCAAAACAGCAGTAATTGGATTTCTGTCAGCATTGTAATCCCGAGGTCATCGTGTCGTTATCAGGTCCCGGAAATAATGCGCTCAGCGAGATTCATTTCTCTTTTTATCCCTATGCCTCACACATACTAAGCGTCCCCAACGCCTAGGGGCCTAAGGCCTCTGACGCTCCGCACATTGCGCAATCGCTCAGCATCTGTCGACGGTTTGCCTTGTAGCTCCCGCTAACTCCATAGCTACCGCCATGGATAAGCAGCTTCCAGAGTTTGATAATGACACCTTCCAAATCCATTGTTCACACCCTGTTAAGCAAATGGATCTTTGCTATTCGCAATGCGCGGCAGAAAGGCATCAGTACTAATTTGCTAATCGGCCTGGTGACTTTTTGGTTACTGCTATTCGCGAACGCTGAGCTCTGGAACGTGCTCTGGAAGCTGGTATTCAAAACCGATGAAGTGAACTGGCAGCTAGCGGCTAGCCTCCCAGTCATAGTATTCGCATGGGTGTTTACCGTTCTGAGCTTGCTGTCATGGGGGCGGCTGGCCAAACCCATACTGTGCCTGGTACTGATCAGCGCGTCTTTTGCGAGTTACTTCATGAATGCCTACGGCATCGTGATCGATTACACAATGTTCACCAACGTTGTGGAGACCGACGTCGCTGAGGCAACCGAGCTGCTGAATTGGAAGCTCGGTCTTTGGGTCGCAATGGTTGGGGTGTTGCCCGTCTACCTGATTGCCCGGGTTCCCCTCCGGCGCAAGCCTTGGGCCAAAGCTTTGGTCAGCAGGTTCATTGCTCTGTCGCTCGCTCTGTTGACCTTATCTGGCATCGCGTTGAGTCAGTACCAGTCGTATGCCTCCTTGCTGCGCAACAATCGGGAGATCCGGCTGATTCTGGTACCTACCAACTTGTTTGCGGCTGGCCATGGGTACCTGAAGCGTCAGCTGGCCTCACCTAAAACGCTGACGGCCATTGGTACTGATGCGGTAGTTAATCGACAGGGTGCGGCTCGTAAACCCAGGCTGCTGGTACTGGCAGTAGGAGAGACCGCTCGCTCCGCCAACTTCTCCCTCAACGGCTACTCCCGTGAAACGAATCCGGAACTAGAAAAGCGAAATGTCATTAGCTTCACGAACGTGAGCTCCTGCGGTACCGCTACCGCGGTCTCGCTGCCATGCATGTTCCTGGACGTGGGTAAGGCCCAGTACAAAGATGGCTTGGCCAAGAGCCGAGAAGGGCTGCTCGACGTGCTTCAACGCGCTGGCATCAGTGTCATGTGGACTGACAACAACTCGGGGTGCAAAGGGGTCTGCGACAGGGTTCCCAACCACAAGGCTGCCTCTCACGCGGATTCCCAACTGTGCACCAGCGAGGAGTGTAAGGACGGGGTGCTGCTCACGGAGATGCAAGACTTCATCAAGCGCCAGGAAGGCGATGCTGTCCTGGTGCTCCACTACAAAGGCAGTCACGGCCCGGCCTACTACAAGCGCTACCCCTCGCAATTCAAGAAATTCGCACCGGTGTGCGAGACCAACGAGCTCGACAAATGTAAGCAGGAGGAGGTGGTCAATGCCTACGACAACTCAATCCTCTACACCGATTATGTGACTGCAAATCTCATCGATATCCTGGCGGCCAACACCAAGTTCGACACTGCGCTGATGTACGTTTCGGACCACGGCGAATCGCTGGGGGAGGGTGGGCTCTATCTACACGGGCTGCCTTACGCGATGGCTCCTGACGAGCAAACAAAGGTGCCGTTGGTACTTTGGATGTCTGACTCGCTCGCGAAGAGCGAAAAGGTCAACGTGGGTTGTTTGAAAGCTCAAACCACGTCACCGCTGAGCCACGACAACCTGTTCCACACCGTGCTCGGCATGATGAACGTCCAGACGTCTTCGTATCGCTCAGCGCTGGATTTCACTGCCCCTTGTAAGCCCTTTGTCGGAGGCTCTTATTCTGGCCTCTGAATGTTCGATGTGGACCGGATCATCGGCCAGGCGGTTCTGCACCAGCCTGCTTTGACAGCTGAGAGAAGCTGGACTAATTACATAGCTGCATTCAACAACCCAAGCGGAAAAGGAAGTTTTGCATGAGCATCAAGCCAGGCCCAAAGCGCACCAATGAAGATGGCACTCCGGACAAAAGGCAGCGAGTCACCCCTGAAAAGCAGAAGGACCATCCGGACCTGAAACCCCACAAGCACAAAAAGGGGGAGTAAGAAAAAAGCAGCTCTCGGGAGCTGCTTTTTTTTTGGGGCTGTGTGCAAACCCTCCCGACCGTCTCGCTGATCAATCGGACCGCGTCGTGAGTCTTCCGCTTGGCTTGATGGATTCTGAAGCTACCTCCGGATCGGTTATCCCTTCAGTGCGGACGACGAGACTGATATCCCAGAGCGTTGAGCTGATACTCGCTGACAGCCCGAAATTGTGATTCTGCGATTTGACGCAGGCGCTCAACCTCTTCGGCAGATGAGCCAGAAGCCTGCGCCTCGTGGTATTGCTTCATCGCATCCACTGCGTCGGTATACATGGGGTGGTCGGGGAGAAGAGCTGGTATCTTTTTCGTCATGTAGCGGCAGGTCCTCACTGGATAGTCGACGGTGGTTTACCTGCTTTGAGGAGCTGAAAATCAATGACCGCCTGATAGAGCGAATCTGCCAATAGGTGAAGACGCTGTACCTCAAGGTCTGGCAATCCAGCAGCCTCCGCTTCGTGGGCCTGTCGGATAGCTTCAAGCGCTTGCCTCATCAGTGGCTCACCAGCCTCGACCATTCCAATGAATGTGCGCTTCACAACATTTTGCTCCACTCAGCTGAAGATGAATTATAGGACACCGCGGCGTGGCAAGGCCCCGAGCAGCACAGGTGTTCGACGTCCGGCTGAACGAACCAATGAGGAGCGCGCTGGCCTGGGGAGTGGCCAGGGCGCGTGTCATAGCTACGTTGTAAACCACTTTTTTCACTGTAAACCACTGTGGTTTACAGTGAAAAAAAGTGGTTTACAGCAGGCCTCCTCAGGCCTGAGTCAGCTCCAGCAGATCGCCCAGTTCCTCCCGGGCCATCTTCACTCTATCCATTCTGCGATAAGGATGATCAACCGGCATCCGGATAAGAGATTCGAACCAAGCCGAATCGAATTTGATGACTTCCTTGTGAATGTGCTCAAGCTCACCTCCGCGAGGCTGTGACACTACAAACTCCATGCTTTCAACCAAGCCAGACGCTTCACTGTCTTTGACGATTCGATGGCGGATGAAACTCATTTTGAGATCAAAATATGCCGCCTTCGAACCAGGCACCTTCTTCGATTCCAGCCGACCAGTGCTGCTGATTTCCGCCCCCGGCACCTCAGCGGCAATAGCTTTCACCAGCTCAGCATTTCCACTGACCTTCTGGCCAAACAGGCGGGTGGCGTCCGACATGTAAGCAAAGATCCATGGCACATTGCGAAGCGTCGCGCCGGTATAGAGGTAGCCACGCTCTCCCTTGTAACGCTGCAGCATGCCTCTCAACGCGTTCTCGGAAAGGACCAGTTGGGTCTCTTTCTCCAGGATGTAAACCACGCGATCGAACTGTTCGATCAATAGCTTGAGAATCTTCCGCGGGACGCCGTCAAACCTGGTTTTTCGTTCTGTTTTCTTATGCTGGCGAGGCTTGAAGTACGGGCAATCGTTACGGGCCTCACTATCAAATGGAGCGATGCCGCGAATGCTCTTAGTAGCATGTTTCCCGAATGGGTTCTTCACGTTAGGCGGTAGCTCATACAGCCCAACCAGCTGGACAGGGTTGTCGCATGCCGGGCATACAGCAAACTGAGCTAGCTTGCCCGCACTTCCAGGCTGGTACCACGGATCTCTGCGGAAGGTCTCGGCCTCGAAACCTTCCTTGTCGATGATCTTGCTTTCTGTGTCTTCGATGCGGAGCTTATAGACATCCATCTTTGCTGAAACCGTATCAATAGAGGGTTTCTGGATGGTAACGAGCGAGGATAGGCAGCAGTAGGCCTAACTGACCCTTTTGGTGGTCACCCACTGGTTTGAGGCCAGCCCAAAGCATGCCTGATCGACCTGGGCGGGCCCTAGAAACAACTAACCCCCTGATGCGCAGTACAGGTCTGGGACCTGCCCGAGGCGTGGGGGCTATTCTTGGAGCGACAGTGACACCGGCTCCGGAGAAAATCAATTGGTTTGTAGAGCAGCCGGTCAGCTAAGGTCAAACCCAGATCCTAAAGGGGAGGCCGATAGCAGCTCAGTCAGCATCATCGGCACCTTCTTCATCTTCATCGGTATCCCCAACACTGAGCCAGTCGTGAAGGTTGTACCGCACGAAGTCTTCCGCATCGAGCATGGTAAAGTCTTGTAGCACCGTGACGTCTGCTCCACCGAAGTACAGCCCATCGTTGAGATTTCTGGCCACCCCGAGCACTTCATTCAGCTGGTCGTGCAGCTCATTTGCGCGCCTGGCGTGCTCTCGTTTGGTCAAAAACCGGAACACCACCTCGTAGGGCTCAGGGGTGGTATTACCCGCTTTGCTTCAAGCCGCAGGAGTTGCAGGTCCGTTGCAGCTTGATGGTTTTACTTAAGGAGCCAAGCCAGCTCTCCAATCCGCAGATGCTGTGCACATTTTTTTGCACATATCTCACGCCACGATACCCCAGTAGATTCAGGCTTTTCGCAGCCTTTGCATAGGTGAGTCGCGATGGATTTCTACACATCTCAATGAGGAAACCTAAGCTCCGTTTTCCACGTATTCCTCCGCTACAGAACGCTTTTCTGCGGTGTGTCCCCTGACATTCGCTTTTCAGGGCGAGCTATGGGGGCCACTCAAGACGGCTATCTTTTGCCTGGCACCAATGAAAAGGCCCTCAATATTGAGGGCCTTAAATTCAATGCGGATCCGTCACGCGGGCATTTTTTGCAGCTGTCGAACTCGATCATGGACCACAAATTTAATGATTCCTTTGACATCGTTGGTGCAGTTTTCAAAGGCAAGGCGCGATACCACCTGGCGACCCTCCTTCAGAATCAGCGCCCCGATCAACTCGTCGACGAAGGACTGAGTGACATCGTTCCCAGCGAAATCTATGACAACGCTCTCACCACTGCTGAGCGAGCGTTCGATTTCGGTACGGTAGGGGATCGCTGAAGCTCGCATTCCGTACGTTCGGATAGAACTATCCCTACTTAATCGAATTTGAGTTTGCATGTCGTAACCCCTTGTATTGCATAATCCTTTTTTGCAGCCCGAGAGTTTCAGTTGACGCTGAATCTCCCATTTACCGCTCCTTGCATGATCGACTCTAGCCCTCGAGCTATCAAAAAGCCAGAGCTAGCGGAAATTCAGATCTAGGTCGAGATCGTCGTCAACCTGTCCTGCATCGTCCTTCGGCAGCAAGTCACTGATCGAAATGGTGGGCAGCAGCTCACGGGTACAGCTAAACGCGATCGATACACCATTCCACAGCGCATCATGCAGCTCCTGAGACTGCCGACGCTTTGTGTCATGTATGCCATTGCCGCTCACGATGATCAAACCACCGCCCGCCGCGTCTGCAATTTTTGCGGTAGTTGTTAACCCGATACCTTGGTTCTCGCTACCCAGGATCTGGGCCATCGCACCCCGGTTGCAGCTCACTCGCGGTTTGAGTGCCGCCTCGATCGCGTGCAAATGCGTGCGGTCATGAAGCTCAGGGTGATTCCTCAGTGTCGCGAGAAACCCACACCCATTATCGACGATGGCCATGCGTACAAGGTTCAATTTTGGATAAAACTGACAGGTCAGCCAAACGGCGGCGTCACCACGTCCCTCTCTGCGGGCGTGAGTAAGCGAGTTTTCCAATAGCTCCTTGAGCGAATACTCCAGAGGGCCCCGGTAGGAGTCAAACTCATTCCGTCCCGTGTGCTCGTCGACTGGGGCATCCGGGTCCGATTGAGTCAACCTTCCCGTAATAGCTCTAGCGAGGCGAGAGGCTGCAGCCTCTGCTTGATGGTGTTCGCTGATTTTGGTGATTTCCACCAACGAGGTGCTTCGGTCGTTTCGACGTCCTACCCCCGATAGATCTACACCCTCTACATCAATGTCCTTGAAAAAATCCATCCTGGCCAGGTAGGAGGTCAGGTCTCTGCTCAAAAACTGCATCGAAACTCGCTTCTGGACCAACTGGTTTTCAAACAACGCTCGCAGCGTGGCCATCCCTAACGGATCGATATACGAGAGGTTGCTAGCGTCTAAAACGATGTCACCAGGGCAGTTAATGATTTCTGCGCACACAGAAAACAGGTCATGGGGCGATCTTGAGCCAAGCCCCCAAGGAAGAACGATCGCGTTTTCAATATCGATGGCCTGCATGCAATTCCCTGGCAACGGAGCTAACCCTTTCGGATAGATATAGGGCTCGATAGTAGCCCATTGCCTGCCGGGTAAGCACTCACCTATTTTTTGACGAGTAGTGCCGGCATAGAATTGGCGCGCGGCAGTAGCGGCCTGTGGATGGTGGATCGCGCTCGCCTTGGGCTCAACACGCACGAAGAAAACACGGCCAACGCCCTGCCACGGGTCAGCCATTCAAGCAAAGATGGCCAGATCAAAGCCTTGTGCGAGAGCACTGGAGCAGGTTTGTGAGTCCGCCGAGCAGTTTCATCTCCGACGTCTGCTGTGGGCAAAGGCAAAGCTGGAAGGGGAACAGCGAAGAGTGACCCGATCAGCGCTGTACCGCACCGCATGTATCAGGTCTGGGGCTTGAGCTGTTAGATCGCATAAGGCTACCTTGGCCGGCAACTGGAGAACGAACTGCACCTCGTCTTCCAATGCGTTGGCGTGGAAGTAACTGAGGAAGTACTCGCTTTGACGGAACTGGTCAGAAGCGATCTCCTCCAGGCGTTACAGCCCACTGGGCAGGCCTTCCTGACAGGCCTGGTAGAAGGGGTCGAGCAAGTATAGGCCGTCCAGGCAGGAAAGCATGGACGGCGTTCCCCACCGGGAGCCGGCGTCGTACTCCTCCAGCGGCTTGGGCACTCCCTCGCCGGGGTACAAGGCAGCCAGCGCATTGTCGAAGGGCAACCACTGGTGCAGCAGCAGGATCAGCAACCTCCAGAAATGATCTATGCCATGACGCTACACCACAACAATAATCGACACGCTTACAGGAGCATTGATTGGCGTCACAGCTGTTCAAGGAGATGTTGTCTAGGCTGGACAATACGGCAGCGGCCGATATTTCCCACCCAGCTTGGGAGTTGATCATGATGGAGCCCATCGCCGTGGTACAGATCTGGCAATACCTTTTTGGCGGACTAAAGGCGGTATTGCACTGATCATGCTGGCCATATTTGGCCTGTTTTATGTGGCTCGTGCACTATGGCCACCTGTCACAGGCACTACAGTTATTTAATTTTGTTGCTCTGTCCGCTGACGCAACTCTTCGGGCACAACCATGGCGGGTATTCTCACCAGAAGGGTGAAAACTCGTCCAAACCGGACAACAAAGGGAACTACTTCATGCACACCGAATCGTGCCAGCATGACCATGACCATGACCATGACCACTCGCACCCGTATGAGCAACCGGATGGTAGTCAGCGCGATTTGGTATGCGGTATGACGGTGCCACCGGATAGTCGCTACTTCGAGCTATACGAGGGAAGGACATACCGCTTCTGCAGTGAAAAGTGCCTGACGAAATTCCGCGCAGCGCCTGTGCATTATCTTAGCCCTCCCCAGGACCAAGAACACGCGGGCCATCTCCACTCGGCTGCCCCGCAGCCAAGCAACGCGGCGGACGCCGAATACACTTGCCCGATGCATCCCCAAATCCGCCAGCGTGGGCCGGGCAGTTGCCCAATCTGTGGCATGGCCCTAGAGCCGGTAATACCGGAGCTTGAGGAAGACGAGAACCCGGAACTCAAGGACTTCTCCCGCCGCTTCTGGTGGACCTTGCCCCTGACGGTCATCGTGACCGTGTTGGCCATGACTGCCCACCAACTCCAATTGCTGCATGGTGCCACACAGAATTGGGTGGAGTTGATTCTGGCCACTCCCGTGACACTATGGGCTGGCTGGCCGTTTTTCGTGCGTGGGGTCGCATCGATTCGTAATCGCAGCCCGAATATGTGGACCCTGATAGGTTTGGGAACGGCTGCGGCGTACCTATACAGCGTTGCGGCCACAGTGTTCCCGCAGGTTTTCCCGACGACTTTCATGCAGGATGGCCGCATCGGTGTCTACTTCGAAGCGGCTGCAGTCATCATCTCATTAACGTTGCTCGGCCAAATGCTCGAGCTCAAGGCGCGCTCACAAACCTCCGCCGCCATCAAGTCGCTCCTGGGTCTTGCCCCCAAGACGGCCCGTCGCATCGGGGCCGATGGTCAGGAGGAAGATATTCCGCTCACCCACGTGCATACGGGCGACCACCTGCGCGTTCGCCCTGGCGAGAAGGTGCCGGTCGACGGGGTGGTCCTGGAAGGCGAAAGTGCTATCGATGAATCCATGCTGACAGGCGAGCCCGTGCCAGTGATGAAGAAAGCTGGGGATGCACTCATCGGTGCCACGCTGAATACCCACGGCAGCCTTGTGATGGCGGCGCAGAAGGTCGGCGCCGAGACAGTGCTCTCGCAAATCGTGCAGATGGTCGCGCGGGCTCAGCGCTCGAAAGCCCCGATGCAGCGGATGGCGGACACCGTGGCCGGCTATTTCGTCATGGGGGTGATTCTGGTCGCGCTGGTCACGCTCTTCGGCTGGGGGCTTTTCGGACCGGAGCCTGGCTGGGTCTTCGGCCTGATCAATGCGGTCGCGGTCCTGATCATTGCCTGCCCCTGCGCGCTCGGCCTAGCCACTCCCATGTCGATCATGGTCGCTACCGGGAAGGCTGCCAGCAGTGGCGTGCTCTTCCGAGACGCCAGTGCTATCGAGAACCTCTGCAAGATCGACACGCTGATCGTCGACAAGACCGGGACCCTCACCGAGGGCCGGCCAGTGTTTCATAGCGTGGTCGGTACCGGGCAGTTCATGCCACCCGAAGTCTTGCGCCTTGCCGCCAGCCTGGACCAAGGCAGCGAGCATCCGCTGGCACATGCGATTGTCGATCATGCGCGAGCGCATGGACACAGCTTGTCCAAGCCAGAGGCGTTTGAGTCGGGCTCTGGGATCGGTGTACGTGGCCAGGTGAACGGCAAACGGCTGCAGCTTGGCAACACGACCTTGATGGAAGAGGCTGGCCTCGACACCAGTCCGTTGCGAGACCGCGCCGAGCAGCTGCGTCTGGAAGGCATGAGTATCATGTACTTGGCCGTCGATGGCGTGCTCGCTGGCCTGCTAGCGGTGTCCGATCCGGTCAAACCCACCTCCAAGGAGGCGGTAACCCGGCTACAGGCAGAAGATGTGAAGGTCATCATGGCCACCGGCGACGGCCTGACTACGGCACGTGCGGTCGCGAAACAACTCGGCATCGAGGAAGTCCACGGAGAAGTGAAACCCGAGGACAAGGAGCAACTGGTGGCGCTCCTGCAGGGCGATAAGCGCCGGGTTGCCATGGCAGGAGATGGGATCAACGATGCCCCTGCGCTGGCCCGGGCTGATGTCGGGATCGCCATGGGAACTGGCACCGATGTTGCCATGAACAGCTCCCAGTTGACGCTGGTCAAGGGCGACCTGATGGGCATCCTGCGGGCCAGAACACTATCCGTGGCCACGGTGAAGAACATGCGTCAAAACTTGGGCTTCGCATTCTTCTACAACGCTATGGGCATACCGCTGGCGGCAGGTTTGTTCTACCCGCTTACCGGCCATCTATTGTCACCGATGATTGCGGCATTGGCCATGAGCGTAAGTTCGGCTTCCGTGGTATTCAACGCACTGCGGCTGAAGCGCGTAGTCACAGACTGAAATGGGCACACCGCAACCTATGAGAGGAAGTTCCGCCATCAGCGTTTCAACGCCTGATCCATATGACTGACTGTCTAGGGCTTTGGCCTTAGCGGGTATGTCCGCGAGTTCGGCGCCAATCTGGTCCTGATGGAGGACATCGGGCAACTGCGACGTCCGCCATCTTCTGCCAAGATCGTAAGGGACAATTGTGATGCAGCAGGGGCCGCCGCCAGAGGAGTTGGACAAGATTTCAGGGCGAAGATAAATCCTTTGACCGGGCCTTGACCTTGTCATCGTGTCAAGGTTGAAGCTGTAAATGCGGCGAGAAAAGCCGTACCAGCATGAGAGGCCCGCTATGTTCGTTTTGGAAGTTTCCGGTATGGGATGTGGCAGTTGTGTCAACAAGATCACCGAGGCCATCCAGGCTGCCGATGGCGACGCGAAGGTGATCGTTGATCGTGCTGCCGGTACAGTGAGTGTCCAAAGCAACATCGAGGCGGAACGCGTCGGTGCACTGGTCCAGGCGCTTGGTTACCCAACCAAAGTCAGTCGCTAAGTCTCGTTACCGCTCAGATGGCAAGCCGCCGTGCCATGTTTCATGGCGCGGTTTCTTCATATACAGCCTGATGTCGACTGACTCCGGGTCGGGATAGCCAGCAATACTCCCCAAGAAATGGACGGCCTTCGATCACCCAGTGCCGAGTCAAGCTGTGGACGTTGACGCTGATCAAGAAAATGCTTCGCGATTGGTGTTTATCTTGAGTAAATGTATAGGCCAGCCTGGCTCACATACCCCGGCCCCTCGTTGGAGCTCATTCACAATGATGACTGCCAAGCGGTTTAGTTCTATGGCCTTGGGGATATTCCTGCTCATCCCTCTGGGGCTGGTCATGGCAAACCCTACGGGTAACGTCTACACGGCCAATGAACGGTCCGCTTCCATTAGCCAGGTAAATCTTGCGACAGGTGATGTGAGCACGGTCGCCTTGCCGATCGCACCCCACAACCTACAGGTTTCGCCCGACGGCAGCTTGCTTCTGGTTGTTGGAGTGGCTGGACATGCGGGGCATTCGAGCGGTGAAAAGCCCGGTGGGCAGTTGCTGGTGTTCAGTACCAGCGCGCTGGACAGGCCACCGTTCAGCTTCCCGGCAGGCGATCACCCGGCTCATGTGGTCACCGACGTCACCGGGCTGCGAGCTTTTGTGACCGATTCCGCTGCCAACCAGGTGCGAGTATTTGACCTTGAGCAGCGAATCGAGTTGCCCGGTATTCCAACTGGGCGTTATCCCCATGGGCTGCGCTTGAGCCCTGATGGCCGGACACTCTATATCGCGAACATGAAGAGCGACAGCGTATCGCTTATCGATGTCGTCACACTCAAAGAAACCGCGCAGATTCCCGTGGGCAAAGGCCCTGTCCAGGTCGGCTTTGCCCCTGACGGTCGCCTGGCATTCGTCTCGCTCAGTGCGACAAATCAGCTTGGCATCATCGACACGGCCAGACGCAAGGTGATCAGCAAGGTTGATGTCGGCCGCACGCCAATCCAGATGATGGCCACCGTTGACGGTCGCCAGGTCTATGTCGCGAATCAGGGCAGTGGCCAGAATCCGGACGACCGAGTCTCCATCGTAGATCTCCAGACGCGTAGCAGCCTGGGCACCGTGACCACCGGCAAGGGTGCCCATGGTGTGGCCATCAGCAGCGACGGCGCTTATGTGTTTGTCAGCAATATTGAAGCGGGCACCGTATCTGTCATCGATACGAGCAGCCGAAAGGTCGTTGCTACCCATAAGGTTGGCGCCGGGCCAAACGGGATCAGCTTCGAGCCGCCGAGTGCCCAATAATAGCCCGTCGGTGTACAACCCGAGCACGACGCGAAAAATGAGCATTCACGCCGGCGCAGTAATTTGCTTGTCGTGCCAGGTGAGGCCTAGCGCCCAGACCAAGGCATCCGGCTTTAAAACAGTGCTAAGGAGATGATGATGAACAACGTTCGAAATTTACTGATCGGACTTTGTTTGGCCGCAGCGTCCGTGGGCGCCATGGCGCAAAACACCGATGAACACTCGACACATCACCCGGCCGATGCGCCAAGCGCGGCGGCTACCGAGAAGACGCCTTCTCAGCCAATGGACAAAGGGCAAATGGCGGCGATGGACCAGCAAATGAAGGCCATGCAAGCCATGCACGAAAAGATGGCTGCAGCCAAAACGCCGGAAGCCCGTCAGGCGTTGATGGCCGAGCATATGGCGCTGATGAAAAATGGCATGGCCATGATGAAGTCCATGGAGGGTGGCATGCCTGAAATGGGGGGCATGCATGGCGGCATGGGCGGGGATATGGCCGCCCGCCACCAGATGATGGAAAAGCGCATGGACATGATGGAGTCGATGATGCAGATGATGATGGACCGCATGCCATCTGCTGCATCGAAGTAACCCATCTCCTTTCCCAGGAGTCGCTATGAACCCTCACTTCGATGAAAACGGCTCACCACACAGTTTCTGGCGTTCACGCTATGCAATCGGCCTGGTGGTAATCGGTGGGATCGCCGTCTACTTCCTGCTCACCGAGCACCTTGCCCATGTCGTTGGAGCCCTGCCTTATCTGTTGTTGCTCGCCTGTCCGCTGATGCATGTCTTCATGCATCGAGGACATGGGGGACACCATCACCAGGGCCAGAGCAAACCGGCCCCCTCCGATAAGGCTGATATCCATAAGCCGGGAGATCCATCATGAATCATGGTGAAAGCGCGTATGGCCTCTGGTCGCTGGTTTTCATCAACTCCGCGATCTTCATCATGTTTGCCTTCAGTTTCTTCAAGCCGGCAACGGCGAGAGACTGGAGGAGCTTCGGTGCATTCTCGGCCTTCATCGTTGCCCTGTTTGTGGAAATGTATGGCTTCCCCCTGACGATCTATCTGTTGTCAGGCTGGTTGCAGGCCAGGTTCCCCAACCTCGATCTGCTTTCCCACGAATCCGGCCATCTGTGGTCGACGTTGCTCGGTGACCAGGGCAACCCACACTTCAGTGTTTTGCACATTGCCAGTTACCTATTCCTGGGTTTCGGCTTCTATTTGCTTTCTGCCGCCTGGAACGTGCTATATCACGCGCAACGCCGCCGTTCACTTGCAACGGTCGGGCCCTATGGCTGGATCAGACATCCGCAGTACGTGGCATTTGTGCTGATTCTTCTGGGCTTTCTCCTTCAGTGGCCGACGCTGCTGACGCTGGCAATGTTCCCGGTGTTGCTGGTGATGTACGGGCGTTTGGCGGTTTCCGAAGAGCGGGAAATGCACAAGCAGTTTGGCGCTGCCTACGAAGCTTATACCCGCGTTACGCCTAGGTTCGTTCCGCACCTGCGCGAAAGGTTGGGTGGGGGTCATAGAGGCTGAAGCGTAGGACGAAGGAGCTACATGCCAGGAGGGTTTCAGCGGCAGTGTTTCTAGCGGGAATAGGGTATCCAAAGTCTGTTTGCTCGGATAACACTCTGAGTTGTCGCGGGTTTTCTTGTCGACAAGCTCGGTGGAATCCTTGTTGGCGTTCGGATAACTCAGGCAGTTGGATGACTTTGCGATGCCCTGTCCGCTTTCGACCCATATAGATCGTGATGCACGAAGATCTCTGCTCAAACGTCAGCTACTACTCTGATCTGAATGCATCCCGGCTACAGAGCGCAAAGACCAACTAGCGTCCCGAGGCACAGAGCTGAAGGCGGCGCGGTCAGGAATTGCGGCAGCACTTTTTCCAAAGTTTGGCTAAATGACCCTGCCTATCAGCTCTAATAGGCAGGGTTAGAAGTCAATCCGTCACTGCTTGCGAATGCCTACGATCGTCGCTGTGCCCCCATTCATTCGGAAATCGAAGCTGACCTTGTCGCCTACCTTGAGTCCCTTGAGTTGCTGCTCGGTAGCGCTGAAGCCCATGGTCATTGCCGGCCATTTCAGGGCTGATACTGGTCCATGCGCCAAGGTAACTTTACCTGGTTCCAAAGCTTTGATGGTTCCCTCAGCCGATGCAGTCGGAGCCGCCTGGCTGCCTTGGGTCTCGTTGCCTTCCATGGGCATATTCTTCATATCCGTGCCATACATGTCTTGGGCCTGCACCGCCGCCGCAACGGCGAACACCAGGCCAGCGCTGATCAGTAGCTTCTTCATCGGGTTACTCCTGTTTGGGGGTTATCGTGTACAGCGAGTCCGCGGCGCCTGACGAGCCAGTAAGCCGCAGGGATTACAAATAGTGAGAGCAAAGGCGCGGTGAGCATGCCGCCGACCATGGGTACAGCGATCCGGCTCATGACTTCGCTGCCGGTACCGCTACTCCAGAGGATTGGCATCAAGCCTGCGACGATCACTGCTACGGTCATGGCTTTGGGGCGGATGCGCTGCACGGCCCCTTCGCGGATAGCATCCAGAAGCGCAGGTTGCCCCTGCGTACCGTTGCCGTTTCGTTCAGTCCAGGCATTGTTGAGGTAGATCAGCATGATGACTCCAAACTCTGCTGCGACCCCAGCCAAGGCGATAAAACCGACACCCGTGGCCACCGACAGGTTGTAGCCCATCATGTACAGCAGCCATACGCCGCCGGTTAGCGCAAATGGCAAGGTAGCCATGATCAGCAGCGCTTCACCGAGGCGGCCAAACGTGAGGTAGAGAAGGACGAAAATAATGGCCAGCGTCGCCGGTACTACCCATGCTAAGCGCGCATTGGCGCGCTCCAGGTATTCGAACTGCCCGGAATAGCTCAAGCTTATGCCAGGATCGAGCTTCACCTGCTGATCGACTAGCCGGCGCAGGTCGGCAACGACGGAGGACAGGTCCCGTCTCCGCACGTCGATATACACCCAGCCCGAGGGGCGCGCGTTTTCACTCTTGAGCATGGGTGGACCGTCCGCAATACGCACCCGTGCCACGGTTCCCAGTGTGATTCGCCCCCCTTGGCTGGTGTAAATCGGTAGCTGCCGCAGGGCATCAACAGAGTCACGCCACTCCCGTGGGTACCGAACACTGATGGGATATCGCGCCAGGCCTTCTACGGTTTCGCCGATGTTTTCGCCCCCAACGGCGCCGGCAACAATCGCTTGGACATCAGCAATGTTCAGGCCGTAACGCGCTGCGAATTGGCGGTCGATATCCAGATCGATGTAGCGTCCACCGGTTAATCGCTCGGCGAGGGCGGAAGTCACCCCTGGAACCGTTTTGGCCACCTTCTCGATAGCCAGAGTCACCCGGTCGATCTCATTCAAATTGCTGCCGGCAACCTTTACGCCGATCGGGCTTTTGATACCGGTTGCGAGCATGTCGATACGGTTTCGAATCGGTGGGATCCAGATATTGGTTAGCCCAGGTACCTGCACGGTACGGTCCAGCTCTTCGATCAGCTTCTCAGTGGTCATCCCTGCTCGCCACTGATCCTTCGGTTTAAGTCGGACAGTCGTCTCGAACATCTCCAGCGGGGCCGGGTCGGTCGCTGATTCAGCCCGGCCCGCTTTACCGAAGACACTGGCGACCTCCGGTACCGTTCGGATCAGCCGGTCCGTACGTTGCAAAAGCTCAGAGGCTTTCTGCGCCGAAAGACCTGGCAGGGCAGTCGGCATGTACAGCAAATCGCCTTCATCCAGTGGCGGCAAGAATTCGCCGCCGAGCTGGCTCAGGGGCCAGACACTGCTGAGCAAAATCAACAGTGCACCCGCCAACGTGAGCTTTGGCCGGCGTAGAACGATCTCCAATGCTGGGCGATAGAGCCGTATCAGGGTTCGATTGAGTGGGTTGCGCTCTTCTGCCGGTAAACGACCCCGAATCCAGTACCCCATCAGCACGGGTACCAGGGTAACCGAAAGGCCCGCTGCTGCTGCCATTGCATAAGTCTTGGTGAATGCGAGGGGCGCAAACAGCCTTCCCTCCTGAGCCTGCAAGGTGAATACCGGTATGAAGGACAGCGTAATGATCATGAGGCTGAAGAACAGCGCAGGCCCGACCTCGACTGCTGCCTCAGTCATCACTTTCCAATGATCTTCGCCACGCAACGACTTTCCAGGGTGCCACGTATGCCAAGCCTCAACCCGTTTGTGCGCGTTCTCAATCATCACCACAGCGGCGTCCACCATCGCACCGATTGCAATGGCTATGCCCCCAAGCGACATGATGTTGGCGTTGATGCCCTGGTGGCGCATGACGATCAGGGCAATGAGGACACCAACCGGAAGCGAGACGATGGCGACCAACGATGAGCGCAGATGCCAAAGAAATGCAGCGCACACCAGTGCGACCACGATGAACTCTTCAATCAGCTTCTGGCTCAGATTTTCCACAGCACGATCGATCAACTGGCTACGGTCGTAGGTAGTGACCAGCTCGACCCCGGCAGGCAGGCTTTTTTCCAGCGATTCAAGCTTGGATTTGACGTGAGCGATGGCATCTTTCGCATTCTTGCCACTGCGCAGAATTACTACGCCGCCCACCGCTTCGCCCTGTCCATCAAGCTCGCCGATGCCGCGACGTGCCTCAGGGCCCAGCTGTACAGTGGCTACATCGCCCAGTGTTACGGGTATACCCTTCGCAGCCAGGCGCAGGGGAATGGCTCGGAAATCATCGAGTGACTTCAGATAGCCGGAAGCCCTTACCATGAACTCAGCTTCGCCTTGTTCGAGCACGCCGCCACCGGTTTCCTGATTGGCCTTGGCGATGGCGTCCGAAACCTCAACTTGAGTGATTCCCAAGCTGGCCATGCGCAGCGGATCGAGCACTACCTGGTACTGCTTGACCATCCCGCCTATCGTCGCCACTTCGGCAACGTCCGGAAGAGTTTTCAACTCGAAGCGCAGGAACCAGTCCTGAAGGCTGCGCAGCTGTGCCAGGTCATGGGTACCACTGCGGTCCACCAGCGCATACTGGTAGATCCAGCCTACACCAGTGGCATCGGGTCCGAGCACTGGCTTAGCGGACGCCGGTAATCGAGACTGAACCTGGCTTAGGTATTCGAGCACCCTGGACCGCGCCCAATAGAGATCTGTGCCGTCCTCAAACAACACATATACGAAGCTGTCTCCAAATGCTGAAAAGCCCCGCACTGTCTTGGCTCCGGGTACGGAAAGCATTGTGGTGGTCAGGGGATATGTCACCTGATTTTCCACGATCTGCGGTGCCTGCCCTGGGTAGGAGGTGCGGATAATCACCTGCACATCTGACAGGTCAGGCAACGCGTCGATCGGCAAACTGCGCAGAGAGAAAACGCCCCAAGCTACGGCAAACAGTGTTGCCAGCAGGACCAGGACGCGGTTGCCAACCGACCAACGAATCAGGTTCGCGATCATGGCTGGTTCTCCTGCTGGGTTATTTGCTCGATGACCATGCCTTCATCGCGCTCGCGCACTCCAAACCGGATGCGTTCGCCAACCTTGAGTCCGGCAATCAAGCGGGGATCTGCCACAGGGAAAGTCATCGTCATACCAGGCATGCCCAGCGTCACGAACGGTCCATGAGCGATGGTCAGCTGATTACCTTCTATTTGAACGATGCGCCCATTGGCCTGATGTAGAGCCGGCTGTACAGGTTGCGCAAGTGGAGCATCGCCAGCAGTAACGGCCTCGATACCTTTCAAGCTCGCTTCGGAGTCCAGCAGAAACTGCCCGGACGCCACAACGCGCTGGCCCGCCTGAAGGCCTCGCAGCACGACCACCTGGCCAGCACTTTCCTGGCCGAGCACTACTTCCACCGGCCGGAATCGACCTCCGTCTTCTGACACCATTACGAGATCGCGTTTCCCCGTCCGAATGATCGCCTCGGCTGGCACCAGTAGGCTGTCATCCTGTTGCCCGGACGGATGGAGGGAAACCTGCGCGGTCATGCCTGGGCGCAACCGGCCGCCGGGGTTGGGCAGTTCTATACGAAGCCGCAAGGTGCGGCTTTGCAGATCCGCATCAGCCAGCAATGCGGTCAGCTTGCCGGGAACAGGTTCGCCTGGGAACGCTGCCAGATTCGCCTGCACTGCCTGTCCTTCCTGTAGGCCTTGGGCTTGCGCTTCAGGTACTGCGGCCTCAAGCCAGACGTTCGCGATACCATTGATCTTCGCCAACGTTGCACCCGGTGTCATTGTCATGCCTGGCCGCAATTCCAGAGCCTGAAGGACGCCTGCTGTTGGGGCCAAGAGCGTTACCGAATTCTGGACCCTTCCCGTACGGTCAATCCGGTTGATAAGATCGGCAGGCATACCCGCCAGCAGTAGTCGTTGCCGAGCTGCAGCGCGCAATTCATTGTCCCCAGATCGCTGAAGCGCCAGGTACTCTTCCTGCAAGCCCGCCCATTCAGGCGTCAACACATCTGCCAATGGGGCGCCCTTGGCAACCACGTCGCCTGTAGCGCGGCCATAGGTGCGTTCGACGTAGCCACCGGTACGAGCCTGCAGAACGCTAAAATCCCGCTCATCGAAGGTAAGCACGCCGCTCACCTGGAGGGTTCGAGCAAGCTGCCCTTTCGCTACGGTAGCCAGACGGACCCCCAGGTTTTGTTGGAGCCCCTGTGAAACTTGAACTGCGGGGCTCACCTCAGCAGCGGTGCTTTCCTGGTACTTCGGCACCAGTGGCATGTCCATGAAGGGCGACTTGCCCGGTGCTGGAAAGTGCTGCTGGGGGTACATCGGGTCATACCAATACAGCACCTTCTGTAGCGTTTCAGGGGAGGCAGTGGACACCTGCCCACGCTTTGCTAGCTGATAGCCAACGCCACCGCCGATAGCCAACGCGGCCAATACCACAAGGCTGATAGTTGAATTTCTCATGCGCGCACCTCTCCATACGCGAAGTGCAGCCGTGCAGCTGTCGCGGCCAACTGTCCTTGCAGATCGATGTCTTGCAGTCGTGTTTCAACCCGCTGACGTCGAGCGGTGAGAACCTCACTTAAGGGTGATTTACCGGCTCGATAGTCAGCAAGGGCGAGGCGGACTCGATCCTCCGCTAGCGGTAACAATGTTTCACGGCTGCGCTGCACTGCTCGCTGCAATCGCTGGTAATCCGCAAGATCTGTCTCCAGCTGCGCTTTATGCTCACGCAATGCCGCTTCCTGTTCGTCCTCCAGTTGCCGGACTTGTGCGCGACGTGCCGCGATCATCGGGTCCTGCCGTGAGCCAGCGAACAAGGGCAGTTGGAAACTTACCTGCAGGCTCACCATATTGCTGAATTCAGGCCCGCGCCGCTGGTAATCCACCTGCCACCCCCAGTCCGACTTCTTTTCTGCCAAGGCTTGGTGCACTTGAGCTTGTGCTTCCCGCGTAAGGGCGTTGTAGGTCGCCAATTCTGGATGTGCATGTATAGCGTGTAGATAGTCCGGCGCGCTCACTGGCCAGCGCGGAAATGCTTGAGCTTGCGGATCAGCATCCTCTCCAATCCATCGCTTGAGTGCAGCCCGTGCCTGAGCGGCCTGTGTGAGCAGAACATCTTTTTGCTCATCGAGTTGCGCAGCTTCCTGGTCAGGAGCAAGTGCGTCGGCCGTCGCGCCGGTACCGCCGGCCAGGCGTGCGCGGATTGCTGCGGCCAACAGACGGTTTTCTTTGTAGAAGTCCTCAAACTGCTGCAGTTTCCGTTGAACGGTGTACGCCGCGACCCAAGCTTGGGCTGTGGCAGCACGCACTTTTAAGCGCTCGAACACCGCCTCTGCATCGGCTCGCTCAACGCTCGCTCGTGCCGTCTCAACTCGTGCCTCCCGCTTGTCCCGGTTTGGTACTTCCTGGGAGAGGCCGACAACCTGCATCGTCATGAAATCGCGGTTCATGCTCCAACGATCACTGCCGTCAACAGGAAGGTTCTGCACTCCTAGGTTGAGACGTGGATCAGGCAGCTCGCCTGCTGGGATCACAGCGTGTCGAGCGGCCGTCATTTGCTCTTGCCTGGCCTGGAGGATGGGGGCATTGCGTTCGGCAAGTTGAAGCGCTTCCTCCAGAGACAACGGTGTAGCCTGAGCCGGTAACGTCGACAACAGGCTGATCAGAGCGGCCAGACATGCCATCCCTAATCGGTAACGTGGGGGAGTCATGGAAATGATTCCTCAAAAAATCAGCGCGCAAGCGCATGCCATCATCCGGCTGCAAAACAGGACGATGGGGTGAATTTAAGAGGTAATCAGGCGCGGGGTGGCCGCCAAGGGTCAGGAGGCGCCCTGTTTACGAGGCTCACCGCATAGGTATCTACTGGCCTAGGCGCAGAATAGGTGAGCGTGGGGTTAATTATTTCGACCTGAACTGTGCTCGCGGTTCTACACTCCTGGCCCACTTTGCAGGCTTTGGAGTGGTCGGCAGCTGATCCTGGATCAGTATCCTGGCAACAATCGTGATCCATCCCCGCCATCATCTCCATCCCCATGGTTTGCATGGGGCATGGTTCAATGGCTGAGTCGACTCCCGCCATGCCGTTGAGAGGAAGCGATGCGATTAGAAGCAGGATGGTGAACAGTCGTAGGAGCCGGTTCATGATGGCCGAGTATAGGTTACACGCATGAAATGAGCATTAAGCCGTTTGAGGCTTGGAAGTGGATTGTTTGGCGTGCGGCAGAGCGATGTGAAAACTCGTCACGCCGTCAGCGGAGGTACACCAAATTCGCCCACCATGAGCCTCGATGATCGAACGCGTTATGGCCAGACCCAAGCCGGCGTTGCTTGGGCTTCCTTCCCGCCTTGCAGGGTCAGCGCGATAGAACCGGTCGAAGATTTTGTTGATATGTTCCGGATCAATCGTGGCCCCATTGTTCTGGACGGACAGGTTCACTTGATCAGCCGCCTCGACAATCCGGACGGCGATATCGTGGCCTTCGGGGGTATAGCGCAAAGCGTTGGATAGAATGTTGGAAACCGCCCGGTCAATCATTAGCCGGTCACCACGGATCGTACCTTCGCCTTGAAGGGCAAGCCGAATGCTTCGGTCTTCGGCTGCAAGCTGGTAGTACTCAATCAGTCTGGACACTAGCCCGACCAGATCGATATCAACCTGCTCGGGGATGATCAAGCCGTTATCAGCTTTTGCCAGGAACAGCATGTCATCGATCATGCGCGACATGCGCTTGAGGTCTTCAAGATTGGAGTAGAGGTTGTCTTCGTAGGCATCGAGGTCGCGTTTTTTGGTCAGAACGACTTCGGTATGCGTCAGAAGATTACTTACCGGAGTCCGCAGCTCATGTGCGATGTCGGCTGAGAAGTTTGATAGCCGGACGAACGCGTCTTCCAGGCGTGCAAGCATTCCGTTGAAGGAGAGGATCAGCTCCTGCAATTCAAGCGGCACGGGCTCCAATGGAATTCGCTCGCGAAGGGACCGGGCAGACATGGATGTTGCCACCTTGGTGATCTGCCCAACCGGCCGAAGACCGCTCTTGGCCACGATCCACCCCAATCCTGCACTAACCAGAGCGCTGATGACCAAGCCAATGCCGAACCACCATTGCAGCGTCTTGAAAAAGTGGGCATGGCTGGTGACATCCAGCATCAACATGACTGTTACCGGCGCCTGCGCCTGCGCTATAGCCAGTTGAGAGGTAATCCCCCGGAAGTTCCGCGAGTCGATTTGCCAGTCCCAAACGGCGCCAGAAGAGGCCTGCTTAAAGCGCTCAGGGATGCGGGATGCCTTGGAGTCCGAGAACAGGACAGTACCGTCAGCATCAAGAATCTCCGCAGAAAGGTCCTGATGAGCCCCCAACAAAGCACGCAGTTGAGGCTCCTGATCCTCAAGTTCATCACGTGCTGCTGAAAGTGAAAGGATGTGCCGGGTGGATTCGAGTTTCTCGGCCAGGGCTTGCTCATCCAGCATCTGGAAATGGTGCTGACTGAGCATGTAGAAGCTCACGCCGGCAACGACCAATACGGCGATGACCGCGAACATGAACATGAGGGTAAGGCGTTTAACGAGCGACGATTGGGCGCGCATTACTCGGGAACATCCATCAGATAGCCCATGCCACGAACTGTATGTATGAGCTTGGGGGCGAAATCGTCATCAATCTTGGCCCGCAACCTACGAACAGCAACCTCGATCACGTTAGTGTCGCTGTCGAAGTTCATATCCCACACCTGCGATGCGATCAGGGACTTCGGCAGTACCTCGCCGCGTCGGCGCATGAGTAGTTCCAGTAAGGAGAACTCCTTGGCTGTGAGGTCGATCCGCTTGCCATTTCGGGTGGCCCGGCGCTTAAGCAGGTCTACCTCCAGGTCAGCCATCTTCATAGTGGTCTGAGCATAGCCACTGCTGCCTCTTCGCAGCAAAGTGCGCACACGCGCTAGCAGTTCCGAGAATGCAAAGGGTTTGACCAGGTAATCGTCAGCCCCGAGTTCTAACCCTTTCACGCGATCGTCCACGCCATCACGGGCCGTCAAAAACAAGACTGGGACCTCTTTCCCTGCCGCACGTACCATCCGCAGCACCTCCCAGCCGTCTAGCCCCGGCATCATTACATCAAGAATCAGCAGGTCATACGCCTCGCTCAAAGCGTATTGCAGCGCGTCGGTCCCTGTGACCACACGATCGACGGTAAAGCCTGCCTCCGTCAGCCCTTGCTGCAGGTAGGCCCCGATTTTTGGCTCATCTTCGGCTACGAGTAATTTCATCTGCTGCGCCCCCTTGGATGCCCTTCAGTGTGCAGCAAAAAAGGCACCCAACCAGAAGCTGACGGAAAAGTAATGTCGGGCTCAGCTTGCTGACAGTGCCGGGTAGCTAGCTTGAGCACTGTGAACGGCGCCAATCAGGCGAAACTGACCCTTAGAGGAAACGCAAATGAACATGATCAAAGCGATTGTGATGGTAGTCACCTTCGGCATGGCGAGCCTCGCCCTGGCTGAAGGCGGCGCGGATCGCACCTTCGCCAGGATGGAAGCTGCACGTGCATCTTCCATGCAGGCTTACCAGGTTGCTCAGGAGAAAAAAGCAGAGGCTCCTGTTACCGCCCAAAGCCAAAAGCACCCCGGCCACGAGAGCTGCTGAGCTTAGCTTACAGAAATGTAATCACCCCGGAATCTGAACTATGTCAGCTTTCGGGGTATTGCCTCCCGCAATCCTTGTGCTTTGGCGAAAGTCTACGAGGCTTGGGGGAGCTCAATTGAAACCAGATGGCTGCGGATCCCGCAGTCTGGATATCAGCGATCTACCTGATTGGACGCAACGGCATGCAAAGCAAAACCACGAGACGTTCATTCGTCAAAGGCCTGGCTGCTACCGGACTACTGGGTGGGCTGGGCATGTGGCGCGCGCCGGTCTGGGCCGTAACCAGCCCTGGCCAGCCTAACGTACTGACCGGCACCGATTTTGACCTGTACATCGGGGAGCTCCCGGTGAACATTACCGGGGCAGCTCGAACGGCGATGGCCATCAACGGTTCGCTGCCAGGACCAATACTCCGTTGGCGCGAAGGCGACACGGTCACGCTACGGGTTCGCAACCGCTTGAAGCAGGACACGTCCATCCACTGGCACGGCATCATCCTGCCGGCGAATATGGACGGCGTGCCGGGTCTAAGCTTCCATGGCATCGCTCCCGACGGCATGTACGAGTACAAGTTCAAGGTCCACCAGAACGGCACCTACTGGTACCACAGCCATTCGGGCTTCCAGGAGCAGGTCGGTGTTTACGGTGCGCTGGTGATTGATGCCAAGGATCCAGAGCCTTTCACCTACGATCGTGACTATGTCGTCATGCTGAGTGATTGGACCGACGAAGACCCGGCGCGGGTTATGTCCAAGCTCAAAAAACAGTCGGACTATTACAACTTCCACAAGCGCACCGTTGGCGACTTCGTCGACGACGTGAGCGAGAAAGGTTGGTCTGCTGCTGTGGCCGATCGAAAGATGTGGGCCGAGATGAAGATGAGCCCAACCGATCTCGCTGACGTGAGCGGGCACACCTACACCTACCTCATGAACGGCCAGGCGCCAAATGGGAACTGGACGGGAATCTTCAAGCCAGGGGAGAAAATCCGGCTTCGCTTTATCAATGGCTCGGCGATGACCTATTTCGACGTGCGGATCCCCGGCTTGAAAATGACGGTTGTCGCAGCCGACGGTCAGTACGTTAAGCCAGTGTCGATCGATGAATTCCGGATTGCCGTTGCTGAAACCTACGATGTCATTGTCGAGCCTGAAAACGAGCAGGCTTACACCATCTTTGCTCAATCCATGGATCGCACCGGCTATTCAAGGGGTACCTTGGCTGTCCGTGAGGGCCTGCAGGCACCGGTGCCGGCTGTAGATCCAAGGCCTCTCATCTCCATGAGTGATATGGGGATGGACCACGGCAGCATGGGTGGCATGGATCACGGCAGCATGGCCGGTATGGACCACAGCAAGATGGCTGGCATGGACCACGGCAGCATGGCCGGTATGGACCATAGCAAGATGGCTGGCATGGACCACGGCAGCATGGCCGGTATGGACCATAGCAAGATGGCTGGCATGGACCACGGCAGCATGGCCGGTATGGACCATAGCAAGATGGCTGGCATGGACCACGGCAACATGACCGGTATGGACCAAAGCAATATGGCCGCCAGCGGTGCCATGCAGAACCATCCCGCCTCCGAAACAAACAACCCTCTGGTCGATATGCAGACCATGACCCCTACGCCAAAGCTGAGCGATCCGGGGATCGGGCTTCGCGATAACGGGCGTCGGGTTCTCACGTATTCGGATTTGCGTAGCACCTTCATCGACCCTGACGGCCGGGAACCTGGCCGGACAATCGAACTGCACCTTACCGGGCATATGGAAAAGTTCGCTTGGTCCTTCGATGGGATCAAGTTTTCTGACGCAGAGCCGCTGCGGCTCAAGTACGGCGAGCGCCTGCGTATTACCTTGGTCAACGACACCATGATGACTCACCCCATCCATCTGCACGGCATGTGGAGTGACCTGGAGGATGAGGACGGCAATTTCATGGTGCGAAAACACACGATCGATATGCCGCCTGGCTCGAAACGAAGCTATCGCGTAACCGCAGATGCACTCGGGCGCTGGGCCTATCACTGTCACCTCATGTACCACATGGAGATGGGCATGTTCCGAGAAGTCCGCGTGGACGAATGAACTGGAGATACGAGATGAGCAAACCAATGAAACGAAGCGCCTTTTTCCTCTCTGCCGCGATGGTTGGCCTGCTCGCGGTGTACGCCCCGTCTTCCTGGTCCAGTGACAACCATGATCAGCACTCTCAAAAGTCGTCCAACGCGGCGCAATCGAACGGCTCGAAGAGCAAGCAAGCCCAGGGCATGAACCATGAAGGCATGGATCACGGCTCCATGAAAGGCATGGATCATGGCTCTATGGAGGGCATGGATCATGGTTCCATGGAAGGAATGGATCACAGCAAAATGATGGAATCGCATGGCAGCGACAAAGCTAAGGCAGGGAAAAATGGCCAATAGCGTTGCACGACCATCGCTGCTGGCATTCGCCGTTTCTTTAGGTGTGCTGGGCGTTTCGCCCAGCTTCGCCGCTGAAATGGATCATTCCGGAATGGACCACTCGGCAATGGGCCACGGTGCCATGCAGATGGACCACGCCTCATCACAGGCTGCGATGCCGGGCATGGACCACAGCCAGATGGGCGCGAGCAAGCAACCCACGCAACCTGCACCCGTTGATCACAGCAAAATGGGCCATGGCCAGCCCAAAGCGAAACCCGCCTCGATGGACCACAGCAAGATGGACCATGGAAGCATGAAAGGCATGGATCACGGGTCCATGGAAGGCATGGATCATGGCGCGATGGGTCATTCCACGATGGGAAACGGGAACGCTGATTCGCCGACCCCGACCAGCCGTACGCCAATCCCGGTGCTGACTGATGCCGACCGGCAGGCTGCCTTCCCCCCGCTTGACGGGCACAAAATGGATGACAGCGGGTTCAACAGCTTTTTCTTGCTAGACCAACTGGAATACCAAGATGCCGATGAAGGTAGCACGCTTGCTTGGGATGCATCCGGCTGGGTGGGCGGCGATATCAATAGGCTCTGGATTCGCTCGGAAGGTGAACGAACCAATGGTGTGACTGAAGATGCTGAGCTGCAGCTCCTCTATGGCCGCTCGGTAAGCCCGTGGTGGGATGTTGTCGCCGGCGTCCGGCAGGATTTCAAACCGGAGGATCCGCAGACCTGGGCTGCGTTCGGTATTCAGGGCCTGGCCCTGTATGACTTCGAAGCTGAAGCCACCGCCTTTATCGGCGAGAACGGTCAAACCGCTGCCCGTCTGGAGGGCGAGTACGACATCTTGCTAACCAATCGTTTAATTCTTCAGCCAACCGCTGAGGCCAACTTTTATGGCAAGAACGACCCGGAACGCGGCGTCGGCTCTGGCCTGGCAAACACCGAAGTCGGGCTGCGGTTACGGTACGAGATTGTTCGCCAGTTCGCGCCATACATAGGTGTCACCTGGAGCCGTTCCTACGGCAAAACCGCCGATTTCATTCGGGATGAAGGCGGGGACGTGGACGAAGCTCGTTTTGTGGCCGGTATTCGGATGTGGTTTTGAGAACTCAACATGAAAAAAACAATTACAACGCTGGTGGCGGCAGGTGCTGTTACTAGCGCAGCAGTGCTAGGTGCTGCTTACTTCGGTCTCGTGAACGTTGGTGCGGACGACCCACACTTCCCCGCTGTGCATGCGTTTTTGGCCATGGCGCGGGATCGCTCGATTGAAGTCCGAGCAAGCGACATTGAGGTGCCAAACCTTAAAGATCCTGCTCTCATCCAAGCAGGGGCAGGCAACTACAACGCCATGTGTATCGGTTGCCACCTCGCGCCAGGGGTGGAGAAAACTGAACTCAGCCAAGCCCTATACCCATCCCCACCAAACCTCACCGAGATAGGTGTAAGCGGTGACCCTGCTGCTGCGTTTTGGACCATCAAGCACGGTATCAAAGCGACAGGCATGCCAGCCTGGGGTAAGAGCATGGACGACCAGTACATCTGGGGAATCGTCGCGTTCCTGGACCAGCTACCGCAACTCAATGCTGAGCAGTACCAGATGATGGTCGCTTCCAGTGGTGGTCACCAACATGGCGGTGGCGAAAGCGATATGCATAACCATGAAGGCCAACACGGTGGTGCGAAATCAGGTCATGGAAATCATGATGATTCCGCAGCAAACGGCGTGGCTGAGGAAAGTCATGATCATGGCAGTTCGCATTCGGAGTCTTCATCAGTAGCGGAGCACCACGGTGAACACGAGTCCGGCGAGGCGCACTCGGACCACCACACAGGTTCTACTCCCAAAACCCATGTGCACAAAGACGGGAAGGAGCACACTCATGACAAGTAAGCGCCGCTTCCTCGGTTTAAGTACCGCAGCGTCACTTCTAATCGCCTCAGCCGCCTTTGCTGCGGAGCCCCTGACTATCGATGTGCACCGGGACGCTAATTGCGGTTGCTGTAAGAAATGGATAGCGCACTTGGAGGCAAACGGCTTCAAGGTCGTCGACCACGTTGAAACGGACATGAGGGCGGTGAAGCAAGAGCTAGGAGTAGCTCCGAGGCTGGCTTCGTGTCACACCGCGGTTATCGATGGCAAGTTTGTGGAAGGTCACGTCCCCGCAGCCCAGGTGCAGGAGCTCATAAAGCGCAACGACCTGGCAGGCGTCGCGGTACCTGGCATGCCCGCTGGCTCACCAGGTATGGAGGTTGATGGCATGAAACACGCCTATCAAGTCATCGGCCTCACCAAGAGTGGGGACGATCAAGTAGTTGCCAGTTATCCTGACACGTAATGCAAGATGCCCCGGGGGAAGGGCTTCTGCCGGCCAGCCGACCAGCTGCAGCGCTGGTCGTGGTCAGCTTACTCCAAGACTTACCCTGTCCCTTCGGTCAGTTTTGACCTCTACAGTTAATTCCAGCAGAGCGATATTCGAGGATTTTCAACTCACCTGTTGAGTCCTCGTAATTCATCTGTGTCGGCATCACGTCGCAGCTACCTTTGAGCGAAGTCATACTGATAACTCTCGCCACATCCAGTTTCATTCCGTAGCGATAATGGATCACTTCAGGTGGTTTTTTTCCATTGGCAGCGGCGTAGGCACGCATTGCTTGCTCATTTGCCTGAATCATCTTTCCGTGTAAGCGATCAGATCCTCCTTCAGCTAAAGCGGATGAGGAGGCGATTACGAGCATGAGGGCGGCAATGCTTTTAGCGGTGTTCATTTCTGTTACTCCATGAAGACATGAGTGAAGCTTACCGACTGGGAGCTGTCATCCACGTGATCCAGGAATTACATGTTTGTAAGCAGGCTATCGATAATGATGGCTCTGAATACACGTGAAAGCCGCGTCGTTTCAGGCTGCGACAGTTTTAATTCTCTAGCGAATCAGTCTGAACCGGCGTTTTGGGTGATTGCGACAGTTTTGCGTTTCCTCTCCAAATGGCTGCAGGCCGCGAAAGACGGGACCCTCTAGCGACAGTTTTAATTCTCTAAATCCACCACCCGCAGAAAATTTCGTCACGCCCCAGAATGGGAATTTGCATTCGGGGCGCACCACGATTCATCTCGTGCCAGAAGCCGCCTGCAGTGCAATCAATTGGCGAGCCAAGACTCGACTACCTCAGCGCCATACTCGTTTTTCCAGGCCTTAAGCGTACGCTGATTACCACCCTTGGTCTCAACAACCTCTCCGCTGTGTGGATTCTTGTAGACCTTCACTTCGCGTGGTTTCCGAGAGGTTTTTGGGGCCATATCAGTGGAAGCCACCGCTTGCGGATCGAGGATCAGCACCACTTGGCGCAGGCCGTAGCCATACTCGTTGAGCAAACTGCGCAGCTTCGTTTCAAATTCCATTTCCTGCTTCAGGGCAGAGTCATTTTTCAGCGCTTCCAGCTCCGCCAGTTGGGCTGCGAGCTGTTGTTCGAGCAGGCGGAATTCAGCGAGACGGGACATAAGATTCTCCAAAATGGGTTCGATGATTTTAGCAATCAAGAAAGAAAGCGTGCTAACTATCTTGATCCCACATGCCTGAATCGGCAATCACGAGGCTGAGCGATCGGTGTGGATAAAAACGTGATGGCTTCAGGATCGTCGATCTGGGCGGCTTCACTTGCGAGGTAATCGATCAGCTTTTTGCTTCTTACCCAAACGTACTGCCGGCAAGCCGCGTTTGGAATGGATGGCCCCGCAACGGGGCGAAACCTGGCCTCCCAAAGGTGCTTGAACGCCTCCCTGGTCGACTTCCCCAAATACACCGCAATCTCCGGTCCCAAGATATAGCCACGCCTGAATCTGTCGATGGCTTGAGGCTTAACCATCAATTGCGTACGCCGGCCTCGTTCGACAGCAGTGCTCCATAGCAGACCCAGTCGAACGAACGCGTATGCGCATTGTTCTTTGACGCCTAACAGCGCAGCAGCCTTGACTACCGACAGGCCGGGAAAGACCGGACTCTTGTTCTCAGCTCGGGCTTGTTGCCACGCTGCAAAATCTTGCGGCTTGAGTAACCACGCCCCTACCGCAACCGAGCCATTCTCAGCTGGGCCGTAAGCGCGAAGTTCACCTGCACGTATTGCCTGAACCAACTCGACCAACCCACCCCCCTTGGGCAGAGAATGCTTGGCCAAGTAGTTGATCGACACCAGGCTCTGGTCAGAGCTGGTAGGCAGCTTCTCATCAATCAATTCGTTGATCGAGCGGCAGTCAATCAGCCACCTTTCGCCTGGGCGCGGTTCTCCACCAAAGAACTGGAGGGTACCACCAGCTAGCAGCTGCCTAACCCGATTGCGACAGAGGCTTAGCAAAGTCGAGGTTTCTTTCATATCAGCCACGCCCTGGAGATGCTGCGAGATTGCCTTCAAATGATCCAGGTCCACGACCGTAAAGACTCGATCTTCATGGACCTTCTCCCGATAGGCGATTTGTCCCTCCTGATGAAGGCGTTTTATGACTGATACCCCGAGACCACAAGCTTCAGCAGCAGAATCGAACGACACCCAACGATGTCTCTCAATCGTCTCCTCACTCAAATTGCGATTTCGCTTCGCTAACGGTGCTTCCCACGCATGCTGCAGAAATGATTCGAACTCTCGACGAAGAAAGTCAAAACAAGAGTCATCCAGATCACGGTGGATGTCGTGGTATATCGGGCCGAACGATCTGCTGAGCGTCCAATGTTCGTTATCGGAATGGACTGCCTTGAGGCCACTCAGCAGTTCTCTGAATGCGAGAGGCCAGTTCATGAGAACCACGCCCGCCGCGTTTGCCATAAGCCGCGATATCTCTAGCGAACCCGAATCAGCAACCTTCAGCGGCTGGGTTCTTTCCGTAGGCAAACTTCTGACAGCGAGACGCGATGACAACTCGTGAAACTGTTCGTAGGTGAGGGCCGCCAATCCCGCGTCAGCTGGCAACGAGTCGGCGTAAAACCTATCTTCAAAGCCAGAGGTGAGCCAGGCGGCCGTATCACTCGCCGGCGCGATCTCAAAATTGGTCCCACTCAATGAGGTGCCACACGCTTGGCAACTATTCGCACTCATTGCGCTTGGATCGGTTTCCTTCAGACAGTTGGGGCACCGCCCGTGGAGTTCAGTGCCGTGGACAGAACACGTCGTAACCAGGGTCAAGCCCCAGCTTTCTCTCCAATAACCGGCTTCGCCCAAACAGATCGGACAGTAACGAGCGTGATGAGTCGTCCATAACTTGACCCCCTTGGGCCTTGGATCACGAAACTCAGCAGATACCGCAGGCCAGCTCAGTGGTCCTTCCATCATCTGCAGCCAGTCCGCAACATCGGTCTCGTCGGCTCGTGCAAAGGCGGTGAGCAGTTCCTTTCTGGGTAATCCGTTGGCTTTCGCCAGGCGCTGCAGGTACCCCAAAAGACTTTCGTCTTGGTGTGGTCGTGGGTTGATTAAAAGACCAAACATTCCTACACATCCATGAAATCGAAGACATAAAAATCAGGGGAGTAGAGCCGGGCCGATAAGCCCGGCCCTTGGCCGTCAGGTACTGCTCTCTTCGAACGTCTCAAACGGCTCCCGCTTCCCGAACAGAGGCTGGAAATTGAAGCTCGCACTGAAGGGGTTTCGATCCTCGGTGGCGTAGCTCCAAACCTCGTCTTCAAAAGCCTGGGCCAGCACAGGAAGTTCAATCCCGACAAGGTCCTGGACTTGAACCAGCCAAACAGCCCTGTCCACAATCTTGATGAGGTAGTCGATCAATCCATAGGAAGCCAGGTAGAAGCGTTTAATCATCGCTGGCTCTACAAAACTGATGGTTTGAACAGGCAGTTCGCCCTCGATTGCCTGCAACAACATCACGAAATGAAGAGACGTATTAGCGGAGAAGGTGAAGCGATCGTATGCCACCGTGGCCGAAAACCTGCGTCGCAGTTGCTCGTTTGCTAGCAGGAGATTTTCGGTGCGCTTCAGCCCAATCAGAACAAACGCGATACTGGTTTCATTCATCAGACTCTTGATCCAGTCTGCTGCCTCATACGCACCATTACGACGATAATCGACCAGGTGCTGCGCCTCATCGAGGACCAACATCTCCACGCCAAGGTTCTTCAGCAGCAGGACTACTCGCGCAAATTTAACCTCTGCCGAATGTCCTCGTGCCTCTGCGAAGGGATCCTTCAGCTCTGCCAAAATGGCTGCTGCCAGGTTCTTTTTGGTTGGAGACGAAGGCATCTCGACGAACAGAACTGTCCGCTTCTGTGGGTCATGGCTCTCCAATTCCTCCAATGACCGAATGTACTCCTTGACCAATGTGCTCTTGCCCACTCCGCTTGGACCTTGGATCAGCAACCCTTTACTTGCTCTGGTACGCCGACTATCGCCGTGGATATCGCCTAGTCGCGTCAACGCTCGCTCGACTTGAGGGCTGTGAATAAAACGATCGCGGAGCGTAAAGCTGTATTCACCATGCTCGTAGCATTCGTACAGATTGATGGCGTTCATGGCTTAGAACTCCCAGCAGGGCGACGAACCGAGACCTTGAAGGCTGCTGGCGGAATGTTAGGAATAGAGTCACCGGTCCATTCCACTTCAGCGAGTACCTTGGGTGGAGGCGTGCTTTCGGTCACTCGACCCTCCTTGTCGATTTTCGCTATGGCAGCTGCGCGTCGTTTTCTGAGCGTCTGCGAACGGCGGGCCTCGTCTGCATCTTCCATAATTTCCTGGTAGCACCTGTGCGTAGCCTCGAAGCTAGGCTGCTCATTATATTTTTCTCGCAGCGCTTTCTCGGCAGCCTTCCACACCTCCCTGCTCTTACCGGCCATTCGCTCATCTTTGGCGGGCACTTTGAAGAACAAGTTTCTGAAGCGGTCGTGAACCCAAACGTGCCCGGCTTCGTCTCGATAGCGGACGTTTACCTTTTCTCCGTCTGCCAAACGCATACGGAGCTCAGCAAGTTCCGTAGAGTGGTAGCCCACTTTGGCAACCTCGATGCCGTAATGGTGAACCTTCACCGAGGCCCGCTTGGCCAGAATGCACTCCAACGAGTCCAGGTCGACGGGAAGGCTGATGACATGGTTCGCCTCGCTAGTCCCCCAGACTTGAGCCGGTGTTCTGTTGTCCAGCCCCCGATGAGGAGTCTGGTGGTAACCATCGACGATCCATTTCACTACCACCGCCTCCAATTGAGGGAGCGTGAAACATGCATTCTTCTCCGAGTCGTAATCGCCACGCTGCTGGATATTCGAGAAGGTGGTACCCGGGAGGTTGTGGATAAGCCCCAGGTTCTGTGTGCTGAAAAAGCGTTCGACGGCACCTTTCCTTTGAGGGGCCCTTGAAGCGGGATACATGATCTCGATACCCAACTCGTTGAATCCCATGATGAGATCGCCCGCGTGAAATTCCGCTGCGTTGTCTGGGACTATTCGAGCCGGCAGCCCACGTGCCCACCATTCATTTCTCACTTTCGGAAAGCGCTTCAGCAATTCGGCTTTTGGACGGATTGAGCGTTCGATCACACGAAGCACGGTTTCCGTATTTGGCGCCGACAGGTGGAGCAAATATCCCATCACCATTCGAGAGAAGCGGTCGAGGACGATCGTCAGATAGGGGCGCCCAATGCACAGCCCCGAGGTTTCATCCACAAGCTGGACGTCCAACAAGGTGTGATCAATTTCCCAACGTTCCAAAATCTCATGGACACGTAGGACACCCGCCGCAACACGGTGCTTCTTGTCTGCTGCGTGTTTTCCGAGCCTCTCCTTATCCACAAGGTACGGATCCAGCTTGGCGATGTACCTTCGGACAGTCATTCCGCTTGGGATCTTGAGCTGATCCGAAGGCAAACGACTTTTGTTCCTCTCTTTTATCTGATCCTCGAATTCTGAAACGACCACGCTGACCGCTGGAATCGTATCCTGCAGGTAGGTTTTATTAATCACCCCTTCAAGAATAACTTCGAGCTCTCCCTGTATCGCGGCAGCCCGACCCTTTTTGGCATGCTGAGGGATAAGCTTTACTACGTTCTGGCCAATGTATTTGGCTGCCCAACGTCGAATAGTGGAAACCGAGGGTGCGCACGCATCCCCAATCTTTTTGGCGATATCTCTAAGCTTCTTGATCATGTCTTCGTCACCCGGTAGCTTGTATTTACCGCGCTTAGTTAGGTCGTCCAGATACTTGCGTCGACGCAATGCCTCATCTCCATGTTTTTTGGGGAAGCATGAAATATCTGGAGGGACGTTCCGCACATACGGAACCCTCCCAAGGTATGGCTGATCAGCGGAGATCTCGATCTCGCGCTTCTCGTAGGCCTCATAGAACTCCTTCTCGGATAGCTTCGTGGGCTCACCAAGCTCATCGAAAAAGAGCAGCTTCCGGTCAATAAGCCTCTTCTCAAGCACCATCAGTACGCCACGAACGATGACGACCAATTTCACCCTAAGGGAAAAGGTTTGCATGACGGTGCCCCCCTTGCAGGAAGACCGGGGAGTCAGTGTCAATTGACCTATCAAGGTCAATGCCCACCACCCCAAGGCCTAACAAGCGCCAGGCTTTCCCCTCACCAACCACGTAGAGCAGATCTGCAACGGTCATAGGCGGCCATTCGTTGAAGGTCGCCATTACCTCCTCCAACGCCTGATGCGAAAGCTCTGGACCGCGCCGGTGATACATCAGCCTTCTAAGATTGGTAGCCAGGGGTTCAGCTTCAATTAACTTTTCAGTGATCACCGAAAAGTTACGGGCAGTGGCGTTGAAGTAGCGCTCAGCGGCATCCAGTCGCTGCCTGACGCTGGCAATCTTCAGTCGGTCGTGAGGCTTCACTTCAAACCACCACTCGCGCCCATCCGCGAGGAAAACCTGTACGTCTGGGTAATATTTGAAGTAGCCCTGGAGCGATGGAACACGTTCCTCACTGGGCTGCGGGACGTAGCCGATGACCGCAGGAGACAGCTCAAGAAGCCGAAAAAGAGCGCCTTCGAGCTGGGACTCCCAGGGCACAGGCTTTTTATTTTTGAGCGATGGGAAGTAGCCGCGGTAATGGTTGGACCGCCGCGTGACCACCTTTCGTACTGTCATGAAACACCTCCGAAAATCTCGAAACGAGCGCCGACGCTGCGCCAAAAAATCAAGGCGCAGGGCGGGCGAAGTGAGGCCTTTCGACAGGCAACACTGTGCCGTCGAGTAACCTCGCTAAGGTCGAAAAAATGGGAGAGGATTGACAGTCGCTTCGAAAAAGCAGACATTGCGGGTTCTGAGGACGCAAGTCTGCTTCGCTAAGCGCGGTCAGTCCTCTCGGGATTGATCGCGTTTTTCTACATTTTCAGGTCTCCTTTTCTCTCATTGGTCATGACTCTCATGACTGATCAGAATCTAAAGCAATCGGCTTGCTCTCTTTATTTCTAAACGGCCACTTCGTGATCGCTGGAGCAATTTGGATCAGGTCTGAAGCTCTCGCTTCAAACAGCTGATTTGGCTGAAAATCTTCAGTGCAAAGCGGAAAAGTTGGTCATAGATCTTATTCCAACATCCCTTCGAAATCTACAAAAAATCCAAAATGGCAACTTCCACCAAATTCCATTTCCATACTAAATTGTTCAAATTAATACTTAACACGTACGCTTAATTAACTATTAAGGTGTTCAAATATTAGTTTTAAAGTCCTCTCAATCTCTCTGCTGCTCAGATCCGCCCGCCGACCCTCTCAGCACTTCCAGCGCCCCATCAAATCACTTCCTCAAATCCCCCCATCTGCATCATTTTCCAATGAGCGGAGTAGGGCGCCCCGGCAGGAATTCCAGGCAAAAAAAAGCCCGCGAAGGCGGGCTTGATGGTGACCGACAGGGGCCATGGTTGAAGCCCGGCCGGTCATCTATTTGTGAAAGCGTGCAGCTTTTCTGTGAACCTACACGCTGATCAGAAGTCCAGGTTCGATACCGACAGCGCGTTGCTCTCGATGAAGTCGCGACGCGGTTCCACCGCATCGCCCATCAAGGTGTTGAAGATCTGGTCGGCGGCAATCGCATCCTCAATGGTTACCTTGAGCATGCGACGCACGGTTGGGTCCATCGTGGTTTCCCACAGCTGCTCAGGGTTCATTTCGCCCAGACCCTTATACCGCTGAATGGTGTGGCGCTTGGTGCTCTCGTTCATCAGCCAGTCCAGTGCTTCCTTGAACTCTGTGATCGCTTTGCGACGCTCACCGCGCTTCACGTACGCACCTTCACCCAGCAGGGTCGACAACTTGGCCCCGATGTTGACGACCGTACGGTAGTCATTGCTGCCGAAGAAGTCGCGGTTGAAGGTCACGTAGCTGGCCAGCCCGTGGGAAGTGACCTCGACTTCCGGCAGCCAGACATTTCGCTCTTTGTCTTCGCGCAGGCTTGCTTTGTAGGCCAAGCCCGAAGATTGGCAATGATCGAGGCGCTGTTGGAACTTGGCGAGCCAAGCCTGCATTACGCCGTGGTCACCCAACTGCTCCAGGGTCACTTCCGGCAAGTAGATGAAGTGCTCGGTGATGTCTTGCGGATACAGACGAGACAGACGCTTGAGTGTCTTCATCACGCTGCGGAATTCGTTCACCAAGGTTTCCAACTGAACGCCCGAAACGGCTGGCGCCGATTCGTCCAGGTGCAGGCTGGCATCTTCGAGGGCCGACTGGGTCATGTATTCTTCCATGGCCTCGTCGTCCTTGATGTACTGCTCCTGCTTGCCTTTCTTGACCTTGTACAACGGCGGCTGAGCGATGTAGATGTAGCCCCGCTCGACCAATTCCGGCAACTGTCGGAAGAAGAAGGTCAGCAACAGCGTGCGGATGTGCGAACCGTCAACGTCAGCATCGGTCATGATGATGATGTTGTGGTAGCGCAACTTGTCGATGTTGTACTCTTCGCGGCCGATCCCGCAGCCCAACGCCGTGATCAACGTGCCCACTTCCTGGGACGAGATCATCTTGTCGAAGCGCGCTTTCTCGACGTTCAGGATCTTGCCTTTGAGGGGCAGGATCGCCTGGGTGCGGCGGTTACGCCCTTGTTTGGCCGAGCCACCTGCGGAGTCACCCTCCACCAGGTACAGTTCGGAGAGGGCAGGGTCCTTCTCCTGGCAGTCAGCCAACTTGCCTGGCAAGCCTGCGATATCCAACGCGCCCTTACGACGGGTCATTTCACGGGCTTTGCGTGCCGCTTCACGGGCGCGGGCAGCATCGATCATCTTGCCGACTACGGCTTTGGCTTCGTTAGGATTTTCCAACAGGAAATCAGCGAAGTATTTGTTCATCTCTTGTTCCACGGCGGTTTTCACTTCCGAGGAGACCAGCTTGTCTTTAGTCTGGGAGCTGAACTTTGGATCAGGCACTTTGACCGAAATGATCGCGGTGAGCCCCTCACGGGCGTCGTCACCGGTCGTGGCAACCTTGTTCTTCTTCGCCAAACCTTCCTGCTCGATGTAGCTGTTGAGGCTACGGGTCAGCGACGAGCGGAAGCCCACCAAGTGGGTACCACCGTCACGCTGCGGAATGTTGTTGGTGAAGCACAGCAGGTTTTCGTTGAAGCTGTCGTTCCACTGCAGGGCGATCTCTACGCCCACGCCATCTTCACGCTGCACATTGAAGTGGAAGACCTGGGAGTTGATCGGCGTTTTGTTGGTGTTGAGATACTCGACGAACGCGCTCAGGCCACCCTCGTATTTGAAGAATTCTTCCTTACCCGAACGCTCATCCTTCAGCAGGATGCCAACGCCGGAGTTGAGGAAGGACAGTTCACGGATCCGCTTTGCCAGAATATCCCAGCTGAAATGAATGTTCTTGAACGTCTCAGCCGAGGGTTTGAAGTGGATGTGAGTACCCGTGGTCTCACTGTCGCCAACGATCGCCATCGGTGCCTGAGGCACACCGTGGACATAGGTCTGTTCCCAGATCTTGCCACTGCGGCGTACGGTCAGGACGAGCTTTTCAGAAAGCGCGTTAACCACCGACACACCCACGCCGTGCAAGCCACCGGAAACTTTGTACGAGTTGTCGTCGAACTTACCGCCGGCATGCAGCACGGTCATGATGACCTCGGCTGCGGATACGCCTTCTTCTTTATGCACATCGACCGGAATGCCGCGACCGTTGTCGCGCACGCTGATGGACTCGTCCGGGTGGATGATGACAGTAATGTCGTCGCAGTGCCCTGCGAGGGCTTCGTCGATCGAGTTGTCGACCACTTCGAAGACCATGTGGTGCAGGCCGCTACCATCATCGGTGTCGCCAATATACATGCCGGGACGCTTGCGTACGGCGTCCAAACCTTTCAGCACCTTGATGCTGGAGGAGTCGTACGTTTGATTTTCGCTCATGCCTTCACTCCCGATGGTCGTGGGTCTGGGTGATACGGCCCTGTTCCACGTGGAACAAAGCAACCGGCGTATCCTTCTGCCAGCCTTCCCTCAGTAATTCTTGATCTACACAAGTGATGAACACTTGGCAGCGTAATTCTTCAAGCAAGCGGCACAATGCGCGGCGATGCTGGTCATCCAGCTCGGACGGCAGGTCGTCAACGAGATAAATACACTGGCCGCGTCTTGCCTGGCTAACGAGGTGCCCCTGGGCAATGCGCAGGGCGCAGACCACCAGTTTTTGCTGACCGCGGGAGAGAATGTCTGCTGCGTTGTTGGCAGCCAGACGTAAACGCAGATCAGCACGCTGTGGGCCGGCCTGGGTATGGCCCATTTGCTGATCGCGAAGGAGAGAGGATGCGAGTACTTCTTGCAGTTCGCGGTCCTTGTCCCAGCCTCGGTAATAGCTCAGGGTCAGCCCGTCCAGCTCAACCAGCTCGCTCAGGGTTTGCTCGAAGACGGGCTTCAAGGCCTTGATGTAATTGCGACGGTATTCATCTATTTCCGCGCTGGCCAGGCATAACTCCCGGTCCCAGGCGGCTTGCGAAGCTGGGTCAAGTGTACCATGCCGCAACCATGAGTTCCGCTGCCGCAATGCCTTCTGAAGGCGTTGCCAGGCTGGGAGAAACCGAGGTTCCACGTGGAACACTCCCCAGTCGAGAAACTGCCTTCTGATCTTTGGAGCGCCTTCCAACAGGCGAAAACTGTCCGGGTTGATCAGTTGCAATGGCAGCAACTCGGCCAGTTGAGCAGCACTTCTGGCGTTCTGGCCATCGATGCGAATGGTGAACTCGCCCGCCCGCTCGCGAGATACACCCAAGTTACTGCTGCCTCCCTCGGCCAGCTGCACCTCACCGAAAACGGTACAGGCCGCTTGCTCGTACTGAATGACCGGGTTGAGCCGGGTGCTGCGAAACGACCGAGCCAGCCCTAGCAGGTGCACGGCCTCAAGCACGCTGGTCTTGCCGCTGCCGTTGGCGCCGTAGAGGATGTTGATGCGAGGAGAGGGTGAGAGCGTCACCGGGTGCAGATTGCGCACCGCGGTGACCATGATACGGAGAAGGGACATGTCGCCTGCTACAGGTTACAGACGCATCGGCATGACAACATAAGAAGAATCATCATTGCCAGCCTCCTGCAACAGCGCACTGCTGTTGGAATCGGACAGGATCAGACGAACCTGCTCGGTAGTCATCACGCCCAGTACGTCCAACAAATAGCTCACGTTGAAGCCGATCTCCAGCGAGCTACCATCGTAGTCAACGCTGATTTCTTCCTCAGCCTCTTCCTGCTCAGGGTTGTTCGCCTGAATCTTCAGCTGGCCAGCGGCCAGTTGCAGACGAATGCCGCGGTACTTTTCGTTGGACAGAATCGCGGTGCGGCTGAATGCTTCCCGCAGCGCCTGACGATCGCCGATCACCAACTTGTCACCGCCTTTAGGCAGCACGCGCTCATAGTCCGGGAATTTGCCATCAACGAGCTTGGAGGTGAAGGTAAACTCGCCGGTAGTAGCGCGGATGTGGTGCTGGCCCAAGACGATGCTGACCATGCCTTCTGGATCTGTTAGCAGGCGCGCCAGTTCGAGAATCCCTTTGCGCGGGACGATCACCTGGTGGCGGTCATCCTGTTCGATCGGTGCACTCATCGAGCAGAGTGCCAAGCGGTGGCCATCGGTGGACACTGCGCGCAGCGTGTTGCGCGATACTTCCAGAAGCATACCGTTGAGGTAGTAGCGAACGTCCTGCTGCGCCATGGCAAAGCTGGTACGCTCGATCAAGCGCCGCAGCTTGTTTTGCTCAAGGTTGCAGGTGAGCGAGCCGGGACCTTCTTCCACTGTCGGGAAGTCATTGGCTGGCAACGTCGACAGGGTGAAGCGGCTGCGCCCAGCCTTGACCAGGAGCTTTTGCTCATCGACCTTGATATCGATCAGCACGTCGTTTGGCAGGCTCTTGCAGATGTCCATGAGCTTGCGCGCCGGCACAGTGATTTCGCCAGGCTCGGCCGGCTCTTCCAGTTGTACGCGGCCCACCAGTTCGACTTCCAGGTCGGTGCCGGTCAACGACAGCTGCTGGCCCTGTACGACCAGCAAGACGTTGGACAGCACCGGCAAGGTCTGACGGCGCTCGACGACACCGGCGACCAGTTGCAGAGGTTTCAACAGGGCTTCGCGTTGAATGGTGAAATGCATGGTCTAGTCCCTTGCCTTCAATGAGCTGCGCTGGCGACGCTCAGGTCGTCAGCGTGCGCAGCAGGTTCTTGTAGTCCTCGCGGATATCCGCATCGGATTCTTTCAATTCGTTGATCTTGCGACAGGCGTGCAACACTGTGGTGTGGTCGCGTCCACCGAACATGTCGCCAATCTCTGGAAGGCTGTGGTTGGTCAGCTCTTTGGACAGGGCCATGGCCACCTGCCGAGGGCGTGCTACCGACCGCGAGCGACGCTTGGACAACAGATCGGAGATCTTGATCTTGTAGTACTCAGCGACAGTGCGCTGAATGTTATCCACACTGACCAGTTTGTCCTGCAACGCCAACAGGTCCTTCAAGGATTCACGGATCAGCTCGATGGTGATGTCGCGGCCCATGAAGTGCGAATGAGCGATGACCCGCTTCAAGGCCCCTTCGAGTTCACGCACGTTCGAGCGGATGCGCTGAGCGATGAAGAAGGCGGCATCATGCGGCAGTTCGACCTTGGCCTGGTCGGCTTTCTTCATCAGGATCGCAACGCGGGTTTCCAACTCTGGCGGTTCGACGGCAACCGTCAAACCCCAGCCGAAACGCGATTTCAGACGTTCTTCTAGACCTTCGATTTCCTTCGGGTAACGGTCGCTGGTGAGAATTACCTGCTGACCACCCTCGAGCAGGGCATTGAAGGTATGGAAAAACTCCTCCTGCGAGCGCTCCTTACGGGCGAAGAACTGGATGTCATCGATCAATAGCGCGTCGACCGAGCGGTAGAAGCGCTTGAATTCATTGATCGCGTTCAACTGCAGCGCTTTGACCATGTCGGCGACGAACCGCTCCGAATGCAGGTAGACCACCTTGGCATTCGGATTTTTTTTCAGCAGGTGGTTACCCACAGCATGCATGAGGTGGGTTTTGCCCAAACCGACGCCGCCATAAAGGAACAGCGGGTTGTAACCATGTTTGGGGTTATCGGCCACCTGCCAGGCTGCAGCGCGGGCCAGCTGGTTCGACTTACCTTCCACGAAGGTCTCGAAGGTAAAGGTACGGTTCAGGTAACTAGTGTGCTTGAGCGCACCTTCGACCTGCACAGTCCGTTGCTCGGTGCGCGTGGAGGCGGCAGGCGCAGCACTGCTATCAGCCATGGAGTCGAAACTGTCACGCGACACCGCCTGGCTGACATCGTTGTGCACTGGCTCTGCGGCGGGCGCAGGCGCGGCTTCTGCTACAGCGGCAGCTGCGGGCGCCGGGGTCTGCTGCACCTGGGTCTGTGCGAGCGAAGCGGCCATCGCGGCGCTGACCGGCGCATTGGGTGCCGCACGGGGCGCCGAGCTGCGACGGCTGCCTATCAATAAGGAAAGGGCAGGCGCGATGCCGCTGCCGTTTTCACCCAACAGCTCGAGCAGACGGCCGAGGTACTTTTCATTCACCCAGTCGAGAACGAAGCGATTGGGCGCGTAGACGCGCAACTCGTCGCCTTCAGCTTCGACCTGTAACGGACGGATCCAGGTGTTGAATTGCTGGGTAGGCAGTTCGTCACGCAGAAGCTCCACGCACTGCTGCCAAAGTTCCACTGACACGGAAATCCCCTGAGTTTAAAGCCGGATGAGGCAAAACAAACCGCCATTGTACCGGGCGAGCGCCGACTTATCCACATGTGGAAACGGTCGAAGCCGTGGTTAATCAGCCATTTGCCGGCATATTTACCTTGATCGCACTGTGAATAAACCCTGTGGATAACACCGCCTGAGGGCTATGCACAACCCTACCTGCAAATCTGTTGATAACTCTGCTGTGGATAACCCCATCTCTTGTCCACAGCCTTTGCGCAGGACCAGCACAGCCGCAGCACCGGAAACAGACAACTTTTCAAAACTCTGTACAGCCCGAGAATAGAGGCCTACAGAGGTTTATCCACAGAAGGTTGCCCACATAAGATTTATAAGTTCTTCAGAAAAGCTTTTTATATGCCTCTTCTTATTTTTCATGTTTAGCCTCCGTTTGCCAGCATGATCACGCCGTGAGCAAGCGATGACCAGGGCAACGCCTTCTATAGGAAAGGTTGGTTGGAAATTGACCTACGGGCTTGCTTTCTCTAGAATCGCCGATCTCTTAAAAAGGGGGCCATCCCGGCCCGTAGTCGACAAACCCAGGTAACAACGCCATGAAACGTACTTTCCAACCAAGCACCATCAAGCGCGCTCGCACCCACGGCTTCCGTGCCCGTATGGCTACCAAGAACGGCCGTGCTGTTCTGTCGCGTCGTCGCGCCAAAGGCCGTAAGCGTCTGGCCATTTGATTTTTCGGCACAGGTGGTGAGTCAGGACTTCAGTCGGGAAAAGCGACTGCTTACACCCCGGCACTTCAAAGCGGTCTTCGACTCCCCAACCGGCAAGGTTCCAGGGAAAAACCTGCTGATCCTTGCTCGCGAGAACGGCCTGGATCACCCGCGCCTTGGCCTGGTGATCGGCAAGAAAAGCGTCAAGCTCGCCGTTCAGCGCAATCGCCTCAAGCGCTTGATGCGCGATTCCTTCCGGCTCAACCAACGCTCGTTGGCTGGCCTGGACATAGTGATCGTCGCGCGCAAGGGATTGGGTGAGATAGAAAACCCGGAATTGCACCAACACTTTGGCAAGCTCTGGAAACGCCTGGCGCGCAGCCGGCCCAGTCCAGCGGCAAACGCCGATCCCGCAGGGGTAGACAGTCAAGATGCGTAAACTGGTCCTCGTTCCGATCCAGTTTTACCGTTACGCCATCAGCCCACTGATGGCCAGTCACTGTCGTTTCTACCCCAGTTGCTCCTGTTACGCTCTTGAAGCCATTGAAAACCATGGCGTCTTGCGTGGCGGGTGGCTAGCCGTTCGTCGCCTGGGGCGTTGCCATCCGTGGAATGACGGCGGTTTCGATCCCGTTCCCCCCGCTCCTTCCTCCCGAACTTCTTCGATAGCCGAGTAATCATGGATATTAAACGCACGATCCTGATCGTCGCCCTGGCAATCGTGTCCTACGTCATGGTCCTGAAATGGAACGATGACTACGGCCAGGCTGCCCTGCCGACTCAGAATACTGCTGCCAGCACCCCTGCACCGGCATTGCCGGATGGCGTTCCGGCCGGTAGCGCCAGCGCCGATGTGCCAAGCGCCACTACCGAATCCAGCCCTGCAGAACTGGCGCCCGTCGCAGTCAGCAAGGACCTGATCAGGGTCAAGACCGACGTCCTGAACCTGGCTATCGATCCAGTTGGTGGTGACATCGTTCAGCTGAACCTGCCGCTGTATCCACGTCGTCAGGACCATCCGGATATTCCGTTCCAGCTGTTCGACAACGGTGGCGAGCGCGTATACCTGGCCCAGAGCGGCCTGACCGGCGCAAACGGTCCGGATGCACGTTCCAGCGGCCGCCCGCTGTATGCCGCCGAGCAGAAAAGCTACCAGTTGGCCGATGGTCAGCAGCAGTTGGTGGTCGATCTGAAGTTCAGCGACAACGGTGTCAACTACATCAAGCGCTTCAGCTTCAAGCGTGGTGAGTACGACCTGGGCGTCAGCTACCTGATCGACAACCAGAGTGGTCAAGCCTGGAACGGCAACATGTTTGCCCAGCTCAAGCGTGATGCCAGTTCCGATCCGTCCTCGAGCACTGCCACCGGTACCGCCACCTATCTGGGTGCGGCCATGTGGACCGCTTCCGAGCCTTACAAAAAGGTCTCGATGAAGGACATCGACAAGGGCAGCCTGAAAGAAAATGTGTCCGGTGGCTGGGTTGCCTGGCTGCAGCACTACTTCGTAACGGCGTGGATTCCAGCCAAGTCGGAAAACAATGTCGTTCAGACGCGCAAGGACAGCCAGGGCAACTACATCATCGGTTACACCGGCCCGACCCTGAGCGTGCCGGCTGGCGGCCAGGTTGAAACCACTGCCATGCTGTATGCCGGTCCGAAGATCCAGTCCAAGCTCAAGGAGCTGTCGCCTGGCCTCGAACTGACCGTCGACTACGGCTTCCTGTGGTTCATCGCTCAGCCGATCTTCTGGCTGCTGCAACATATCCACAGCCTGCTCGGCAACTGGGGCTGGTCGATCATTGTGCTGACCATGCTCATCAAGGGCCTGTTCTTCCCACTGTCGGCGGCCAGCTACCGCTCCATGGCGCGCATGCGTGCCGTGTCGCCGAAGCTCGCTGCGCTGAAGGAACGCTTCGGTGACGATCGCCAGAAGATGTCCCAGGCGATGATGGAGCTGTACAAGAAAGAGAAGATCAACCCGCTGGGCGGCTGCTTGCCGATCCTCGTGCAGATGCCGGTCTTCCTGTCGCTGTACTGGGTGCTGCTGGAAAGCGTCGAGATGCGCCAGGCGCCGTGGATCTTGTGGATCACCGACCTGTCGATCAAGGATCCGTTCTTCATCCTGCCGATCATCATGGGCGCTACCATGTTCATCCAGCAGCGTCTGAACCCGACGCCACCGGATCCGATGCAAGCCAAGGTGATGAAAATGATGCCAATCATCTTCACCTTCTTCTTCCTGTGGTTCCCGGCAGGTCTGGTGCTGTACTGGGTTGTGAACAACTGCTTGTCGATCGCACAGCAGTGGTACATCACCCGCCGTATCGAAGCAGCGACCAAAAAAGCCGCTGCATGACGGGCTGGTGCACTAGCCTGTGAATAAAAACGCTCCTTCGGGGGCGTTTTTGCTATCCGTCGTTTTTGTCGTAGAGGCTTTCGAACATGACTACTGTGCGTGAGACCATCGCTGCCATCGCCACCGCCCAGGGCCGCGGGGGGGTCGGTATCGTCCGTCTGTCGGGGCCGTTGGCCAGCGAAGCAGGCAAGTTGATCACCGGCCGTAACTTGACGCCCCGCCACGCTCACTATGGGCCGTTTCGCGACGAGCAGGGCCTGGTGCTGGACGAAGGCATCGCGCTGTTCTTCCCCGGGCCGAATTCGTTCACGGGCGAGGATGTCCTCGAGCTGCAGGGCCATGGCGGCCCGGTAGTGCTGGATATGCTGCTGCAACGGTGTGTACAAGTGGGCTGCCGTCTGGCCCGGCCAGGGGAATTCAGTGAGCGCGCATTTCTCAACGACAAGCTCGACCTGGCCCAGGCCGAGGCCATCGCCGACCTGATCGAGGCCAGTTCCAGTCAGGCGGCTCGCAACGCACTGCGTTCGCTGCAAGGTGAGTTTTCCAAACGCGTACATCAGCTCACCGAATCACTGATCGCGCTGCGTATCTATGTGGAAGCGGCGATCGATTTTCCTGAAGAAGAAATCGACTTTCTCGCTGATGGCCATGTTTTATCCATGCTCGACACCGTGCGTGCCGAGTTGTCCAAGGTGCAGCGCGAAGCGGGTCAGGGCGCGTTGCTGCGCGATGGCATGACCGTGGTCATCGCCGGCAGGCCGAACGCTGGCAAATCGAGCTTGTTGAACAAACTGGCCGGACGCGAAGCGGCCATCGTCACCGACATTGCTGGCACTACCCGTGACATCCTTCGCGAACATATCCACATCGACGGCATGCCGCTGCATGTGGTCGATACAGCCGGCTTACGCAGCACCGACGATCATGTGGAAAAGATCGGTGTGGAACGCGCCTTGAAAGCCATTGGCGAGGCTGACCGAGTGTTGCTGGTGGTCGACTCCACCGCACCTGAAGCAAGTGATCCTTTCGCCTTGTGGCCTGAATTTCTCGACCAGCGGCCTGATCCGAGCAAGGTCACGCTGGTTCGTAACAAGGCTGACCTCAGCGGTGAGCGCGTGGCCCTGGAGCAGGGCAGTGACGGCCCTGTCACCATTACCCTGAGCGCCAAGCAGGACGATCAGGGACTGCAGCTGCTACGCGATCATCTCAAGGCATGCATGGGTTATGAACAGACGGCCGAGAGCGGTTTCAGTGCGCGCCGACGCCATCTGGATGCATTGCGTCAGGCCAGTGCGCACCTGGAACATGGCCGTGCACAGTTGACCCTGGCCGGCGCCGGCGAGCTACTGGCCGAGGACTTGCGACAGGCGCAGCAGCAGCTGGGTGAGATAACCGGCGCGTTCAGCTCTGACGACCTGCTCGGTCGAATTTTCTCCAGCTTCTGTATCGGCAAATAATCCACAAGGCTGTGCGTCACGCCGCTCCATCAGGAGCGGCTTTTTTTTGCCTGTGATTTACCGCTCGTCGGCAGATGACATCCGTAGGCGTCATCCACAGGCTGAAATCGATGACCGGGAGCTCTGTGGAAAACTCCACTTCAGCCCAGTTGATAAGCGGCCTTTTCACTGAGGACAAATTCGCCTGTGGGTAAATAGTGGTTTAATCCACAGGCTCCAGACCGTTATCCAGAACCCTCAGGCGGGTTAAGCCACAGGGTTTATTTTCTCTACAGATCACGGGATTTAAGGCCTACAGATGGTTATCCACAGAATTTGCTGTGCATAAGAATAAACATAAAAACAAAGCTTTTTTAATTTTTTCCTCTTTAATTTCTGTTGTGCGCCATTCATCCACAGCCTGATCAAAATTTGCTCAGACGGTTTCTTTAACGAGGGTGAAGTCCCTATACTTGTCGGCTTACCTTCTCTATTTGCAAAACAGGCACGAGGTGCGTGGTGGATTTCCCTTCCCGTTTTGAAGTGATCGTCATCGGCGGCGGCCATGCCGGTACCGAGGCTGCGCTTGCGTCAGCACGCATGGGTGTGAAAACCCTGCTGCTGACCCATAACGTGGAAACCCTCGGTCACATGAGCTGCAACCCAGCCATCGGTGGCATCGGCAAAAGCCATCTGGTCAAAGAAATCGATGCGCTCGGCGGCGCCATGGCGCTCGCCACCGACAAGAGCGGCATTCAGTTTCGCGTGTTGAACAACCGCAAGGGCCCGGCAGTACGCGCTACCCGGGCTCAGGCGGATCGCGCCATCTACAAGGCCGTGGTGCGCGAGATCCTGGAGAACCAGCCGAACCTGTGGATATTCCAGCAGTCCTGTGACGACCTGATCGTCGAGCAGGACCAGGTCAAAGGCGTGGTCACGCAAATGGGCCTGCGCTTTTTCGCCGAATCGGTGGTGCTGACTACCGGCACATTCCTCGGGGGCCTGATCCACATCGGTCTGCAGAATCACTCCGGTGGCCGCGCCGGTGATCCTCCCTCGATTGCCCTGGCGCAGCGCATGCGCGAGTTGCCGATCCGCGTCGGCCGTTTGAAAACCGGAACGCCGCCGCGCATCGATGGGCGCTCCGTGGACTTTTCGGTGATGACCGAACAGCCAGGTGATACGCCGATTCCGGTCATGTCGTTCATGGGCGATGCTGCCATGCACCCGCGCCAGGTCAGTTGCTGGATCACCCATACCAACGCCCGTACCCACGAGATCATCGCCTCGAACCTTGACCGTTCGCCGATGTATTCCGGGGTCATCGAAGGGGTTGGCCCACGCTATTGCCCATCGATCGAAGACAAGATTCACCGCTTTGCCGACAAGGAAAGCCACCAGGTGTTCATCGAGCCGGAAGGCCTGACCACCCACGAGCTTTATCCCAACGGCATTTCGACTTCGCTGCCGTTCGATGTGCAGTTGCAGCTGGTGCGCTCGATCCGCGGTATGGAAAATGCCCACATCGTGCGCCCGGGCTACGCCATCGAATATGACTACTTCGACCCTCGCGACCTGAAGTACAGCCTCGAGACCAAAGTCATCGGCGGTCTGTTCTTCGCGGGTCAGATCAACGGCACCACAGGTTACGAAGAGGCCGGTGCCCAAGGCCTGCTGGCCGGCACCAACGCCGCGCTGCGTGCCCAAGGCCGTGAAAGTTGGTGCCCGCGGCGTGACGAGGCTTACATCGGGGTGCTGGTCGACGACCTGATCACCCTCGGTACCCAGGAGCCGTACCGGATGTTCACCTCGCGTGCCGAGTACCGACTGATCCTGCGTGAAGACAACGCCGACTTGCGCCTGACCGAGAAAGGCCGCGAACTGGGCTTGATCGACGATCAACGCTGGGCGGCGTTCTGCGCCAAGCGCGAGGGCATCGAGCGTGAGGAACAACGGTTGAAGACGACGTGGGTGCGCCCGAACACTGCACAAGGCCAAGCCATTGTGGATAAGTTCGGTACACCGTTGAGCCATGAGTACAGCCTGCTCAATCTGCTGGCGCGCCCTGAGATCGACTACGCAGGGCTGATCGAGGCCACCGGTGGAGCTTCAATCGATCCACAGGTCGCCGAGCAGGTCGAGATCAAAACCAAATACGCCGGTTACATCGATCGCCAGCAGGACGAGATTGCGAGGCTGCGCGCCAGTGAAGATACCCGCCTGCCTGTGGATATCGATTACTCGACGATTTCCGGGCTGTCCAAAGAGATCCAGGGCAAGCTTGGCCAGATCCGGCCGCAGACGCTGGGTCAGGCTTCACGTATCCCAGGGGTTACGCCGGCAGCCATCTCGCTGTTGTTGATTCATTTGAAAAAACGCGGCGCTGGCCGCGAATTGGAGCAGAGCGCTTGAGTTCCCTGGTCACCCCGCACCACGCAGAAGAGTTGTCCACAGGCGCACGTGAGCTGGGCGTTCAGCTCAGCCCCGAGCAACACGAGAAACTGCTGGGCTACCTGGCCTTGTTGATCAAATGGAACAAGGCCTACAACCTCACCGCCGTGCGCGACCCCAACGAGATGGTTTCGCGCCATTTGCTCGACAGCCTGAGCGTCATGGCCTTCGTCGAACCTGGTCGTGACAGCTGGCTGGATGTGGGCAGTGGCGGCGGCATGCCGGGTGTTCCCCTGGCGATCTTGCACCCACACAAGCAGGTGACGGTGCTTGATGCCAATGGCAAGAAGACGCGTTTCCTCACCCAGGTGAAAATGGAACTGAAACTGGACAACCTGTCGGTTATCCACAGCCGCGTCGAGGCCTTCCAGCCGGCGGTGCCGTTCAGCGGCATCATCTCCCGCGCCTTCAGCAGCATGGAGAACTTCACCAACTGGACCCGCCATCTTGGCGACACCGGGACGCAATGGCTTGCAATGAAGGGGCTGCATCCTGCCGATGAACTGGTAGCATTGCCCGCAGACTTCACAGTGGAAAGCGAGCAGGCCCTGACCGTTCCGGGTTGCCAGGGCCAGCGCCATCTGCTGATACTGCGCCGCAAGGCTTGATTGGGAACACACGCAACAATGGCTAAGGTATTCGCAATCGCGAACCAGAAAGGTGGCGTCGGCAAGACCACCACCTGTATCAACCTCGCAGCATCGCTGGCCGCGACCAAGCGTCGTGTGCTGCTGATCGACCTCGATCCGCAGGGCAACGCGACCATGGGCAGCGGCGTCGACAAACACGAACTCGAACACTCGGTCTACGACCTGCTGATCGGGGAATGCGACCTTGCCCAGGCCATGCACTATTCCGAGCATGGTGGTTTCCAGCTGTTGCCGGCCAACCGCGACCTGACGGCGGCGGAAGTGGTGCTGCTGGAAATGCAGGTCAAGGAGAGCCGCCTGCGTAACGCGCTGGCGCCGATCCGCGACAACTACGATTACATCCTCATCGACTGCCCGCCGTCGTTGTCGATGCTCACGCTCAATGCTCTGGTCGCCTCCGATGGCGTGATCATTCCCATGCAGTGCGAGTACTACGCGCTGGAAGGTCTGAGCGACCTTGTGGATAACATCAAGCGCATCGCAGCCCGGTTGAACCCGGAGTTGAAGATCGAGGGCCTGCTGCGGACCATGTACGATCCGCGTCTGAGCCTGAACAACGACGTTTCGGCCCAGCTCAAGGAGCATTTCGGCGAGCAGCTGTACGATACCGTCATCCCGCGCAATATCCGTCTGGCTGAGGCACCCAGCTTCGGCATGCCGGCACTGGCGTATGACAAGCAATCGCGTGGCGCCTTGGCGTACCTGGCCCTGGCCGGTGAGCTGGTGCGCCGTCAACGCCGTCAATCACGCACTGCACAGACAACTTAAGGAATCCGCATGGCCGTTAAGAAACGGGGTCTCGGACGCGGGTTGGATGCACTGCTCAGTGGTCCTTCCGTGAGCGCGCTCGAAGAGCAGGCTGTGAAGATCGACCAGAAAGAACTGCAGCACCTGCCGGTCGAGCTGATTCAGCGTGGCAAATACCAGCCGCGCCGTGACATGGATCCCGAGGCGCTGGAAGAACTGGCTCACTCGATCCGCACCCACGGCGTCATGCAGCCGATCGTGGTGCGCCCGATCGACGACAGCCGCTACGAGATCATCGCCGGTGAGCGGCGCTGGCGCGCCACCCAACAGGCGGGTCTGGACACCGTGCCGGCGATGGTTCGTGAAGTGCCCGACGAAGCGGCGATCGCCATGGCGCTGATCGAGAACATCCAACGCGAGGACCTCAACCCGCTCGAAGAGGCCCTGGCGCTGCAGCGCCTGCAGCAGGAGTTCGAACTGACCCAGCAACAGGTTGCCGAAGCTGTCGGCAAATCGCGGGTGACCGTGGCCAACTTGTTGCGCCTGATCTCCTTGCCGGAAGCGATCAAGACCATGCTCGCCCACGGCGATCTGGAGATGGGCCATGCCCGTGCTTTGCTCGGCCTGGAAGAAGATCGCCAGGAAGAGGGGGCGCGTCATGTTGTCGCACGTGGGCTGACCGTGCGCCAAACCGAGGCACTGGTCCGTCAGTGGCTCAGCGGCAAACCTGAGCCGGTCGAAGCGAGCAAACCTGATCCGGATATCGCCCGCCTTGAACAGCGGCTCGCAGAGCGCTTGGGCTCTGCGGTACAGATACGTCATGGGAACAAGGGCAAAGGCCAGTTGGTTATTCGCTACAACTCGCTTGACGAGTTGCAGGGCGTGCTGGCTCACATCCGTTGAAACAATTCCCGTTGTAGCGCGCAGTCGGAAATCACTACCGAAGAGTTGAATAGGGGGGCATCCACCCCTATACTCTGCGCGCATTTTGTCGGCACAAATTATGCCAAGTCATGGCTGACTTGTTAGTCGACTTCCGAGGAGCAGTTGTGATGGAAATACGCACGCCAAACCGCCTGCCTTTCCATCGCTGGGCGGTTTTTCCGGTACTGCTGGCTCAATTCGTCGTACTACTGCTGGCATCTTTGTTGGTGTGGCAGTGGAAAGGGGCGGTCAGTGGATATTCAGGCCTTTGCGGAGGTTTGATTGCCTGGCTGCCCAACGTGTATTTCGCCTGGAAGGCTTTTCGCTTCAGCGGAGCTCGGGCGGCACAGGCCATCGTCAAGTCGTTTTACGCTGGCGAGGCAGGCAAGATGATTTTGACGGCAGTGCTTTTTGCACTGACCTTCGCAGGAGTGAAGCCATTGGCGCCGCTGGCAGTATTCGGCGTCTTCGTGTTGACCCTTTTGGTCAGCTGGTTCGCGCCCCTGCTGATGAATAAAAGACTTTCGAGACCTTAGGGCGTTTGAGGCAACCATGGCAGCAGAAACCGCTTCGGGCTATATCCAGCACCACTTGCAGAACCTGACCTACGGTCAACTACCAGACGGCAGCTGGGGCTTTGCCCATTCGGCTGCAGAAGCCAAGGCAATGGGCTTCTGGGCGTTCCACCTGGACACCCTGGGTTGGTCCGTCGCATTGGGTCTGATCTTCCTGTTCATCTTCCGCATGGCGGCCAAGAAGGCGACTTCCGGCCAACCGAGCGGTCTGCAGAACTTCGTGGAAGTGCTGGTGGACTTCGTCAACGGCAGCGTGAAGGATTCCTTCCACGGCCGTAGCCCGGTGATCGCTCCGCTGGCGCTGACCATCTTCGTCTGGGTGTTCCTGATGAACGCCATCGACCTGGTACCGGTCGACTGGATTCCTCAGCTGGCCATCCTGATCTCCGGTGACCCGCACATTCCGTTCCGCGCCGTGTCGACCACCGACCCGAACGCGACCCTGGCCATGGCCTTCTGCGTGTTCGCCCTGATCATCTTCTACAGCATCAAGGTCAAGGGCCTGGGCGGCTTCATCGGTGAGCTGACCCTGCACCCGTTCGGCAGCAAGAACATCTTCTTGCAGATCCTGCTGATTCCGGTCAACTTCCTGCTCGAATTCGTCACCCTGATCGCCAAGCCGATCTCGCTGGCACTGCGTCTGTTCGGCAACATGTACGCCGGCGAGCTGGTGTTCATCCTGATCGCCGTGATGTTCGGCGCCGGCATCCTCTGGCTCAGCGGCCTGGGTGTGGTGCTGCAGTGGGCGTGGGCCGTGTTCCACATCCTGATCATCACCCTGCAAGCTTTCATCTTCATGATGCTGACCATCGTCTACCTGTCGATGGCCCATGAAGATAACCATTAAGACCGCCTGGCGTGTCTTGTAGCCTTCCCCGCTCGTTTGGGGGGAGGGCTTTAAAAGTCCGCAAGGGCAGCTGTTCCAAACGATTTGTTTTACCGCTTCAAACTAAAAACCTAACCAATACGACGTAAAAGTCGGGAGGAAAGATGGAAACTGTAGTTGGTCTGACCGCTATCGCTGTTGCTCTGCTGATCGGCCTGGGTGCTCTGGGTACCGCCATTGGTTTCGGCCTGCTGGGCGGCAAATTCCTGGAAGGCGCTGCGCGTCAGCCAGAGATGGTTCCGATGCTGCAGGTCAAAATGTTCATCGTTGCCGGTCTGCTCGACGCCGTAACCATGATCGGTGTTGGTATCGCTTTGTTCTTCACCTTCGCGAACCCCTTCGTTGGTCAGATCGCCGGCTAATCACTCGTTTCTTACGAGTTGATTGGTGTGATGGACAAAGACCGAGCGAGGTGTTGGCGTGAACATTAATGCAACCCTGATTGGCCAATCCGTTGCTTTTCTGATTTTTGTACTCTTCTGCATGAAGTACGTATGGCCTCCGGTCATCACTGCTCTGCAAGAGCGCCAAAAGAAGATTGCAGACGGCTTGGACGCTGCCAACCGCGCAGCTCGCGACCTGGAGCTGGCCCAAGAGAAAGTGGGTCAGCAACTGCGTGAAGCGAAGGCACAGGCAGCTGAAATCATCGAGCAAAGCAAGAAACGCGCTGCTCAGCTAGTCGAGGAAGCCCGTGACCAGGCCCGCGTCGAAGCTGACCGTGTGAAGGCTCAGGCTCTGGCCGAGATCGAACAGGAACTCAACAGCGCTAAAGACGCCCTGCGTGCCCAAGTGGGTGCTCTGGCGGTTGGCGGTGCTGAAAAGATCCTTGGCGCCACAATCGATCAAAACGCGCATGCGGAGCTGGTTAACAAACTGGCCGCTGAAATTTAAGCGAGGGCGATCATGGCAGAACTGACCACGTTGGCCCGACCTTACGCTAAGGCTGCCTTTGAGCATGCCCAGGCCCATCAGCAACTGGCCAATTGGTCAGCCATGCTCGGCCTGGCTGCTGCGGTGTCGCAAGACGACACCATGCAGCGCCTGCTCAAGGCCCCGCGACTGACGAGCGCAGAAAAGGCCGCCACGTTCATTGACGTGTGCGGTGACAAGTTCAATGCACAGGCACAGAATTTCATTCATGTTGCCGCGGAAAACGACCGTCTCCTGCTTCTGCCGGAGATTGCCGCGCTGTTCGACCTGTACAAGGCCGAGCAAGAGAAATCCGTGGACGTGGAAGTCACCAGTGCCTTCGCGTTGGACCAAGAACAGCAAGACAAACTCGCCAAGGTTCTCAGTGCACGGCTAGGCCAGGAAGTTCGCCTGCACGCGTCGGAGGATGCCAGCCTGATTGGCGGCGTCGTCATCCGCGCTGGTGACCTGGTAATCGATGGCTCTGTTCGCGGCAAAATCGCGAAACTGGCCGAAGCATTGAAATCTTGAGTTTGAAGGGGCAGCAGAGCAATGCAGCAACTCAATCCTTCCGAAATTAGTGAAATCATCAAGGGCCGCATCGATAACCTCGATGTGAGCTCCCAAGCCCGTAACGAAGGTACCGTTGTTTCGGTATCCGACGGTATCGTGCGGATCCACGGTCTGGCCGACGTCATGTACGGCGAAATGATCGAGTTCCCTGGCGGCGTCTACGGCATGGCCCTGAACCTGGAGCAAGACTCCGTTGGTGCAGTGATCCTGGGTGGCTATGACACCCTCGCCGAAGGCATGAGCGCCAAGTGCACCGGCCGCATCCTGGAAGTTCCAGTTGGTAAGGAACTGCTGGGTCGCGTCGTCGACGCACTGGGCAACCCAATCGACGGTAAAGGTCCTCTGGGCAACACCCAGACCGACGCGGTCGAAAAAGTTGCTCCAGGCGTGATCTGGCGTAAATCGGTAGACCAGCCTGTTCAGACTGGCTACAAGTCCGTCGACGCCATGATCCCAGTCGGCCGTGGCCAGCGTGAGCTGATCATCGGTGACCGTCAGATCGGCAAGACCGCCATGGCCATCGACGCCATCATCAACCAGAAAGACTCCGGTATTTTCTGTGTGTATGTGGCTGTCGGCCAGAAGCGCTCCACCGTTGCCAACATTGTTCGCAAGCTGGAAGAAAACGGCGCCCTGGCCAACACCATCGTGGTCGTTGCCAGCGCCTCGGAATCCGCCGCACTGCAGTTCCTGGCGCCATACGCCGGCTGCACCATGGGCGAGTTCTTCCGTGACCGCGGTGAAGACGCCCTGATCGTTTACGACGACCTGTCCAAGCAGGCTGTTGCCTACCGTCAGATCTCCCTGCTGCTGCGCCGTCCACCAGGACGTGAAGCGTACCCAGGCGACGTGTTCTATCTCCACTCCCGTCTGCTGGAGCGTGCGTCGCGCGTTTCGGAAGAATACGTCGAGAAGTTCACCAACGGCGCAGTCACTGGCAAGACCGGTTCCCTGACCGCCCTGCCGATCATCGAAACCCAGGCTGGCGACGTTTCCGCGTTCGTTCCGACCAACGTGATTTCCATCACCGACGGTCAGATCTTCCTGGAATCGGCCATGTTCAACTCGGGCATCCGCCCTGCAGTGAACGCCGGTGTTTCGGTATCCCGTGTAGGTGGTGCCGCTCAGACCAAGATCATCAAGAAACTGTCCGGTGGTATCCGTACCGCACTGGCTCAGTACCGTGAACTGGCTGCATTCGCCCAGTTCGCTTCCGATCTGGACGAAGCGACCCGCAAGCAGCTGGAACATGGTCAGCGCGTAACCGAGCTGATGAAGCAGAAGCAGTACGCGCCAATGTCGATCGCTGACATGGCCCTGTCGCTGTACGCCGCTGAGCGTGGTTTCCTGACTGACGTGGAAGTCTCCAAGGTCGGTAGCTTCGAGCAAGCGCTGATCGCCTTCTTCAACCGTGATCACGCCGACCTCATGGCGAAGATCAACGTGAAGGGTGACTTCAACGACGAAATCGATGCTGGTCTGAAAGCCGGTATCGAGAAGTTCAAGGCCACCCAGACCTGGTAAGCCGCAGCGGGGGCCCTGGCCCCCGCTTGCTAACCTGATAGGTGATACATGGCAGGCGCAAAAGAGATTCGCAGTAAGATTGCGAGCATCAAAAGCACGCAAAAAATTACCAGCGCCATGGAGAAAGTGGCGGTCAGCAAGATGCGCAAGGCACAAATGCGCATGGCTGCTAGCCGTCCTTACGCGGAGCGTATCCGCCAGGTGATCGGTCATCTGGCCAACGCCAACCCGGAATACCGCCACCCGTTCATGATCGAGCGCCCTGTGAAGCGCGCCGGTTATATCGTGGTGAGCAGTGACCGTGGTCTGTGCGGTGGCTTGAACACCAACCTGTTCAAGGCCCTGGTCAAGGACATGAACGCAAACCGCGAACAGGGCGTTGAAATCGACCTGTGCGTGATTGGCAGCAAGGGTGCGACTTTCTTCCGCATCTTTGGCGGCAATGTCGTAGCCGCGATCAGCCACTTGGGCGAAGAGCCGTCGATCAACGATCTGATCGGTTCCGTCAAAGTCATGCTGGACGCCTACCTGGACGGCCGTATCGATCGCCTCTCGGTGGTTTCGAACAAGTTCATCAACACCATGACCCAACAACCGACGGTCGAGCAATTGGTACCGTTGGTGGCAACCCCGGATCAGGATCTCAAGCATCACTGGGACTATCTGTACGAACCCGACGCAAAAGAGCTGCTGGACGGCTTGATGGTGCGTTACGTGGAGTCGCAGGTGTACCAGGCGGTGGTCGAGAACAACGCTGCTGAACAAGCGGCCCGGATGATCGCCATGAAAAACGCCACAGACAACGCCGGTGATTTGATCAAAGAGCTGCAGTTGATCTACAACAAGGCGCGTCAGGCTGCGATCACCCAGGAGATCTCGGAAATCGTCGGCGGCGCTGCCGCGGTTTAACGGTTCAAAAATTCAGAGGATCCAGCTATGAGTAGCGGACGTATCGTTCAAATCATCGGCGCCGTCATCGACGTGGAATTCCCACGTGACGTCGTGCCGAGTGTTTACAACGCGCTGAAAGTACAAGGCGCGGAAACCACCCTGGAAGTTCAGCAGCAGCTGGGCGACGGCGTGGTTCGTACCATTGCGATGGGCTCGACCGAAGGCCTGAAGCGCGGTCTGGATGTCGTCGACACTGGCGCTGCCATTTCCGTTCCTGTTGGTAAGGCCACCCTGGGCCGTATCATGGACGTACTGGGCAACCCAATCGACGAAGCCGGCCCGATCGGTGAAGAAGAGCGTCGCGGTATCCACCAGCCAGCGCCTTCGTTCGCTGACCAGGCAGGCGGCAACGACCTGCTGGAAACCGGCATCAAGGTTATCGACCTGGTTTGCCCGTTCGCCAAGGGTGGTAAGGTCGGTCTGTTCGGTGGTGCCGGTGTCGGCAAGACCGTCAACATGATGGAACTGATCCGTAACATCGCCATGGAACACAGCGGTTACTCCGTGTTCGCGGGTGTGGGTGAGCGTACTCGTGAGGGTAACGACTTCTACCACGAGATGAAGGACTCCAACGTTCTCGACAAAGTAGCCTTGGTCTACGGTCAGATGAACGAGCCACCAGGAAACCGTCTGCGCGTTGCGCTGACCGGCCTGACCATGGCCGAGAAATTCCGTGACGAAGGTAACGACGTTCTGCTGTTCGTCGACAACATCTATCGTTACACCCTGGCCGGTACCGAAGTATCCGCACTGCTGGGTCGTATGCCTTCGGCAGTAGGTTACCAGCCGACCCTGGCTGAAGAGATGGGCGTTCTGCAAGAGCGCATCACCTCCACCAAGGAAGGTTCGATCACCTCCGTTCAGGCCGTATACGTACCTGCGGACGACTTGACCGACCCGTCGCCAGCGACCACCTTCGCCCACTTGGACGCCACCGTCGTTCTGTCCCGTGACATCGCCTCCCTGGGTATCTACCCAGCGGTCGATCCACTGGACTCGACTTCGCGCCAGCTGGACCCGAACGTGATCGGCAACGAGCACTACGAGACCGCTCGTGGCGTTCAGTATGTTCTGCAGCGCTACAAAGAGCTGAAGGACATCATTGCCATTCTGGGTATGGACGAACTGTCCGAAAGCGACAAGCAACTGGTAGCCCGTGCTCGTAAGATCCAGCGCTTCCTGTCGCAGCCGTTCTTCGTGGCCGAAGTCTTCACCGGTTCGCCAGGCAAGTACGTTTCCCTGAAAGACACCATCGCTGGCTTCAGCGGCATCCTCAAAGGTGACTACGACCACCTGCCAGAACAAGCGTTCTACATGGTCGGCAGCATCGACGAAGCGATCGAGAAAGCCAAGAAACTGTAATCCCGGCGCCCCGCAAGGGGCGCTAATCAGGTTGAGGCAAGCAGATGGCTATGACAGTCCATTGCGATATCGTCAGCGCGGAAGGAGAAATCTTCTCCGGCCTGGTCGAGATGGTAGTAGCGCACGGCAACCTGGGCGATCTGGGTATCGCTCCAGGCCACGCGCCGCTGATCACCAATCTCAAGCCTGGTCCGATCACGCTGACCAAGCAGGGCGGCGAGCGCGAGGTGTTCTACATCTCCGGTGGCTTCCTGGAAGTGCAGCCGAGCATGGTCAAGGTACTCGCCGACACCGTGCAACGTGCTGCCGACCTGGATGAAGCGTCCGCTCAGAATGCCGTCAAGGAAGCTGAGAAGGCCCTGCACGAGAAAGGCGCGGATTTCGACTACAGTGCCGCATCCGCACGTCTGGCCGAGGCCGCAGCTCAGCTGCGCACCGTCCAGCAGATCCGCAGGAAGTTCGGCGGCTAAGCCCGCAGCCTTCGTGCAGATTGAGAACAAGGGTAGCCATCGGCTACCCTTTTTCTTTTTTGTCACCCTCAAACCGGTCGCTTCACTGACCGCCCAGGATTGGTAGCCAGTCAATGTCACTCGATATCGTTATTCTCGCCGCCGGCCAAGGCACCCGCATGCGCTCGGCGCTGCCCAAGGTGCTGCACCCGGTTGCAGGCAATTCCATGCTTGGTCATGTTATCCACAGCGCACGGCAGCTCGCGCCACAAGGTATCCATGTGGTCATCGGACACGGTGCAGAGCTGGTGCGCGAGCGCTTGGCGGCCGATGACCTGAATTTCGTGATGCAGGATAAGCAACTGGGTACCGGCCATGCCGTGGCCCAAGCGCTACCGGCGATCACTGCCGACACCGTGCTGGTGCTGTATGGCGATGTCCCGCTGATCGAAGTGGAAACCTTGCAGCGCCTGTTGGCCAAGGTCAGCGACAAGCAGCTGGGGCTGCTGACGGTGACCCTGCAGGACCCGACCGGCTATGGCCGCATCGTGCGTGATGCCGAGGGACAGGTAGCGGCCATCGTCGAGCACAAGGATGCCAGCGAAGCGCAAAAAGCCATCCGCGAAGGCAATACGGGCATTCTGGCGATGCCGGCTGCACGCCTGGCTGACTGGATGGGCCGACTGTCCAACAATAATGCCCAAGGCGAGTATTACCTGACCGACGTCATCGCCATGGCGGTGGCCGATGGCCTGCTGGTGGCCACCGAACAGCCGCATGACACCATGGAAGTGCAGGGCGCCAATGACCGTCGCCAGCTGTCGGAGCTCGAGCGTCACTATCAGCTGCGTGAAGGACGCCGTCTGATGGCTCAGGGTGTAACCCTGCGCGACCCTGCACGCTTCGATGTGCGCGGTCAGGTTACCGTCGGGCGCGATGTGCTGATCGACATCAACGTGATCCTCGAAGGCAACGTCGTCATCGAGGACGACGTGCAGATCGGCCCGAACTGCGTGATCAAGGACAGCACCCTGCGCAAAGGTGCGATCATCAAGGCCAATACCCATCTGGACGGCGCGGTGATGGGCGAGGGCAGCGATGCAGGCCCGTTCGCGCGTCTGCGTCCGGGCAGCGTGCTGGAAGCCAAGGCGCATGTGGGTAACTTCGTCGAGCTGAAAAACGCCCATCTGGGTGAGGGCGCCAAGGCCGGTCACCTGACCTACCTGGGCGACGCCGTGATCGGTGCGCGTAGCAACATCGGCGCCGGCACCATTACCTGCAACTACGATGGCGCCAACAAGTTCAAAACCGTACTGGGCGAGGATGTCTTCATCGGCTCCAACAACGCCTTGGTTGCGCCTGTGGAAATCAAGGCAGGCGCCACTACGGCAGCCGGCTCGACCATCACGCAAAGCGTTGAACAAGCCGAACTGGCGGTGGCGCGAGCGCGCCAGCGCAACATCGCTGGCTGGAAGCGACCCGAGAAAATCATCAAGGGCTAAGTTATACACAGCTCTTTCGATCGAACCGACTTATGTGAATAAGTCGGTTTTTTTATGCCTGACCGCCGAGCCGACGTGACGGCGGCGCTGCACAGCCTTGACGAATCCAGCGACTTAGGTTTTGATTGCAACCATTATCTTTCGAATCGAAACTTATCCGCTCATGTCGAAACGTAACACCCCACAGCGCCGCCGCAACATTCTGGCCCTGCTCAGCGAGCAGGGTGAGGTCAGCGTGGACGCTTTGGCCAAACGTTTCGAAACATCGGAAGTCACCATTCGCAAGGACCTGGCCGCCCTGGAAACCCACGGTTTGTTGCTGCGTCGCTATGGCGGTGCCGTGCCCGTCCCGCAAGAGATGCTGGGCGAAGCCGTGCAACCCATCTCCGCCTACAAGAGGGCGATCGCCAAGGCAGCAGTCGCGCGGATCCGGGAGCACGCGCGGATCATCATCGACAGCGGCAGCACTACGGCTGCCATGATCCCTGAGCTGGGCCGCCAGCCCGGGCTGGTGGTGATGACCAACTCATTGAATGTGGCCCGGGCGATCAGTGAGCTGGAGCATGAGCCGGTACTGTTGATGACGGGCGGCACCTGGGACCCACACTCCGAATCGTTTCAAGGCCAGGTCGCTGAACAGGTCCTGCGCTCTTACGATTTCGACCAGCTGTTCATCGGTGCCGATGGCATCGACCTGCAGCGTGGCACCACCACGTTCAATGAGTTGCTGGGCCTGAGCCGAGTGATGGCCGAGGTAGCGCGCGAAGTGATCGTGATGGTCGAGTCCGACAAAGTCGGGCGCAAGATCCCCAATCTTGAGCTGCCCTGGGGCAGCGTGCACACCCTTATTACCGATGAACGCCTGCCCGCAGCGGCACGCGACGATCTTCAAGCCCGCGGCATCAACCTGATCTGCGCCGCGATCAGCCAGGAGCAATAACCATGTGTGGAATCGTAGGCGCCGTCGCCGAGCGCAATATCACCGCCATCCTCATCGAAGGCCTCAAACGTCTTGAGTACCGTGGCTATGACAGTGCCGGGCTGGCCGTTCTGACTCAGCAAGGTGGACTGGATCGGCGCCGGCGGATCGGCAAGGTCGCCGAATTGGAAGCGGCCGTGGCTGCCGAGCCGCTGGTGGGGCAGCTGGGCATCGCGCACACCCGTTGGGCGACCCACGGCGCCCCGACCGAAGGCAACGCCCATCCGCACTTCTCCGGCCACGAAGTGGCGGTCGTGCACAATGGCATCATCGAAAACCACGAAGAACTGCGTGAAGAACTCAAAGGCCTTGGCTATGTCTTCACCTCGCAGACCGATACCGAAGTCATCGTGCACCTGATTCATTACACCCTGAAAAGTACGCCGGACCTGACCGATGCGCTGAAGGTCGCGGTCAAGCGCCTGCACGGTGCCTACGGCCTGGCCCTGATCAGCCAAAAACAACCCGATCGCCTGGTCGCCGCGCGCAGCGGCAGCCCGCTGGTGATCGGTCTGGGCCTGGGCGAGAACTTCCTGGCCTCCGACCAACTCGCCCTGCGCCAGGTCACCGATCGCTTCATGTACCTGGAAGAGGGCGATATCGCCGAAATCCGCCGCGACCAGGTGAAGATCTGGGATCAGGCTGGCGAGCCAGTCCAGCGAGAAACCGTGCAATACCATGAAGGTGCCGAAGCGGCTGACAAAGGTGCCTTCCGCCACTTCATGCTCAAGGAAATCCATGAGCAGCCCACCGTGGTGCAGCGCACCCTGGAAGGCCGCTTGGGCAAAGACCACGTCCTGGTCCAAGCCTTTGGTCCACAGGCCGCTGAGCTGTTCGCCAAGGTCCGCAATGTGCAGATCGTGGCGTGCGGCACCAGCTACCACGCCGGCATGGTTGCGCGCTATTGGCTGGAAAGCCTGGCCGGCATCCCGTGCCAGGTCGAAGTGGCCAGCGAATTCCGCTACCGCAAAGTGGTGGTGCAGCCTGATACGTTGTTCGTCTCGATCTCACAATCCGGCGAAACTGCAGATACCCTGGCGGCGCTGCGCAACGCCAAGGAGCTGGGCTTCCTCGGCAGCCTGGCGATCTGCAACGTCGGCATCAGCTCGCTGGTGCGCGAATCCGACCTGACCCTGCTGACCCTGGCCGGGCCAGAGATCGGCGTGGCCTCGACCAAGGCCTTCACCACTCAGCTGGTTTCGCTGATGCTGCTGACGCTGGCCCTGGGCCAGGTGCGCGGAACATTGCAGCCCGGCGTAGAGGCCGGCCTGGTCGAAGAACTGCGTCGTCTACCAACACGTCTTGGCGAAGCCCTGGCCATGGACAGCACGGTGGAGAAAACCGCAGAGCTGTTCGCCGACAAGCACCACACACTGTTCCTCGGCCGCGGCGCTCAGTACCCGGTGGCCATGGAAGGCGCGCTCAAGCTCAAGGAAATTTCGTACATCCACGCCGAAGCCTACCCGGCTGGCGAGCTCAAGCACGGCCCGCTGGCGCTTGTGGATAACGACATGCCGGTGGTCACGGTGGCGCCGAACAACGAGCTGCTCGAGAAGCTCAAGTCGAACCTGCAGGAAGTCCGTGCCCGCGGCGGTGAGCTGGTGGTCTTCGCCGATGAAAACGCAGGCCTGAGCAACGGTGAAGGCACTCACGTGATCAACGTGCCGCACATCGCTGACGAGCTGGCGCCGATTCTCTACACCATTCCGCTGCAGCTGCTTTCGTACTACGTGGCGGTGCTCAAAGGCACCGACGTGGACCAGCCGCGTAACTTGGCCAAGTCGGTGACGGTTGAGTAAGCGACGGGTGTTAACGCTCATAGCGTGGATGTAGAAAATCAAAACTGTCGCACCGCAATAAAAACCGTCGCTGAAGACGGGAGCCTTAACCGGCTCCCTCTTTCACTGCATCGTTCATGCAAAATCGCTCAGGACAAACGCCGCTTGGGCAATGTCGACTTGAGACACGCGGGACGTCTTTTCTGGACAAGATCCTGTCCTCCTCAAACGGTTGATCCAGCTACCTACCTTCAATAATTCACATAACGGCTCGCCTCGCGCTAAAGGCCAGCCGTTGCTGGTTTCGAGTAAGCAGCCTCGTCTTACAAGTCCAATGCTGCGGCGCCCCTTGCACCGACAATCCGGTAGCACCCCAAAAAATAGAAATTACTACGTTTTTTACGCCGCGCCGCGCCGCGCCGCGCGGAACGCCCTCGCGCGCTTATTGAAGACTTGACTGCCATGATCGCTACTTCTGCTTCCAGTACCGGTGCTTCCACCGGTCATCGTAATGCTCTGCTCAGCGCACACGTCGCTGCCGTACTGTTTGGACTTACCGGTATCCTTGGGGCGTTGATTCTCGCCGATGCCAGCGTGATTACTTTCGGCCGGGCGACATTTGCCTTCATTGCCCTTGGGTTCGTTGCTGGCCTCAATGGCACTCGTCTGTTGGATGCCCTGAGCTGGCGCAATCTACCGGTCATTGGCCTCACTGGCACTTTATTGGCCGCCCACTGGGTTACGTTCTTCATTGCTGTGAAAGTGGGAGGCGTAGCAGTCGCTACGCTCGGCTTCGCCAGCTTCCCCGCGTTCATCGCTCTCGTGGACTTGCTGCTGTTTCGCGAGCGTATCGGTAGAACCGAAGGCCTGCTGCTGCTGATGGTGACAGCTGGGCTGGTGTTGGTGGTTCCTTCATTCGACCTGCTCGACAAGGGCACTGTCGGTTTGGTCTGGGGATTGGCTTCGGGCTTGTCATTCGCACTTCTGGCGGTGGCTAACCGTCGCCACACAGGGGGTATGAACGCCCTGCAGATCGCGTTTTGGCAGAACGTGGTAGTGGCAGCGCTGATGATCCCCTTTGCCTTTAGCCACTTCGCCACTGCCAGCCTGCGGGCTGATGACTGGGTAAACCTGGCGCTGCTGGGCGTTTTCTGCACCGGGCTTTCGCAATTTCTTTTCGTAAAGAGCCTGGATGGGCTGCAGGCGCGCACGGCTGGGATGATCATCGCCCTGGAGCCTGTGTATGCCATCGCTTGTGCTTGGTGGCTATTTAGCGAACAGCCTTCACTGCGCATGGGTGCTGGGGCGGCACTAGTGGTGCTGGCCACTGTGCTGAGCGCCCGCTGCAAGCCATCATCTCATTGACGCTGTGTAGCCCGGGATATGTCCGGCTCACTCCATTTGGTGTCCGATCCAGTCAATTGAGCCCTGTTTTCGCTCTCTATGGTTAAGCGGTGACGTGCCCTGGCACTGCACCCTACCCATAACAAGAGCAAAAGCAGGGACCATAATGACTATGACGACGTCTGGAAAAGTCAGCGATCAGTTGGCGCAGGGATTCAAGCCTCGACATGTGACTATGTTGTCGATTGCCGGAGTGATCGGCGCGGGTTTATTCGTAGGTTCCGGGCAAGCGATCGCTGCGGCAGGTCCGGCAGCGATCATTGCCTATGCGCTTGCTGGCGCTCTCGTAGTGCTAGTAATGCGCATGCTAGGCGAGATGGCGGTGGCGAGTCCTGACACCGGTTCCTTTTCCACTTATGCAGATCGTGCAATCGGGCGCTGGGCCGGTTTCACCATTGGCTGGCTGTATTGGTGGTTCTGGGTGCTGGTGATTCCGATCGAGGCGATTGCTGCCGGCGTCGTGCTCAACAACTGGTTTCCCGGGGTTCAACCCTGGTGCTTCGCGTTGTCGATGACAGTGCTGCTCACCGCCACGAACCTGTTCAGCGTAGCCAAGTACGGTGAGTTCGAATTCTGGTTCGCAATGCTCAAGGTGATCGCGATCGTTGCCTTCATCGCACTTGGCGGATTCGCTCTGGCAGGGGCACTGCCGGCACGCGAGGTCAGCGGTCTGGCAAGTCTGATGAGCGCCCATGGTGGTTTCATGCCTAATGGCTGGACGGCCATCATTGGTGCCTTGCTCACCACCATGTTCAGCTACCTCGGCACCGAAGCGGTCACTATCGCCGCTTCCGAATCTGCCGACCCCGCCCGAAACATCGCCAAGGCCACACGCTCCGTGATTTGGCGTATAAGCGTGTTCTACCTGCTTTCCATCTTCATCATCATATCGGTGGTGCCATGGAATGATCCGCTGCTGCCACTTCATGGTTCCTATCAACGGGCTTTGGAGATCATGAACATTCCCTATGCCAAGCTGATGGTGGACATTGTAGTGCTAGTGGCGGTGGCCAGCTGCCTGAACTCGTCTATCTACATCGCTTCGCGCATGTTGTTCTCGCTTGCCAAGCGCGGAGATGCACCGGCAGCCATAGGCCGCACTTCAGCAGCCGGCGTACCTCGTGCTGCGGTGATAGGCAGCACTCTGATTGGCATGGTGACCACCATAATCAACTACTTCGCACCGTCTGAAGTGTTTGCATTTCTGTTGGCCAGTTCGGGTTCGATTGCTCTGCTGGTATACCTCGCTATCGCTTTCTCACAGCTACGCATGCGAGCCGTGCTGGAGAAGCAGAACCAAGCGATTGCCTTCAAGATGTGGCTCTACCCATGGCTTACCTATGGGGTGATTGGCTTTATCATTTTCGCCCTGGGCGTGATGTTCGTGATGCCCCAACATCGATTGGAGGTATCGCTAACCATCGGCTTGGCCTTGGTGATCCTGGTAATAGGTGTGATAAACAGCCGGCGCCATGGGCAGGTGATGCCGCTGTCGACGACAGAAGCTGCGTGACATGGAAAGCCCGTTCGCAGAACGTCTGCGCGCGGGCTCTACGTCAACTGGGTTCGCGCTGCATGCTTTTCACGCAGGCAAAGCGTTTTTCTTTAGAAGGACTGTATCCGAAGAACGACGCATAGCACTTGCTGAAGTGGCTTGCAGAGACGAACCCGCATGCCACGGCCACGCCCAATAGAGGCAGGTCGGAATACTGCAGCAGCCGTCGGCTTTCGGTGATGCGTAGCTCCAGATAGTAGCGCACAGGAGTTGTCCCCAGCTGATGCTGGAACAAGCGTCCGATCTGGCGCTTCGAGCGACCTACGTATTCGGCTATCTGATCCTGGCTCAGGGGCTCTTCGATGTTCGCGGCCATCAGGCTGATCGCTTCACGTAGCGGCTCACTGATGTTGGTGTGAGGTGCCGGGACAGTGCGCCGGTAGCGGGACGCCTCGAAAGCCAGGATGGCGGTAACGCCATCAGTCAACGCCGTGCCTCTTCTTTGCCCCAACCACTCAAGCACCATGTTGAACGCGCCTGCAGGACTCGCCGCGCTTAAGCGGTCACGGTCGACGACGAAGCTGTCTGTGCTTACGTGACTGTGATGGGCGATTTCTGCTACGGCCCCACGGTGCTCCGGATGAACAGCGCAGCGGTAGCCGTCAAGCAACCCCGACTGCCCTAGGAACCAGGCGCCGTTCCACAGTCCGGCCAATGCAACTCCCTTTCTTGCCAGGCCCTGCAGACATGCGCTCAAGTCAGCGGATGCTACAAGCGCGGTACGCAGGCCACCGCAAATCACCAGCAAATCCAAGGGTAGCTTGAGGCTTTTCTCCAATGATGCTGCTGGAGAGATATCGATACCCAGGTCACTGATTACCGACTGGCCGTCCAAGCTGAAGGTGGTACTCACACAGGTTTCTGGCTGAATCAGATTGGCAGTCACTAGAGTGTCCAGGGCCTGAGTAAACGCCAACAGGGAGAAGTGCTCGAGCAAGAGAAAGCCCACGCGCGTCTGTTGATGGGTGGGCTGTTCGACCGAGTGGGTGAAACGCGAATTGTGCCCATTCAGGGCATTACTAAAGCTACGAGTGGGACGCAACGGTGTTTCTCTTTGATCATGCAAAAGGTTGTGGCGGGCAGAACGGCCCGCCTTGTTTTCCGGGGCTTACTGAAGTTGTGACCCAGCCCTACGGCTGAGCAGGCCTCGTGAGAGCCGGTCGAGTAAAAGAGCCACGGCGACGATAGCCAAGCCCGCACGCAGGCCGAGCCCCATTTCCATACGAGTAAGGCCGCGGGTAACTTCGGCGCCCAGGCCACCGGCACCGACCAACCCGGCCAGAACGACCATGGCCAGCGACATCAGGATGCATTGATTGAGGCCGACCAACAGGGTGGGCATGGCACTGGGAAGCTCGATCTTGAACAAGATGGTGCTGGGTTTTGCACCGGTAGCCTGGCCGAGTTCCAGCAGGTCTTTGGGTACCTGGCGGAAGCCTAGCGTGGTCAGGCGCAGCATCGGCGGAATGCCATAAATGATCGTCGCCATGATCGCCGGCACTTTGCCCAGGCTGAAGATGATCACTGCGGGGATCAGGTACACCCATGGCGGGACGGTCTGCATCACGTTCAGCAGAGGACTTACGGCGTTGTCAAAACGTTTTACCCGAGCTGCAAGGATGCCGAGTGGGAAGGCCACGGCAACCGCAATCAATACAGCCACGGACACCAAGGCGATGGTCTGCATGGAAGCGGTCCAGAAACCACTTAGCCAACAAAAGCCCAGTAGCAGGCCTGCAAGCCCTGCGCTGCGCAGGTTGATCAACAACCCCGTCACAATGCATACACCGGCAATCATGGCGTAAGCCGGTGGTAGCAACAGCAGCGCCTCGATCGCGCCTAGCATGGCCTCGACGAAGCGGCTGATGACGGCGAACAGCCCATGTAGGTTGGTGTTCAGCCAGTCGAACAAGGGGGCGAGGTAGGCGCCGGGAGAGAGGTTCATTTCAGTGAGCGTCATGACGTGCCTCCTCGGCAGTGCGGATGCCACTCTGTGCCAGCCGGTCGAGGATCAGAGTGAGGACCACGATCGCGATCGCTGCGTTGATCGAGCGGGCGATGTCCAATGTCCGAATGGCGCTGTAGATAACTTCCCCAAGGCCTCCAGAACCGACGATCCCTGCGATGACCACCATGCCGAAGGCCATCATCAAGCTCTGGTTGATACCAGTCATGATGCTTGGCATGGCGAACGACAAACGGATTTTGACGAATTGTTGCCATCCGGTTGTGCCGCTTGCATTCCCCAGTTCCAGAAACGCTTTCGGTGTCATGCGAATGCCCAGCGCAGTGAGCCGTAGCACTGGAGGTACGGCAACGATGACCGTTGCTACCAATGCTGTGCCAGTGCCGTAGCCGAGCAAGGCGATGGCAGGCAGCAGATAGATGTATGGCGGTAACGTCTGAACCAGGTCCATGGCCGGTTCACAGATGCGATTCACCGCTGGAGACAGGCCGGCCACTACTCCGCAGGGAATCCCGATTACCAGAGCGAGGCTGGTGGCAGTAAGTACCAGGGCCAAGGTACTCATGGTTTGCGACCACAATCCCATCAGCGCGCACATCAGCAGCGCCAAAAAGGTACCCAGCGAAAAGCGCCACCCTGCTAAGCGCCATGCCAGCAGGGCGAACAGCAATGCCACAGCATAAAAAGGTGGTACTTCCAGTACCGTATAGACCGCCTGGTACAAAGCTTTCAGCAGGTCGTTGAACAGGTCGAACAAGCCAGCGGCATTGTCTGACAGCCACATCAAGGCATTGTCGACATGTTCATCGAAGGCGGAAGCGAAGTCTTCGGGGTTCATACGAGACCCTCCACAGACGTACGTGCCTGAGCATGGGATTCGTCGTCCCGGACCCCTTGGACAGCGCGCAGGAGGTCACGCTGGCTTATCACTCCCAGCAATGTTCCGTTGTCGCGCACGCCCACAGCGTCGTGGCCTGAGCGAATCAACAGGTTGATAAGGGAATCCAGGTCACTTTCGGGGGCCGCGCATTGCAAGAGCTCGGGGTTTTCGTGCGGGTGGCGGGCACTGTATTCGGCAAGCGGCTGCATGATGGAGTGGGCTTTGACCAAGTGCAGGCGCGAAATCCCTGCGACGAACTCGGCTACATAATCGTCGGCCGGGTTTAGCACGATGTCTTCGGCCGTGCCTTCCTGGATGATCACCCCATCTTTCATGATGGCGATACGGTCACCGATGCGAATGGCCTCTTCCAGGTCGTGGGTAATGAACACGGCGGATTTGCCCAACGATTTGGTCAGTTCCCTGAACTCGTCCTGCAGCTGCCGGCGGATCAGAGGGTCCAGGGCGCTGAAGGGCTCGTCCATCAGGATCACCTCCGGGTCGGAAGCGATTGCCCGGGCAAGACCGACACGCTGTTGCATGCCGCCCGAGAGTTCGGCGGGAAAGCGGTTGGCCCAATCACTCAGACCAACCTTGGCCAGGGCGCGCCCGGCCACCTCATGACGTTTGGTCTTGGACAGGCCTTGCACTTCCAGCCCGAAGGCTGCGTTTTCCAATACAGTGCGATGTGGCAGCAAGGCGACACTCTGGAACACCATGCCGATATGCTTGGCACGTACTTCCCTCAGTGCGGCAGCGTCCAGTTGGGCGATGTCGCGGCCCTTGACCAGGATTTCGCCGCTGGTAGGAACGATCAGGCGATTGAGAAGCCGGATAAGCGTGGATTTGCCACTGCCAGAGAGACCCATGATGCAGAAGATTTCGCCGCGGCGTACCTGCAGATTGACGTTGGAGACGCCTACAACGCAGCCATAATCCTGGAGAATCTGGGTTTTTGTCAGGCCGCGCTCACGGTAGGCCTGCATGGCGGCCGGCGCGCGGTCGCCGAAGATCTTCCAGACACCGCGGCAATCGACCAGTGTTTCAACAACATTCTTGGTATTCATGTGTGCACCCGAACCAGAGTTTTTCTGGTGTGTTCTTGTTTCAAGTTCGGCAGTGGCAAGGTGAAACGCTGCTGTCAGTATTTTTTGATGTTTTCCCAGCGCTTGAGCAGATCAGCATGACTGTCGGTCCATTCCTTCACGGCTTGGTCCATTGTCTTGCCATCGTTCACTGCGCTGTTGATCGTACTTATGTCCGCCAGGGGTACATAAACGCTGGCGATGACCTCGCGGGCCTGGGGGTTCTCCGCTGAGAAGCCTTTCTGACCAATCCAGTAGTAGCCTTGCGCTGGAGCGAACACGCCTTTCGGATCCTTCAGGAATTTGGTGTCGTATTGGAGGGCCATCCAGGTCGGCTCCCACAGTGTCACGGCCACCCATTCCTTGCGGTCGACTGCGGATTTCAGCGCCGCCGTCATGGCTGCGGTGCTGCCTTCGAGCAGGTTGAGTTTCAGGTCATAAGCCTTGACCGCTTTGGCGGCATCACTCATCAAGCCCGACCCGGGTTCAATCCCGACGATCTTGTTGCCGAACTTGTCAGCGTTTTCGTTGAGCTGCTCAATCGAGTCGATTGGCACGTACTTTGGCACCGCGATCGCCTGGTACAGTCCGTGAGAAACCGGCGAGATCTTTTCCAGGCGGCTCTTGTTACGGTTCCAGAAATCCTGGGCCACGTAGTCGATCTGCGAGGCGAGGATCTGCACGTCACCTTTGCTCAGGGCCGCATACGCGATGCCCCACTCCGAGAACGAAGTCACCTTGACGGTATAGCCGGCGTCCTCCAGGACTTTCTTGGTGATCCCGGTGATGGGCGTGAGGTCTTCCCAGGAAAGGGTGCCCATGTTGATGACCTTTTCGTCGGCATGGGCCTGACACAGCCCTAGACCAATCATTGCGATTGCACACAGTGCCTTGCGGATACGATTCATGTTGAACTCCTGCATTGTGGTGGCTGGGCGTTAAGCCCTGTTTTTGTTGAAATTCACCTGCGTGCATCCCTGGTCGGTCATCGTCCGTCCATGGGGGGTACTGCAAAACGGTCCTACGAGCGCGTGTCAGCCGCTGTTGATATCGCGTGCAACGTCTTCAACCAGGCTTTGCGGGGCGATAAACATCTGCATGTTGCAGCGCGAAAGCTCCCAGTGTTCGAACACCAAATCGACTACGGCACCTTCGTCATGCCGGCTGAAAGCTTCAATGAAGCTGTCGTGGTGCTCGACGGCCAAGCACAGGTGGCGCTCCATGTCGCTATTGCATGGGCGGAAGAAGGTGTGGCCGATACGTGCGTGGTCGATTAACAGGCGACCAAGACTGGGTTCGAGATAAGGGTTGCCAGACATCTCGCCCATGATCTCGTGGAAGCGGTTGTTCTCGACGACCATCGCCCGAGGGTCGCGAATTTGGCTCGCCGTGCGAAAGCGCTCCTGGGTGGCATGCAGGTCGCGCAGTTGAGCGGGCTTGTAGTTTTGAACAGCAAGTCGGCCGATAGCGGCATACACCATGGGCGCCACCAGGAAAAAGTTACGCAAGGTGTTGTGGTTCATCGGTGCCACTCGGGCGCCACGATGTTCCTGTATGTCCAGATAGCCTTCACCCGCCAGGCGGCGAAATACCTCTCGGACAGGGGTACGCGATAGCCCATATCGTTCGCTTAGCCCCAACTCGTCCAGCAATTGGTCGGGGCTGAGCTCCATGGTCAGAATCTGGCCTTTCAGATCCTCGTACAGCTCATTTTTGCCGCCTCTCATGGAACCCTCCACCGTTCACCAAAACCCGGAGCGATCACTGTTTGATTCAGACTGGCATGGGTTCCGAGCCCCGTCAACGCGATTGTATTCTTTGTGTATACCAAGATAATTTCTAAAGAATACCGCGAGCCCAGTGGCCATCAGCCTTTGCGGCGGCTGCGCTGGGCGCCGCTATGGTCGTGGGTTGGCATGATATTGTCGCGGACAGAAATGTGAGCTTCGAGCCATCGTGATCACGCTGTACCGATGGTCGCAAAACTAGTAGACACATTGTCTAACGAACCCTATATTCATTATACAAATTGTAGACATAACAATATGACAACCAAGAAAGCCGCCATGAAAGCAACCGCTGAGGCTCATCCACTGATCGGTGAGGTGCCGCTGGACCGCAAGGGCGTCCTTGCTGATGCCTTGCGTCGGCGCATCCTGAGCATGGAGCTGGCACCTGGCGCGGTGGTCGATGAGCTGGCCTTGTGTGAGGAGTTCGGCCTGTCCCGCCCGCCGGTTCGCGAGCTGCTGAGACAGATCGCTGCTGAGGGCTACATAGAATTGGAGGCTAATCGAGCACCTCGCGTGGCTGCGATGAACCACGATTCTTTGCATAGCTTTTTCTTGGCTGCGCCGTTGATCTACATAGCGACCACTCAGTTGGCGGCTACACATGCAACTACGCGTGAGATCGAGGGCCTCAAGGCCATTCAGGCGATGTTCCGTCAGGCCATTGAACAGCGTGATGTAGAAAACCGTGTGCTCTACAACGATGCCTTCCATCTGGAGATCGGCCGGATGGCGCATAACGACTACTTGTTGCCCAGCCTGCGGCGCCTTCTGATCGACCACACAAGGCTGGGCAAGATCTTCTATCGACATCCGACCACTGATGATATGCAGCGCGACCTAGAGCTCGCCTGCCAGCAGCACGATCAAATGATCGAGGCCATCGAGCGTCGAGATCCTGAAACTGCCGGACAGCTTGTGCGTGAGCACTTCGAGTTGTCCCGTCGCCGCATGGCCGAATACGCGGCGCCCCAAGGGATGGAAGTGGCCCTGGCCTTATGAAGTAATGCTCACCGCGCGCCAACACCCGGCAGGATGCCGGGTTTGGCGAGGCGTGATGAGGAACAGACGCTAACAACAATATCTGGTTCCTGAAATGACAAAGATCACCTCGTTGCCCGCCGACGACACCACGTGTGGTTGGTACCACCTGAGCAAAGGACGGCAGATCAAAGCTCCGCACCACGGGCACACCGCCGCACGTTGGGTTGTGGTCGGCGCTGGCTTTACCGGGTTAGCCGCCGCACGCCAGCTGGCGTTGAATTTTCCGGATGACCAGGTCGTGCTCATCGAAGCTCAGGAAGTGGGGTTCGGTTCGTCGGGACGTAATGCTGGTTTTGCCATCGACCTGCCTCATGACATCGGCGCCGACGATTACATTGGTGACATCGCCATCGCCAGAACCACGCTGAAGCTCAATCTCAGCGGACAGTCATTCCTCAAGGAACTGGTTGAACGTTATCAGATCGATTGCCAGATGAAGCATTGCGGCAAGTACCAAGCTGCCGTAGAGCCACGTGGCATTGCCGTCCTGGATGCCTACCGGCGCGGTTTGGACAAGCTCGATCAGCCTTACGAGATGATTGACGCCGATCAGCTTCCAGAGCATATCGGCACCCACTTCTACCGCAAGGCCCTGTTCACTCCGGGTACTTCTCTTATTCAGCCCTCGGCGTTGGTGAAAGGGTTGGCAGATAATCTGCCGCCGAATGTCACGCTGTATGAGCAGACGCCGATCACCGATATTGAATACGGCGCAAAGACCGTGCTCAAGCATGCCAATGGCTCGATCACGGCTGACAAGCTGGTGCTCACTACCAACGCTTTCGGTATGAGTTTCGGCTTCCTCAAAGGCCGCATGTTGCCGGTGTTCACTTATGCCAGCCTGACCCGTCCGATGGACGAAGAGGAGCAGGCGAGGCTAGGCGGCAAGCCATACTGGGGCGTCATTCCCGCTGATCCATTCGGCACCACTGTGCGTCGCACGCCAGACAACCGTTTGTTGATCCGTAACAGTTTCAGTTTCAACCCTGACGGCCGTGCCAATCGCAAATACCTCGAACGCTTCGTGGTTCGTCATCGTGACGCCTTCGAACGTCGATTCCCGATGCTGCCAGACATGCCCTTCGAACATACCTGGGGCGGTGCACTGGCAATGTCGCGAAACCACATGGGGTATTTTGGAGAATTAGCGCCTAATGTTTACGGTGCCCTTTGCTGCAATGGCTTGGGTGTTACTCGTGGCACCGCGACCGGCAAACTTTTGGCTGACTGGCTAGCCGGTGAGAAGAATGAACTGATCGATTTTGTTCGCCAGGCACCAGGACCGTGCGCGAACCCCCCGGCGCCCTTGGTGTCGCTGGGTTTGAACCTGAATCTGAAATGGGGACAGTACCGCGCCGGAAAAGAAAGCTGAGTTAATTTAAGACGCTATAACTTATTGATATTTGCTGGGCAGTAATTTGCCTGGCCTGCGGTTTCTATTGCGTGCTGTTTAGGGTCGAAGCGCACTTCGACGAGACGGAGCTGAATAGGTTTTTCAGCTTCGCGGATCCGTTCGCCCTTGAACAGGCTGCACTTTGGTCGTGGCAGGAGAAAACAATGACAAATTCCAATGTATCAATTGAAGACGTACCTATTAATCGTTTTCATCAGTTTCTGACGGTGCGCTCTGGCGGCGGATCATTTGTTGACGGCTATGTGCTTAGCATCGTTGGCGTGGCCATGGCGCAGATGTCCGCGGGGCTTGGCCTGTCCAGCTTCTGGCAGGGCATGATCGCGGCCTCGGCGCTGATCGGCATTTTTTTCGGTGGCTTCTTCGGCGGCTGGTTGACTGATCGCTTTGGTCGCAAACGCGTTTTCTTCGTCGGCCCGACTCTGTTCGTTCTGTCCTCAGTCGCGCAGTTCTGGGTGGAGTCAGCGCTTGCGCTGTTCTTGCTGCGTTTTGCCATTGGCATCGCGGTCGGCATTGAATATCCGGTGGCCACTTCGCTGCTGGTCGAGTTCCTGCCCAAGAAGAATCGGGGGCCTCGCCTGGCCACCCTTACTGTGCTGTGGTTCGCAGGCGCAGCTGTGGCCTACATGGTTGGGGAAGCGATTCTTCATCACGGTGGCGATGATGCCTGGCGCATGGTCCTGGCCAGTGCAGCAGTAGTCGGTAGCGTGTTGTTCATGTTGCGCCTTGGTACGCCTGAGTCGCCACGCTGGCTTATCAGCAAAGGCCGCAGCGCCGAGGCCGAGCAGATTATCAAGCGTGTATATGGCAATGATTTCTCTCTGCGCAATCTGCCAGAAGAGCCTAAAACGCGAAAACTGTCGTTCCTCAGCCTGCTGCACTCCGGCTATGGCAAACGCATGTTGTTCGTCACCATGTTCTGGACCTGCTCGGTTATCCCGGTGTTTGCCGTCTATGCCTTCGCCCCGAAGGTTCTGGGCGCGCTCAACCTCAAAGGTGAATGGGCGTCGATCGGCTCTGTCGCCATCACCTGTCTATTCGTAGTCGGCTGCATCATTGCTACACGCCTGATCAACGGGCTTGGCCGGCGTACCACGCTGCTGCATAGCTTCTTGTGGTCGGGGCTGGCGTTGCTGGGCCTGGGCGCATTCAGTAGCGGTTCGGAAATGCTGATTTTGGCCTTGTTCGGCGCCTATGCACTGTTTATTGGCGGTGCCCAAGTGCTGCAGCTTGTTTACCCCAACGAACTCTTCCCTACCGAAATTCGCGCTGGTGCGGTGGGTGTGGGCACCTCTATGTCGCGGATCGGCGCTGCGGTCGGAACCTGGTTGGTCCCGATTGCCCTCGATACCTACGGAATCGGCGCAACCATGTACGCCGCGGCCGCAGTGACTTTCGTCGGCCTGGCGTTCTCCTTCGCGCTGGCACCCGAAACCCGATCAATGAATCTGCAACAGGCCGCCTCGCTCGCCTGACCTGAAACACAGCCGTCGCGGCGCGTTGCGTCGCGGCTTTCACTACCAAATGTATCCTTGGAGAATCTACCGTGAAATTTGAAGGCATCTACACCCCGGCAATCACTCCACTGGCAGCGGACGGCTCGATCGACAAAGCGGCCTTCGCCGAGGTGCTCGAGTACTTGGTCGACTCGAAAGTTCACGGCGTGATCATCGGCGGCTCGACCGGTGAATACTATGCCCACACCACTCAAGAACGCATCGAACTGGCTGCCCAGGCTAAGGACGTGCTCAATGGTCGCTTGCCGCTGATCGTTGGTACCGGTGGCATTCGCACCGAAGACGCTGTGGCTTTCGCCCAGCACGCCAAGGAAATCAAGGCCGATGCGCTGCTGGTCGGTACCCCGCCGTACGCGTTGCCGACCCAGCAGGAAATCGCCCTGCACGTCAAAGCAGTCGACGCTGCCGCCGGCCTGCCAATCATGCTCTACAACTACCCAGGCCGCATGAGCGTGAGCATGGGTGAAGAGTTTTTCGACGCCGTGGCCGATGTGAAGAACATCGTCGCCATCAAGGAAAGCTCCGGTGACATGGCCCAATTGCATCGCCTGGCCATCAAGCGCCCGAACATCCAGCTTTCGTGCGGCTGGGACGACCAGGCCCTGGAGTTCTTCGCCTGGGGCGCCAAGAGCTGGGTTTGCGCCGGCTCGAACTTCATCCCACGTGAGCACGTGGCCTTGTACGAGGCCTGCGCGGTCGAGAAGAACTTCGACAAAGGCCGCAAGATCATGGCAGCCATGATGCCGCTGATGGACTTCCTCGAAGGTGGCAAGTTTGTACAGGCCATCAAGAACGGTGTCGCTCTGAACGGTCTGAAGACTGGCGGCGTACGCAAGCCGCTGTACGACCTGGACGAGGCCGAAAAGCAGGAACTCAAGCGTGTGGTCACCGAACTGAAAGCCACCATCGCCCAGATCAAATAAGGAGACTGGAACATGGCTGAATTGCTGAGCAAGGCACAATACGCGGCCATCGCTGCCGACCTGCAACTGCGCACCAAGGCGTTCATTGACGGTGAGTTCCGCGATGCCATTTCCGGCCGCACGTTTGTGACCACCAACCCGGCTACCGGCAAGCAACTGGCCGAAGTCGCGGCCTGCGACGTCAACGACGTCAACGTCGCCGTGGCCGCTGCCAAGCGGGTGTTCGAAGAGGGCACCTGGGCGAAGATGCAGCCGAACGACCGCAAGCATGTGCTGCAGAAGTTCGCCCAATTGCTGGAAGACAACGCCCACGAATTGGCGGTGCTTGAAGCGCTGGACAGCGGCAAGCCGGTCAGCGAATGCCAGACCGTCGACGTGCCGGAAACTATTCATACCATCCGCTGGCATGCCGAGCTGATCGACAAGATCTACGACGCCACTGCCCCAACCGGCAACGCTGCCGTAACCATGGTCGTGCGCGAAGCCATCGGCGTGGTCGGCCTGGTGCTGCCTTGGAACTTCCCGCTGCTGATGCTGGCTTGGAAGATCGCTCCGTCGCTGGCCGCCGGTTGCTCGATCGTGGTCAAACCGGCCAAGGAAACCACCCTCAGCGCCCTGCGCGTGGCCGAGTTGGCTCACGAGGCTGGCATTCCTGCAGGCGTGTTCAACCTGGTGCCTGGCGGTGGCCGTGAAGTGGGCGAAGCCATCGGCCGCCACATGGACATCCCGATGGTCAGCTTCACCGGTTCCACCGACACCGGTCGCCTATTCCTGAAATACGCCGCCGAGTCCAACCTCAAGCGCATCGTTCTGGAGCTAGGTGGCAAGAACCCGGCGGTGGTCATGAACGACTGCGAAGACCTCGACGAAGTGGCCCAGTACGTCACTGCCGGTGCGTTCTGGAACATGGGCGAAAACTGCTCGGCCTCATCGCGCCTGATCGTCCACAAGGACGTGAAAGACGAACTGCTGGGCCTGATCGCCAAGCACCTGAAGGACTGGAAACTGGGCGATCCGCTCGACCCGGACAACCGTCTGGGCGCCATGGTGAGCAAGTCGCACTTCGAGAAGGTGAAGTCGTACCTGGAATACGCGGCCGAGCAGAAACTCAGCATCGTTCAGGGCGGCGAAACCGAGGAAGGCGTGTTCGTGCAACCGACCGTCGTCGACAACGTTGGCCGCGACAACAAGCTGTTCGTCGAGGAAATCTTTGGTCCGGTGCTGAGCGTGACCAGCTTCGAGACCATCGATGAGGCGATCGAGCTGGCCAACGATACCGTCTACGGCCTGGCCGCTTCGGCCTATACCGGCAGCCTGCGCAATGCGCTGCGCCTGTCGCGTGAAATCCGTGCGGGCGTGGTCACGGTTAACTGTTTCGGCGAAGGGGATGTGACTACGCCGTTTGGTGGTTACAAGGAGTCTGGCTTCGGTGGGCGGGACAAGTCCATCTGGGCCCATGATCAGTACACGGAGCTGAAGACCATTTGGATCAACGCTTCGTGACTGGTGGCACGCGGGTGATTCAATCGCCTGCGTCCTGATACCGCGCTGTTCTGACGGAGTTCGGTGCGGACCCGGCCACTGCCCCTTCGGGCAGTGGCTTTTTTGCATCCTTGGCGAGCGACAGGGTGATCGGCATTGCATGCATCGAACAATTCATCCCCGTCAGGTCACGCTGGGCTTCAAGTGATTCCTACGAATTTGTGAAGAGGGCATGTCAGATGGCTCACGTCGTTTCGCTGTTCCGCTATCCAATAAAGGGCTTCGAAGGTGAAAGGCTGGACTGTGTCCCGCTGGAATACGGGAAAGGTTTTCCAGGCGACCGTGCGGTAGCCATTACACGAAGTGGAACGGCGGCTGGCGCCGCCCCGTATCAGCAGCTCACGACTAATCCTGCGCTTGTCCATTTTTTGCCTGGCAAAAGCCTGGGCGCAGCGACGCTCCATGAAAGGCAGCCGGTGCCTCGTGGAGATTTGCTGACAGAGCCAGACCTACTGGCCGAATTTTTTGGTGTGCAAGCACGCGTTGTTCATCGAAACGACTGTCTCGGCCACTGGGATTTTGACGACTCGGCACTTTCCATTATCAATGTGAGGACAGTAGAGGCGCTGTCTACGCTAGCGGGCGTACCGATCGACCCCATGCGTTTTCGAGGCAATATCTATATCGATGCAGAGCCATTTTCGGAATTCGAGTGGCTTGGCAAAGGTGTAGATTTTGGTCAGTCCCGTCTCTCGATAATCCGGCCAATCAAGCGCTGCCGAGCGACGTCGATAAACCCCCAGACGGGCGAATTGGACATCAACATCCCCGCCCAGTTGAACCGACATTTCGGTCACATGTACTGCGGTGTCTATGCACAGGTCGAGCAAGCAGGAACGCTGCAACCTGGCGATAGAATTTCAGGCACGCAGGCGCCTTACGGCGAAAGGCTGGCAATAGCAGCCAAGGTTCCAAGAGCACCTTCTTTGACTACCTGGCCGCGCCCTGCAGAAGTCGTCGAGATTGTTGAGGAAGCACCGGGCATTCGCTCGGTATGGCTGCGAGACCCTCTAGCCGAGCTCGGCTCGCTGGACAGCTTTGTGGCTGGGCAGCATGTCGCAGTTCACCATCTGGCAACAGATGGCACGTGGCGCCGCTATACCGTGTCAGGCATCGAGGATGATCGGCTACGCATCACGGTGAAGCAGGGGAGTGGTGCCGGCTCCCAAGCCATTCATGCATTGGAAACAGGACAGCGCCTGCATCTGACCGGACCTTCTGGCCCAGATTCGTTCAGCCTGGACGCTCCCGCTAATCTCTTTCTTACAGCGGGGATAGGCATAACCCCGACGATCACCAAGCTCACAGCACTTGTGCAAGCACATTACCCGCGTCCTGTGCGAGTCGTGCACACCGTGAAATGCAGCGACGATTTAGCGCTGTGGGGTGAGGTCACTAAGCTGGTAGGGCAGCTAAGCCAAGGTGCTGTCGCCCTGCATGTGACCGAGGGGAACAGTGAAATTGAAGGCGCGATCAACTACAGGCCGGATATATCCGCGTTAGCTACCGACGCTGCCGAGCGTGGCGCTGCCATCCATGTTTGCGGGCCCGAAGGCTTTCAGGGCCAGATAAAGAACAGCGTGGTTCAAGCGGACGCTGTGGATCGGCTGCACATGGACAGCTTCGCGACCCCTGACAGTCCAGTGGACATGCGCAAAATTCCCGAATGTGGGCCATTCCAGGTCACGTTCAGCAGGTCAGGTGTTACTGCATCATGGCAACCCACAGATGGAACCCTCCTTAGCTTCGCAGAAGCCAAGGGGCTGGTATTACCTGCCCATTGTCGTGCTGGCATATGCCACACCTGTGAGTGCGCCGTATTGGACGGGAAAATTATTCCCCTGATTGATGCCGGTAGCGCTAAACCCGGGTATGCGCTCATGTGCGCGTCCGTACCGGGGACTGATATCACCGTTGATTGCTGAATCAGAGATCAAGCACCAGCGAGGTTAACTGTTTTTGATGAGATAATTGATAAACAAACGAAATAATTCCGCATTCCCCGCAATGCCCAAGCGCTGCCAGATATTATGCCGGTGCACTTTCACCGTACCTTCTGAAATCCGAAGCTCGCGAGAGATTGACTGGCTGCTGTGGCCCTGCAGGATAAGTTTGGCCACGAGGCGCTGGGTTTCGGTCAACTGGCCCTGGAGGATATCAACAAAGGCGTCCTCCAACTGGCTGTCCGATTCCTGCGGATCTGCCAAGTCCTGTGAGTGAGCCAGCTTCAGGTGCTGGCTGAATATCGCGTCAACCAGGGGCGTTAGTGCCGCCAGCGACTGTACTTCTCTGGCCTCGAACGCGCCCTTTTCGAGGCCACGCATCAGCGAGTACACCAGTGCAGTACGTGGGCGTATCGGGACAATGAAGCCCATTTCCTCAATCAAGCTACCGTGATGCGTCGAGACGCATGGGTGGATGTCATGAGAGATGGCAAATCCGGAGGCGAAGAAGCTGTCTGGGGCCAACTCGCTCATGCGCCAAAGGCCAGAGGGATGGTTGTTGGTACAGGCGACGTAGAACGGGTCGAGCAGATAGCCGCCGCGCAGGTAGGCTTTCAGGGTACGTTCGGATACCCGCTGATTGTAGCCGTCATGAATGAGCAGCGCGGGCTGGTTGAAGCGAAACAGGTAGGCGCAGCTCATGTCGAAATCAACCACGCCTTTGAGCGCAGTGTCGAGGGCCGGGCCCAGTGCTTCGCTGCCGATGCTGTGAATGACCGCGCCCAGGCGGTTGGCGTCGTCGCTGTTCATTGCGGTTGCCCATGCGGTGTGGAAGAGGGCGCGAATGCCGCCCGGCTGTGCAAGCCCGAACGGCATTGAACGATGCCTGGACTGTCAGTGCAACGGTGCACTGGCGGGCAGCAGCTCGGCCTCCTCTTCCTGACGGCCCAGCTCCAGTGCTTTGGGTACCGCCAGCCAGTAGGCCAACAGCATGCCCAACAGGCCACCGGCGAGTTTGCCAATGATCAGCGGTCCGATCAGCGTGGGCTGGAAGTTGGCCGAATAGGCCAGGTGATCGCCAAAGGTGAAGGCGGCACACACGGCAAAGGCAATCACTAGCACCTTGTCCTTCGGTGGCATGTCGGCCACCAGGCGGAACATCGCCAGGATATTGGCCGAAGCGGCGAGGATGCCAGCTGCCCCCACCGGCGACAGGCCTAGCTTCGAGGCCACCTTCTCGATCGGCCGCGACAGGAAGCGCTTGATCAGGTAGACCATCGGGAACGCACCGCAGAGCATGATGCCCACGTAGCCGGCGATCTCCAGGGCGCGGAACTGGTCGGCCTTGTCGGCGATGATCGGCGCAAAGCCCCAGCCACCGAACAGCGAAGTGAACACACCGGTAAAGTACTCGACGATCGAGGCCACCAGCACCAGGGTCACCGCCGCATACATCAGTTGCCCGAGCTTGAGGAACAGGCTGACCATCAGGTTTGGGAAGTAGCGCAGCGCCGCCGCCAATGCCACACAGAACAGGATCAGCGGCGACAGGTTGCGCAGCAGGGTCGGCAAGGTGAAGTGCAGTGCCTGCGTCGCCACGCCGGCCGTGGCGATGTCCGGACGTACGCCCAGGCCCATGGCCTGCATGCCCATGGCGATGAACACGATGCTGATCGGGATGCTCAGCAGCCCGGCCATGATGCCGAGGGCCATGTACTTGTGGTCGGCCTTGTTGAGCATGGCCAGGCCCACCGGGATGACGAAGATGACCGTCGAGCCGCACTGAAAGCCGGTGATCAGTCCGAGGATCCAGCCCTCGGGGCTGTGCGACAGTGCCTGGGCCAACTGATAACCACCCAGGTCCGAGGCGATGAAGATCGGCCCGGCGATGCCGGCGTCGGCACCCATGGCCAGGAACAGTGGGCCGATGACGTGGCTGATGAAACTGGAAATGAACGGGATGGCGGCCATGATACCGGCCACCGGGATGAAGATCGGGCCGATGCTGTGCAGGCCGGCGGTGAATTCCTTGGCCAGCTCGGATTCTGCGTTGACGATCGAAGCGATCGCGCCGATCACGGCGCACACCATGATCACGTAGATGACGTAAGTGCCTATGTTTTCCATCTGCTGCCTCTGTCTTGTTGGAATTGGCTTGGGGGCAGAATTGAAGGGTGTTGCTGTTCTTGTTGTGGGTAGCCGGCAGCGCGCTGCCGGCCGGGTGTTACATGGCGGTATAGGCGTTGTCGACGAACAGGTGCGAGCCACTGACGAAGCTCGACTCGTCACTGGCCAGGAACAGCGCGGCATTGGCCACTTCGCTCGGGTCGCACAGGCGCCCCTGCATGGTCTTGATCGCCTCGTCGGAAGCGTCCACGCCATAACCGCGCAGCAGGTCGAGCTCGCGGCGGCCATGGGCGGTACCGATGAACCCTGGGCAAATGGCGTTGCTGCGGATGTTCTGGTCGCGGTACTCCACGGCCAGGGCGCGGGCGAACATGTGACAGGCGCCTTTGGTGGTGCAATACAGCACCTCCATCGGCGTGCCGACTACGGCGGAGATCGACGAGGTGCAGATGACGCTGCCACCGCCAGCGGCAAGCATGCCCGGCAATACGGCCTTGGTGACTAAGAACATGCTTTTGACATTGACGCTCATCAGCCGATCCCAGTCGGCTTCGCTGGTTTCCAGGAACGGCGCGGCGGCAATGATCCCCGCGTGGTTCATAAGCACGTTGATTGAGCCGAAATGCGCCTGGCCCTGAGTTACAGCACGGTGCACCTGGTCGGCCTGGGAAACGTCGGCGGCAACGAACAGCGCCTGACCGCCTTCGGCATTAATACGTGCTGCCACGGATTCGCCTTGGCTGGTCGGCAAGTCGAGGATGATTACCTTGGCGCCCTCGGCAGCGAACAGGTCCGACGCTGCCAAGCCACAGCCGCCCGCGCCGCCAGTGATCAACGCCACCTTGCCTTTCAAACGATCCATGCAGAGGTCCCTCGGTTGTTATGGTTGTGGTCCCAAAACTAGAGCCGAGGTTGAGTGCGGTAAATATACCTCAGGGTATATCCAGGTACCGAGCTTGACTTTGCAGCGAGATTTTCACCATTTGCAGCATGCAAACCGACCTAGTCATAGCACCTGTATCGTAAGGCCGCACAGCAGCATATTTTACAAAATTGAATCAAGTAGCAAAAAATAACCCAAAATCGCTATCAAACTGAAATTTGAATGCACTGAAGGCGCTTGTAAAGCAAAAATTAGCAATCCTTCTCAATCCAATCCATCATAAATTGGATCCAATGCTAGAGTAAGCGGTCATCACCCAGATGACCTCGCTCATCGCCCGGCAAAGGAGCCCGCCACCATGATGTTGAAAGATCCCTCCACCAAGTACCGCCATTTCAACGTCGTCGATCTGCCCGATCGCACCTGGCCAAGCAACGTGCAGAAGGCCGCACCGGTGTGGTGCAGCGTCGACATGCGTGACGGCAATCAGGCGCTGATCGAGCCGATGAACGCCGAACGCAAGCGGCGTTTCTTCGACCTGCTGGTCAAGGTCGGCTTCAAGCAGATCGAGGTGGGCTTTCCGGCGGCCTCGCAGACCGACTTCGACTATGTGCGCGAGCTGATCGAAAGCGGCGCTATTCCAGACGATGTCACCATTCAGGTCATGACCCAGGCGCGCACGCATCTGATCGAGCGTACCTTCGAGGCGCTCAAGGGTGTACCGCGGGCCATCGTGCATGTCTACAACGCCACTGCGCCGGTGTTCCGCGAGGTGGTATTCGGCGTGGACCGTGCCGGCTGCATCGATATCGCCACCCAGGCCACGCGCGAGATCAAGGCCCTGATGCAGGCCAATCCGCAAACCCAGTGGACCTACCAGTATTCGCCGGAGACCTTCTGCTTCACCGAGTTGGATTTTGGCCTGGAGATCTGCGATGCAGTGGTGGCCGAGTTCCAGCCAACGCCGGACAACAAGATGATTCTCAACCTGCCTACCACGGTTGAAGTGTCGACGGCCAACGTGTTCGCCGACCAGATCGAGTGGTTCTGCCGACAGGTGAGCAACCGCGACAGCCTGATCATCAGCGTGCACCCGCACAATGACCGCGGTACAGGCGTTTCTACTGCCGAGCAGGCCTGCCTGGCTGGGGCCGAACGGGTCGAGGGCACCTTGTTCGGCAATGGCGAGCGCACCGGCAACGTCGACATCCTGACCTTGGCGATGAACCTCTACACCAGCGGTATCAGCCCGGAACTGGATTTCTCCGACATCATCCATGTGCAGCGTGAAGTCGAGTTCTGTAACCAACTGCCGACCCACCCACGCCATCCGTACGCTGGCGAGTTGGTCTTCACCGCGTTCTCCGGCTCCCATCAGGATGCCATCAAGAAGGGCTTTGCCCACCGCCGCAACAATCCCGATGGCTACTGGCAGATTCCGTATCTGCCCATCGACCCTGCCGACATGGGCCGCAGCTACGAGGCGGTGATCCGGGTCAACAGCCAATCAGGCAAAGGCGGGGTCGCTTATCTGCTGGAGCAGCAAGGCATCGTTCTGCCGCGCCGTTTGCAGATGGAGTTCAGTGGTCTGGTGCAGCAGGTCGCCGATGCGCAAGGTCAGGAAGTGACCAGCGAAATGATTCTTTCCTGTTTCAACGAAAACTACCTGCAACAAGGCAAGCCCTATTCGCTGACCCAGCCAATGCTCACCAGCGACGAAAGCTGCACCTACGTCAACGCGCAGCTGGTTCACCAAGGCGGGCGCCTGCCGTTGAGCGGTCAGGGTAATGGCCCCTTGGCAGGCCTGGTCAACGCGTTCGCTGCCCAGGGTCTGAACTTCGACATCGCCGACTACCATGAACATGCGGTACGCGACGGTGCCCAGGCGGAGGCGATCGCTTACGTGGAGATCCGCATCAACAACCAGTTGCTGTTCGGGGTAGGGCGCGACAGCAGCATTCTGCAGGCCTCCTTGCAGGCACTGGTCAGTGCCGTATGCCGCGCCACGCGCCAGGGCCTGCTCCAGCCATTGGGCAGTGCCGTGGTCACGGCCTGAGGCGACATCGGCATGCAAACGTTAGGAATGGACTATGGACATGGCGAGGTGGTGGCCAGCCATTGCCACGCCGATGATCAGCTGGTGTATGCCGCCCGGGGCGTGATGCGTGTGCGCAGTGACGACGGCAGCTGGGTGATTCCTTGCGGGCATGCACTGTGGGTGCCTGCCGGGGTCAGTCACGAGATCCGCATGGAGGGTGAGGTTTCGATGCGTACCTTGCTGCTCAGTTCGCGGGTCGAGCAATGCCAGGTCATCGTGGTGTCGGGGCTGTTGCGCGAGCTGATCCTGGCGGCTTCGCGCATGCTTGGGCAACGCGACGAGGCATTCGGGGAGCATGTGCGGGCGCTGATCCAGCGCGAGCTGGAAGCTGCGCAGCGCATCAATGCCTACGTACCGCTGCCGCGCCATGCGCGGCTGCGAGCCTGGTGCGAGCGCTTTCTCGATGACCCTGCGCAGGACCTGACGCTGGAACAATGCGGCGAGCAACTGAGCATGAGCTCGCGCAGTGTCGCCAGGTTGTTCCAGCGCGAGGTGGGCATGTCGTACGGCGAATGGCGCGCCCGCGCCCGGATGATGCTCAGCCAACGCTGCCTGGCCGATGGCATGCCGATCATCAACGTCGCCCTGGAGCATGGTTACCAGAGCGCCAGTGCCTTCGCCGCCGTGTTCAAGCGCATCCTTGGCTACACGCCAAGCGACTGGCAGGGCAGCTTGCAGGCCAGCGCTGAGCCGCACCTGCATTGATCCGACGCCAAGGCGGGCTGCCAGCAATGCCAGCCCGCCGCCTGGCAAGTTGTCCCGATCGCGCGCGTGGTTGTCCCGGTCAAGGGAGAAGCGCTGCAGGCGCCCTGGTTACCCTGGCATCACTCTCCCAGACGTGAATCCCTGTGATGCCTGTATCGCGCTCACTCCCATTGCTGGCGGGTCTCGGCCTGTTCGCATTGTTGCCCGCCTGTTCCTTGCATACTCCAGATGCATCGTCAGGGGCGACCCTGCCAGCCGAGGCCCGTGGCGATCTGCCTGAGGGCATCAGCGAGCAGAAGCTGCCTGAGCAGTGGTGGCAGCTGTACCACGATGCGCAGCTCAATCACTGGGTCAAACTGGCGCTGGCGCACAACCAGGACCTGAGCCAAGCCGAAGCCAACGTCAAGGCCATGCTGGCCGGCATCCAGGAGTTCGACGCCCAGCGCTTGCCGTCGACCACCACCCGTTTCGCTGCGATCTATGGCAAGAGCGCCGACGACCAGACCTTGGCCGAGGCCACCGACAGCCACGCACCCTCGCAATGGACCTTCAATCCCGGGGTCGAGCTGGCCTATCAGGTCGACGTCTGGGGCCAGGTACGCAACAGCATCGAGCGCGCCAAAGCGCAGGCGGCGGCCTCGCGCGAGGCGCTGCGTGAGGTGCGCCTGGAGGTGGTGGCGCAAACCAGCCGCGCCTATATCGACCAATGCGTGTACGGCGCTCGCCTGCATGAAGCTGAAGAATCACTGCGCACGCTCAACGAAAGCCTGCGCCTGAGCGAACGCCAGCGTGAAGGTGGCATAGCCACCGAGCTCGATGGCGAACGCCTGCTGAGCTTGCGCGAGCAGGTCAGAGCCGATCTGCCGATGCTCGAAGCGCGCCGGCGCGTGGCGCTGTACGAACTGGCGATGCTCAGCGGGCAGGAACCGGCTGGCTTCAACGTTGCCGCGCAGGCGTGTCGCAGCATCCCGGCGCTCGCTGCACCCTTGCCAGCAGGCGATGCCTGGCATCTGCTGGCGCGCCGCCCGGATGTACGCAAGGCCGAGCAGCAATTACAGGCTGCGGCGCTGCAAGTGAGCATCGCCAAGGCCGATCTGTACCCCAAGGTGAGTTTCGGCGCATCGCTGACCGCCTCTGATCATCACTTGGCCAACCTGGGCGACAGCCGCTCGGTGATGTTTGCCATCGGCCCGCTGATCCAGTGGGAATTTCCCAACATCAAGGCCAATCAGGCGCGGGTGAGCAAGGCCCAGGCGCTGCACGAGGCCGCCATCGCGCGCTATCGGGGCGCGGCCCTGGCAGCGCTCAAGGATGTGCGCCAGGCACTGGCGCGCTTTGATGGCGAGCGCCAACGGCTGCTGGCCTTGCAAGCCGCCTTGGCGCACAGCCAGCGTGGATTCGACCTGGCCTCACTCAACCACCACGCCGGGGCCTTGGATGCTTTGGCGCTGCTCGATGCTCAGCGCGACCTGATCAGCGTGCGCGACCGTCATGTGCAGGCCCAGGGCGACCTGGCGCGTGCGCAGATCAATGTGTTCAGGGCCTTGGGCGGCGGTTGGCAAGCGCCGAGCCCAGCCCAGGGCCTGGCTGGCGAAACTGGAAAACGACCATGAATGTAGCTGTTGAAGAACCGACCCTGGCCACCGAACAACGCGAAGCGCACGCCGCTGCCCGCAAGCGCGCCCGACGGCGATTGCTGACCTTCGCCGGCGCGACGTTGCTGGTGATCGCCATGCTGGGCTTTGGCGGCTACTGGTACAGCACCGGACGCTACCTGCAAACCACTGACGACGCCTACGTACGCGCCGACTGGGTCACCTCCAGCTCGCGCGTGCCGGGGTTCGTCGCCAAGGTCGAGGTCGAAGACGACCAAGCGGTACAGGCCGGGGATGTGCTGGTACGCCTGCAGGACCGCGACTACCAGGCGCGACTGCAGCAAGCCAAGGCCGAAGTCGCCGAGGCCGAAGCCGCGTTGGTGGCCGCCCAGGCGCTGGCGCAGGTGGCTGGTGAGCGCATCACCCAGCAGCAACAGGCGATCGTCCAGGCCGAGTCGCTGCTGCAGAGCGCCAACGCCGAGCGCCGTCGCAGCCAGTTGGACGTGCAGCGTTATCAAGGCCTGGTGCGCGACAGCGCAGCCACCGCACAGCGCCTGGAAACAGCCAATGCCAGTGCCGTGCAAGCCCAGGCCGCCTGGCAGGGCGCGCAGGCGCAGTTGCGCGAACGCCGCTCGCAGCTGGCGATGGCCAACGCGCAGGCAAGCTATGCCCAGGCCCAGGTCGAACAGCGCCAGGCCGCACAGGCCAGCGCGCAAGCACGGTTGCTGCTGGCCCAACAAGACCAACAGGACACGCTGATCCGCGCACCGATCGCCGGGGTCGTCGGTCAGCGTCGGGTGCGCGCTGGCCAGCATGTCGTGGCGGGCCAGCCGCTGCTGGCAGTGGTGCCGCTGCAGCAGACCTATATCGTCGCCAACTACAAGGAAACCCAGCTGGCGCACATGCGCCCGGGGCAGCCGGTGCGCATCAGCGTCGACAGCTTTGCCGACCGTCAGCTGCAGGGCCGGGTAGCGAGTTTCTCGCCCGCATCGGGCAACGTCTTCGCCTTGCTGCCTTCTGACAATGCAACCGGCAACTTCACCAAGATCGTGCAGCGCTTCCCGGTACGTATCCTGCTCGACCAGCCTCTCGAAGGGCAGCCGATCCTGCCGGGCATGTCGGTAGTGACAACGGTCGACACGCGCCCAGCGGAGCCTGCCGATGAGCAGTGAGCAGCCGGTAACGCTGCGCGCCTGGGTAGCAGTGCTGGGCGGCTTGTTCGGCTGCTTCATGGCCGGTATGAATGTCCACGTCACCAGTGCGGCGCTGCCAGAGATCCGCGGCTCGCTGGGCGCCAGCTTCGAGGAGGGCTCGTGGATCTCCACGGCCTATTTGGTCGCCGAAATCGTCATGATTCCGTTGACGGCGTGGCTGGTAGACGTGTTCTCGATGCGCCGGGTGATGTGGACCGGCTCGTTCATCTTCCTGCTGGCATCCATCGCTTGCTCATGGGCTCCCAACCTGCAGACCATGATCACCCTTCGCGTCATCCAAGGGGCTGCTGGCGCGGTGCTGATTCCACTGTCGTTCCAGCTGATCATCACCGAGCTGCCGGCCAGCAAGATGGCCATGGGCATGGCGCTGTTCAGCCTGGCCAACAGTGTGGCCCAGGCGGCCGGGCCCTCGATCGGCGGTTGGCTGACCGACGCCTATTCCTGGCGCTGGATTTTCTACCTGCAGCTGGCGCCTGGAATCGCCTTGCTGGCTGCGATTGCCTGGTCCATCGAGGCCAAGCCGATGAAGCTCGAGCTGCTGCGTCACGGCGATTGGCTCGGCATCGCGGCGATGGTGATCGGCCTGGGTGGGCTGCAGATCGTGCTGGAGGAGGGCGGGCGGCTGGATTGGTTCGGCTCGCGCTTCATCCTGGCCATGACGGTGATCGCAGCGATCGCGCTGGTGGTGTTCATCGCCACCCAGCTGTATGGCAAGCGTGCCTTCATCAATCTGCGCCTGCTGGGGCACTACAACTTCGGCGTGGCCAGCGTGGCCATGTTCATCTTCGGCGCCGCCACGTTCGGCCTGGTGTTCCTGGTGCCCAACTACCTGTCGCAGCTGCAGGGCTTCAGTGCCAGCGATGTTGGCGTGGCGCTGATCGCCTACGGCGTGGTGCAACTGCTGCTGGCGCCGTTGATGCCGCGCCTGATGGGTTGGACCAGCGCCAAGTTCATGGTGGCCAGCGGCTTCTTGATCATGGCGCTGGGGTGCTGGATGGGCGCCAGCCTGAACGCCGATAGCGCCGATAACATCATCATTCCCTCGACCGTGGTCCGCGGCATTGGCCAGCCTTTCATCATGGTGGCGCTGTCGGTGCTGGCGGTGGCCGGACTGGACAAGCGTGAGGCAGGCTCGGCTTCGGCGGTCTTTTCGATGCTGCGCAACCTTGGCGGGGCCATCGGCACCGCTGCCCTGACCCAGGTGGTAGCCAGCCGCGAGCGCTTCCACAGTGAGCGCATCCATGAACAGGTGAACGTCTTTTCGCCAGGCCTTCAGGAGCGGCTCGGGCACACCTTGCAGACCTGGCTGCCGGCGCAGCAACGCTTGCTTGAAGGGCTGGCCGCCACCGTTCGCCGTGAAGCCTACCTGATGGCCTACAGCGATGCCTTCTATATGTCTTGTCTGGCGTTGCTTGGCTGTGCCTTGGCGGCGCTGATATTGCGCACGCAACGCGCCAAATGAACGAACCCTTGATCAGTTGATGAATATTTAAAGGACGAAGCGCAATGGATTGCATATCGAATTTTGACTAAAAAGTCAGCGTAAGTGCGACGTGATATGACGCGGGCAACTTATAATTAAGTTGCCTATTTGTCGTGCCTGTAACTTTGTTCAAACTAACAAATTTAATAATACAAAGTGTTGATTTGTAACTTGTGATGACATAGTTTTTTCGTGGCCTGCAAAAAGGCGCCGGTATAAAAAATAACGCTTGAGTCACGACAGCCCTGTTGAACGAGGTAATCATGCACGACCAGAAAGCCGTTCTAGAAAACATGAAGTCCGAACTCGGAAAACACCCTATCTTTGCCGAGATCGGTTCGTTGCCTGTCTTGCGTACTTTCATGGAAACCCACGTGTTCGCGGTGTGGGATTTCATGTCGCTGACCAAGCGTCTGCAGCAGGAGCTGACCTGCACGGCGCTGCCGTGGTTGCCGCCTGTCGACCCTGCTGCGGCGCACCTGATCAATGAGATCGTCCTGGGCGAGGAATCCGATCAGAACCTCAAGGGCGGCCACTACAGCCACTTCGAACTGTATCTGCACGCCATGCATGAGATCGGCGCCAGCACCCAGCGCGTCGAGCAATTCGTTGCGCTGATGCGCGAAGGCGAGAGCCTGGAGCAGGCCCTGCTGCGTTGCGAGGCTTCGCCTGCGGCTGTGCGCTTTGTCACCAATACCATCGAAACGGCGCTCAATGCCAAGCCCCACGAGGTTGCCGCTGCCTTCCTGCATGGCCGCGAGAGCGTTATTCCACGCATGTTCCAGACCATCCTGGACGACTGGGACATCGGTATCGACCAGGCGCCGACGTTCCGCTACTACCTGCAACGCCATATCGATGTCGACTCCGACGATCACGGCCCTGCGGCCGAGCAGTTGCTCGAGCGGCTGGTCAAAGGCGATGCCCAGCGCCAACAGGAAGTGTACGCCGCTGCCATCGCAGCCGTGCAAAGTCGCCAACTGCTGTGGGACGAACTGCGCGCCGAAATGGCCGAGCAAGCGGTCGAGTGTGTGGCATGAAGTTCGCGGTCATCGAGCAGGATCAAGCCGAGTGGCAAGCAGTGCCCAGCGAGCGTGGCATCACCCTGACAGTGTTCAAGGACACCTTGGATGCTGCCACCCGCACCGGCGTACGCACGCGGCTGGTGCGCTTTGCGCCAGGCGGCGGTACCCGTGAGATCTATACCCATGACTATCACGAAGAAGTGTATTTGATCGAAGGCGATCAAGTTGAGCATGCGGCCCCCGGTCGTCCACTCAAGGCGTACGGTGAAGGCAGTTACTTTTACCGCAACGCGCACACCGAACACGGGCCTTTTCATTCGGAAAACGGCTGCCTGTTGTTCGAGGTTCATTATTACTGAGTGGCGGGGCATACGAAAATGAATGCACACGACTATCAATCGTTCGCTGAGGTTTGGGAGCGTCGCGCCACCATCCGCACGCGTCCGCGGCGAACAGTGGAAGATGATGGGAAGTTGATATACCCCACCAGCCGTCAACCGCTGGTGACCAGCGAAGTGTTTTTGCAACACTGCCCACACCTGACCAACTTCGCGCTGGTGCAGAGCCTGTACAAGTTCATCAATGATGTGGTGATCTTCGAAACGGAAATTGTCGACAAGACGGCGCGTAGTATCGCCAAGGACAACTTCCCGATTCGTTTCCCGTTCGCCTGCCGCTACGACGCCATGACCGTGGTCGTCGATGAGGATTACCACGCGCTGGTGGCGATGGACTACCTGCAGCAGACCATCGAGCTGACCGGTATCCAGCCCATTGCCCTGCCCCAGGAAATCGAGCTCAGTCGCTCGATTCCCAGGGCCATGGAGATGGCGCCGGAGCACCTGAAAGCTGCCGTCGAACTGATCTGCGTGGCGGTTGCGGAAAACACCCTGACCAACGATGTCGCGGCTTTCGCCCGTGACGATACCGTCAAGGAGTCGGTCAAGGGGCTGATGGCCGACCACCTGGCCGACGAGGGACGGCACTCCAGTTTCTGGGCGCGCCTGACGCGCATCTACTGGAGCGCAGCGCCGGCAGCTGACCGCGCGATCATCGCGTCGATCCTGCCAGTGTTCCTCCAGCACTACTTGACCAACGACATCCAGAAGCACTTCGACCTGTTGCTGATCGACAGTCTGGACACACCTGAGCACGTCAAGCTGGCCTTGCGTGAGGAGGTCGAGGCCATGGCCTTCCCCATCACTGCCGGGCATCCGTTGGTGGGCAACATCATGCGCTTCTTCCAGACGAGCACGATGCTCGAAGATCCAGCCGTCCAGGCCTCGCTGGCTACCTATCGGCTCTGACTTCAACGCAAGGAACTCCGATGAGACGTTTAGACATTCTGCTGTGCGGGAGCAGCCTTGCGCTGTCCCGCCTGGCCGGCGAGCTGCGCCAGATGGGCCACCAGGTTCACCTGCTGCAAACGCCTGCCAGTTTCGACCATTGGCAATTGCACGCCTCGGACCTGATCGTCGATGACGCGACCCTGGCACCGTGGCCGGAGCTGGGCGAAACGCGCCAGCTTTCGCTACAGGTCGCTGCCGATCAGCTGAGCCCGATGGCAGCCGTGCAGCTGCTGGTGCTGACCCGCGAGGGCGAACAGCCCTGGCAATGCCTCGAGCGGCTGGATGTCCCTGAGGAGGCTTCAGGCAACGGCGCGGACCTGGTGCTGAACGCCATGCAGGAGGTGGTCGAAGCTGCAGCGGCTCACATCAGTGGCTTCTCGCGCAACGAAGCGTATTTCAGTCAGTGCCGACTGCAGGCTTTGCCAGCGAACCCATTGGCCGGGCTCGATCAGCTCGATAGCCTGGCGTTCACCCATCGCTGCAACGCCACCGACGTGCCTGCCCTGACCACGGCCGCCGCCACCTCGTTCATCGCGCGCCTGGCGCACGCCATGGTGGTGCATCAGCACGCTCCGGCGCTGCTTATCGAGGGTCGCCAGGTCAGTTATCGCGAGCTGCACGCCATGACCGTGGCGATTCAGGAGCGCTTGTTGCCGCTGCTGGCCGACCAGCATGGCCAAGCGGTGGTCGCTGTGGCCTTGGGCAAAGGCCTGGCGCTGTACGCCTCGGTACTGGCCGTGCTGGGTTGCGGGGCCGTGTACCTGCCGCTCGATCCGCAGCACCCGCTCGAGCGTCGTCAGATGATCGTCGAGCACGCCCAGGCCAGCGTCATCATCCACGAGGGTGACCTTGGCTTCTCTGCAAACCACCATGCGCTGGATGTGGGCCATCTGAGTGCGGTGCATCACGGTGCCGATGGCCATGCTGCCGTCGCCCTGGCAGCCCATCAGTCGCTGATGCGCAGTGCGTGGGACAGTCAGCGCGCCTGCGTGGCCATCTATACCTCCGGAACCACAGGGGTGCCTAAAGGCGTGCTGCTCTCGGTGGCCAACCTCAGCCACTTCTGCGCCTGGTATGCCGAGCATGTGCAGATTGGCGCGCAAACCCGGGCCTTGCAGTTCTCCACGATCAACTTCGATGCATCGATGCTGGACATCTTCCCGACGCTGATCGGCGGCGGTTGCCTGGTGGTACCCAACGAAGATCAGCGCCGCGACCCTGCGGCGCTGGCTCAGCTGATTGCCCAGGCGCAGGTCAGCCATGCCTTCCTGCCACCTGCCTTGCTCAGCATCATGCCGCTCGAGAGCCTGCGAGGCATTGAGCACCTGGTGACCGGCGGTGATGTCTGCGAGCCGCACGTCATCGACGGGCTGGGTGGGTATTGCCAGTTGCACAACATCTATGGGCCGACCGAGACGACCGTGTTGGCCACCAGCCGGGTCATGCGTGCGGGTGATTCCAACCGCCTGCTGGGCATGCCGATCGCCAACACGCGGCTGTATCTGCTGGACGAGCAGGGCATGCCGGTCGGCCAAGGGCAAACGGGCGAGGTCTACATCGCCGGGCCTGGCGTGGGGCTGGGTTACCTGAACAACCCCAGCGCCACCTTGGAGCGCTACTTGCCGGGGATCGGCGCGCTGCAGGGCGAACGGCTGTACCGCACGGGCGACCTGGCACGCTGGGGCAATGAAGGTCTGCAGATCATCGGCCGGTTGGACAACCAAGTAAAAATCCGCGGTTTCCGGGTCGAACCGGAAGAAGTCGAGCACGTCCTGCGCGGCAGCAACCTGTTCGCCCAGTTGGCCGTGGTCATCGATGAGCAACGCCGTATCGTGGCGTGCTTCGCCGAGCCGCGAGACGGCGATGCAGCCGCGGCCCTGCAGGCCTTGCAGGCACATGCCGAAAAGCATCTGCCTGACTATATGCGTCCGTCGCGCTGGCGCCAGCTCGATACGCTACCGGCCACCGCCAATGGCAAGGTCGACCGCAAGGCATTGCGGGCACTGCCCGACGATCAGCGCCAACGCCAGGTGCGCCACGCGCCGCTGAGCGAAGGGGTGCAGGTGCTGTTGCCGATCTGGGCCAACCTGCTGGAGATCGAGGCCGACGAGATTGGCTTGGATGACAGCTTCTTCAACCTGGGCGGGCATTCGATCCTGCTTTCGCGCATGCTCATGGATATTCGCGATGCTTTCGGCAAAGGCGTTTCGATCAACCGCTTCATCGAGCAGCCGACCTTGGCCAATCTTGATCGCTTGCTCGCCCAGGACGAGGCGGCCGAGGCCACGGTCAGTCCCAAGGCATTGGCCGATGCCAACCTCAGTGTCGACCTGAACGTATTGCCCCTGAGTCAGTTGGGCGACGTGCACAAGGTCATCGTCACAGGCGCCAATGGCTTCCTGGGTGTGCACATCGTTGAAGCCTTGCTCGAGCTCGGTACCACCGAGGTCGCTTGCCTGGTGCGCGGTTCAGCCGGACAGACCGCGCAGCAGCGCTTCGCCCAGGCGCTTGTGGATAACCGCCTGGAACACCTCGACATGAGCCGTGTTCGCGTGCTGGCGGCGGATATCAGCCAGCCGTTGCTGGGCCTTGCGCGCGAGGAGTACGAGCGGCTCGACCAGGAGTACGGCGTATTGATCTACAACGCCGCCAACGTCAACCATGTGCTCGACTATGAGTCGCTGGTCAAGGACAACGTGGCACCTGTCATCGAGTGCCTGAAACTATGCGAAGGGCGAAGCAAGAAGATCTTCAACTTCATCTCGACCCTGTCGGCGTCCAGCAGCGTGGACAGCAGTGGTCGAGTGCTGGAGGCGCCGCCCGCACCCACGCCGCCGATCTACATCCGCAATGGCTACAACCTGTCCAAATGGGTCGGTGAGCGCATCCTGTGGAATGCCAGCGAGCGAGGGGTCAAGGTCAACCTGTACCGGCCGGGCAACATTGCGTTCAACACTCGAACCGGTGTTTGCCAGCCGCATCAGAACCGCTTGATGCTGATGCTCAAAGGCTCGTTGCAGCTCAAGGAAGTGCCGCAATTGTCGCTGAACTTCGACCTGATGCCGGTCGACTTCCTTGCGCGCTTCATCGGTTTCCACGCCAGCCGTCACACCGGCACTCGCGCCGTTTTCAACCTGCACAACCCCGAGCCGCTGAGCTGGGATGCCTACGTCGAGGCGTTCCGCCCCATGGGCCACGACTTCAAATGGGTGCCGATCAGCGACTGGCAGCGACGCTTGTCGACCATCGAGAGCGACAACGCGCTGTTTGGCGTGGTCGGTTTCTACCTCAATGGCTTCGAAGAAGACATCGGCGACATCTCGATGATCGAGCACAGCAATGCCCGCCACGGCATCGACAGCATGGGCGAGCAATACCCCCTCAAGAGCCCTAATCTGCTGCGCCTTGGCTGTGAGTTCTTGAAAGAAATCGACTTCATCTAACCGATCAAAGGAGCTGAACATGCAACATTGCGAACCCGATACCCTTATCCAGAACCCAACCGGCACCCCAGTCGTCGCCGCCGTGACGGTCAACGCCGACGCGCGCAGCGTGTGGAACATCGTCGGCAACTTCGCCGGCTTCCCGGTATTCATCCCGGCGCTTTCGCACATCGAAATGACCGGCACGGGTGTGCGTTCCGTGCGCAAGAAGTTGTTCAAGGACGGTAACGTGGTCATCGAACAACTCAACAGCCATGACGATCAGGGCATGGTCATGACCTGGTCGCTCATCTACACCTCGCTCAATATCGGCAACCTCTGGGCGCGCATGGAAGTGGTCGAGCAGGGACCCAACCAATCGCTGGCAACCTGGACCATCATCGGCGAGCCATACAAGGGCACGCCTGAAGACCTACCGGCCTTCCAGACCTTCTTGCAGGGTTTTGCCGACGGCGCGATGGCTAACGTCAAGCAGATGTTCGCCTGACTTTCGTCGCACCTGCCAAAGCCCTGGCTCAATGCCAGGGCTTTGCTTTTTCCGCCTTGGCCAATTCAACCGGCCAGCGCTGTTGACGCCCGTGCCTTGATGCGGGCCTGAAGGGCGTCCACGCTCAGCGCACCGCCACCGAACGCAGCAATCTGCAGCAACCCCCCGGCAATCGAAATGTTCTTGAAGAAGTTGATGAACTGACCCTGGTCAGCAAGGTTGCTGTGGAACGCCACGGCAGTCACTACGGTAAACAGCGCCATGAGCACAGCCACAATGCGCGTTTGAAAGCCGATGATCAGCAGCGCCGCCAAGCCCAGCTCGACACCCAGCGCTGCGAGATAGCTCAACAGCGGGAAGGGCAGGCCGCTGGATTCGATGTAGGCGAGGGTGGCGTCCGCAGCCGCCAGCTTGCTGAAGCCGCTGAGCAAGAAGAGGGCGGCCAGCAGTAGACGACCGGCGACTGCGGCAGTTGCTGAAAAAGTGTTCATGTTGAGGCTCCTGATTATGCGTTTAAATGACTGAACGGCGTGTTGCCGTCGCGGTATGTATGCCATTTTGCGCATGCAGTTAGAGCAAGACAATTGCATGGTTGAGTGAATCATTGTTCCAATTTTTGGGACAATCAACTTACCCTGGCTTTGATCAGAAAATGTACAACTTCAAGGACTGATCGCTTTTGTGCATCGGTTGATGAAAATTCAGCGATTATCTCAGTCGCCTATTTCACCCATCATTTCCGTAACAAGCGCTTACAATTTTTCAAGAAACGCTGGAGATGCATCATGAGTCTGCCGTCACATTCGGTGCCTGAGGGTAAATCCAAGGCCGGAATGGTGTTCAGGGTTACCTCTGGTAACTTCCTTGAACAGTTCGATTTCTTCTTGTTTGGCTTCTATGCCACGCATATCGCTGCCGCCTTCTTCCCTGCGTCCAACGAATTCGCTTCGCTGATGATGACCTTCGCCGTATTCGGCGCAGGCTTCCTGATGCGCCCGCTCGGTGCGGTGATCCTGGGTGCCTACATTGATGACGTAGGCCGACGCAAAGGGCTGATCGTCACCCTGGCGATCATGGCCAGCGGCACGTTGTTGATCGTGCTGGTGCCTGGATACGCCAGCATCGGCCTGCTGGCCCCGGCGCTGGTGCTGCTCGGCCGGCTGCTGCAAGGTTTCTCGGCGGGTGCCGAGCTTGGCGGTGTGTCGGTCTACCTTGCGGAAATGGCCACCCCTGGGCACAAAGGCTTCTATGCAAGCTGGCAGTCCGCTAGTCAGCAGGTGGCCATCGTCGTCGCGGCGGCGCTGGGCTTTGGCCTCAATCAGTGGCTGTCGGCGGCCGAAATTGCCCAATGGGGCTGGCGGGTGCCGTTCGGTGTGGGTTGCTTGATCGTGCCGATGATTTTTCTGCTGCGCCGCAACCTGCAGGAAACCGAAGAGTTCGCTGCCCGCAAACACCGGCCGACCATGAAAGCGGTGTTGGCCACCTTGTACAGCAATGCCAGTGTCGTCGTACTGGGGATGCTCATGGTGGCAATGACCACCACGGCGTTCTACATGATTACCGTCTACGCCCCCACCTTCGGCAAGACCGTGCTGCAACTGAGCACTGCGGATGCGCTGATCGTCACTCTGCTGGTCGGCGTGTCGAATTTCATCTGGCTGCCCATTGGCGGGGCCTTGAGCGACCGTTTCGGGCGCAAGCCGCTGCTCAGCGCCATGTCGCTGATGACGGTTCTCACCGCTTACCCGGCGTTGTCGTACCTGGCCCAGTCGCCAAGTTTCGGTCACATGCTCGAGGTGCTGCTGTGGTTCTCGTTCCTCTATGGCTTGTACAACGGTGCGATGATTCCGGCGCTTACCGAAATCATGCCGGTCGAAGTGCGGGTAGCAGGTTTCTCCCTGGCCTATAGCCTGGCCACGGCGGTTTTCGGTGGCTTCACACCGGCCATCTCGACGTGGTTGATCCACGCCACGGGCGACAAGGCTGCCCCGGCTTACTGGATGATGTTCGCCGGCTTGTGTGCCTTCGTCGCCACTTGGGTGCTGTATCGCCGCCTGGCCAACCGGGTCGCGGTACCGGCTTGACGCCTGTCAGTGCGCACTGATCTGCGCTGCCGGCGTTACGCCCGGCAGTTCCCCGATCAGCCGCACCATTTCCAACGCTGCGGGCGTCAGCGTGCGGCCACGGCGCTTGAGCAGGCCCATGGCGCGGGTCACCCTGGGCTCGACCAAGGCAACGCTGGCCAACAGCGGATGCGGCATGGGTGGCAGGGCGATGGACGGCACCGCGGCCACGCCCACGCCGGCTTCGATCAAACCGAGCAAAGTTGTGACATGCCGTGCCTCACACACGCTCTCCCTGTTGACTGGGACACCCGCCAGAGCCCGGTCTAGCACCAGGCGATTGCCCGATGACCTGTTCAGCGAGATGTAGTCGTGCGCATAGGCCTGCGCCCAGGTCACCTGGCGCTGGCCCGCCAGCGGGTGATCGTTGCGACAGACCAGAACGTAGCACTCTTCCAGCAAGGCACTGAATTCGATTTCCGGGGCCAGGTTGCCGGCGAAGCTCAGACCGAAGTCCGCCTCACCTGAAGCGACCGCTGCACTGACTTCGTTGGCCGAGGCGTCGTGCAGATTGATCCGCACTTTCGGGTACTGAGCATGAAACACCCGGATGACGTGGGGCATGAAGTAGTAGGCAGCGGAGGGAACGCAGGCGATGGTCAGGGTGCCGGTGCGCAAGGTAGTGCCGTCGCCGACACTGAGCAGGGCCAGGTCCAGGTCATCGAGCAGCCGCTCGACCTGAGGCAGGAAAGCGCGTCCGACGTTGGTCAACGAGACTTTCCGCGTGGTGCGCTCCAGCAGCTTGACCCCAAGCGCCGACTCGAGCTTTTCAATGCGTCGGCTCAGGGCCGACTGGGTGATGCGAATGCTGTCGGCGGCGCGGCGGAAGCTGCCTTGCTCGACGACTGCGCGGAAGGCCTGCAAGTCATTCAGGTCGAAATTGATGCTCACCCGCTGGGCTCCGCTGGTTTGATCGAAAGCGTGCATCAATGGTATTTCGAATCAACCGGCGGAGCCAGCTCGGGCAGATCTGCATGGCGTGTCGTGCACGCTGATGGCGGGCTGTATGGGCCGTTGTGGGATTTGCCGATCTAAAACCCGTAGCGATGTTTTGTTGAAGCAAGCATAAAGCGGCGCAAGATCAGGCGCTGCGCTGCGCGTCGTATGCAATGAACCGAGCCACTTGATCCTCCGACCTACGACCTTGGTCGTCGACCCAGGAAACATCCTACGGATGAACTACGCTTTCGCGGCGACGATCAATATTCATGACGTGGTAGCCATTTAGGGATTGGAGGAGTATTCATGCTTGCTCAACTTCCACCGGCTCTGCAAAGCCTGCATTTGCCGCTACGGCTGAAACTGTGGGACGGCAACCAGTTCGACCTGGGTCCCAGCCCGCAGGTGACCATCCTGGTCAAGGAGCCCCAGCTGATCAGTCAGCTGACCCATCCGAGCATGGACGAATTGGGCGCTGCGTTCGTAGAGGGCAAACTGGAGCTCGAAGGCGATATCGGCGAGGCTATTCGGGTCTGCGACGAATTGAGTGAGGCGTTGCTTCACGAGGAGGATAACGGACCACCGCTTCGCCAATCCCACGACAAAGACACCGACGCTGAGGCAATCTCCTATCACTACGATGTCTCCAACGAGTTTTACCAGCTCTGGCTCGACCGAGACATGGTCTACTCGTGCGCTTATTTCCGTGAGCCAGACAACACGCTCGATCAGGCTCAGCAAGACAAGTTCGACCATCTGTGCCGCAAGCTGCGCCTGGATGCCGGGGAGTATCTGCTGGATGTCGGTTGCGGCTGGGGCGGGCTTGCGCGGTTTGCTGCGCGCGAATATGGCGCCAAGGTCTTCGGCATCACGCTGAGCAGAGAGCAGCTTAAGCTCGGCCAAGCGCGCGTCAAAGCCGAAGGCCTGACTGATCGGGTCGACCTGCAGATCCTCGACTACCGTGACCTGCCCCAGGATGGCCGCTTCGACAAAGTGGTCAGCGTCGGCATGTTCGAGCACGTCGGTCACGCCAATCTGCCCCTGTATTGTCAGAAGCTGTTCGGTGCTGTACGCGAGGGTGGAGTGGTGATGAACCACGGTATCACCGCCAAGCACGTCGACGGCCGACCGGTTGGGCGCGGAGCAGGTGAGTTCATCGACCGTTATGTGTTCCCCCATGGCGAGCTTCCGCACCTTTCGATGATCAGCGCCAGTATCTGCCAGGCGGGGCTCGAGGTGGTCGATGTCGAGAGCCTGCGTTTGCACTACGCCAAGACACTGCATCACTGGAGCGAGAATCTGGAAAACCAGTTGCACAAGGCTGCGGCCCTGGTGCCAGACAAGACCCTGCGCATTTGGCGTCTGTACCTTGCCGGCTGCGCCTACGCTTTCCAGAAGGGCTGGATCAACCTGCACCAGATACTGGCCGTCAAACCCTACGCCGATGGCCACCACGATCTACCGTGGACGCGGGAAGATCTGTACCGCTGACTCAGCCCAGGGGTCGCTGAGCGACCCCTGACGGGTTCAGAGGATGGGTGAGATCAGGCGCGCGATGCGCATGCCCAGTTGCTGGATCCGGTGTGTATCCAGGGTATCTACCGCGGTGATTTCCTTTGACTGGGCAAAGTCGTCGAGCAACATGGCTTGGACCTGATTGGCGAACGTGCGATCCACTGTGAGCAGGGTGATCTCGAAGTTCAGCCGGAATGAGCGGTTGTCCAGGTTGGCACTGCCGATCGCGCTGACCTCATCATCGACCAGTACCACCTTCTGGTGCACGAAGCCTGGTTGGTAGCGGAACATGCGCACACCGGCCCTGACCGCCTCGAAGGCGAACAGACTGGAGGCCGCGAACACGATGCGATGATCTGGGCGCGACGGAATCAGCACCCGCACATCGACACCGCGCAGTACGGCCAGGCGCAGGGCTGCGAACACGGCTTCGTCGGGTATGAAATACGGACTGGTGATCCATACCCGTTTGCTCGCCGAGTGGATCGCTTCGATGAAGAACAGTGAGCAGGTCTCCTGCGAGTCGGCCGGGCCACTGGCAAGTGCCTGGCAGAGTACGCCGTTGTCCGGGTAGGTGTCGGGCAGGATCAACGGCGGCAGTTGGCGGGTGGCCCAGTACCAGTCTTCGGCGAACGACTCCTGCAGGCAGGCCAGTACCGGTCCGCTTATCTGCACATGGGTGTCGCGCCAAGGCGCCAGGGGTGGACATTCGCCAAGGTATTCATCGCCCACGTTATGGCCACCGATGAAGCCGACCAGGCCGTCGACCACCACGATCTTGCGGTGGTTACGGAAGTTGACCTGAAAGCGGTTGAACCATCCGCGCCGAGTGGCGAACGCATGGATCTGCACACCGCCTTTGCGCAGCGCGCGGCTGTAGCTTGCTGGTAATGCATGGCTACCCACCTGGTCGTACAGCACGAACACTTGCACACCCTCAGCGGCCTTTCGCAGCAGCAACTGCTGCAGGGCACAGCCAAGTTTGTCGTCATGAATGATGAAGAACTGCACCAGCACCACTTCGCGGGCCTGCTCAATGGCAGCGAAAATTGCAGCGAATGTATCCCTGCCGTTGATCAGCAGCTTGACCTGATTGTTGGCCAGGCAAGGCATCCGCCCCAGCTTCGGCATGGCGCGCAGTGCAGCGTAGCTGGCCGACTCTTTGGCAGTGAGCGCTTCCTCCACCCATGGGCGCCAGTTCAGGTTGGCCATGGCCACATGCATTTCCTGGTTCGCCTGACGCCTGGCTTGGATGTACGCATAAAAGGATCGCGCGCCAAAAATCAGGTAAGGGATGAGCGTGAGGTATGGAATGAAGAACAGCGACATTGCCCAGGCAATCGCGCCCTGAGCGGTACGGACGGTGAAAACCGCGTGCAGCGCGGCTACGATGCCCAGCAGGTGAACGAGGCCGAGTACATAGCCGAAGAAATAGGGGCTGTGATAATCCATACGCATCCTGCTTGGCGAGAACCTGATCGCTAACAAAACACGTTACATATGCGCCTTGCAACCAGATTGCCGATTTGGCGTCTAAGCCTCTGTCCGGCTGCTGAGCCGGTATTTCCGAGGAGCATTCATTCATGAAAAATCGTCTGCCACTGTTGGCTCTGGCCTTGGGCCTGAGCGCCCCCTTGGCGCATGCACAGATGTTGCAGCCTGGCCTGTGGGAGCTGACTACCAGCAACATGCAGGTCGATGGCAAACCGTTACCTGACATGCAGTTCATGCTCGGCCAGTTGAAAAACCTGCCGCCGGATCAACGCGCCATGATGGAAGGCATGCTCGCCAAGCAAGGCGTTACCATCGGTGGTAACGGAGTGCGTTCGTGCTTGACACCAGAGCAGGTGCAGACCAACGACATCCCGCTGCAGGATCCCAAGTCCGGTTGCACTCAAAAGATCACTGACCGCACCGGCAATGTCTGGAAGTTCGAATTCAGTTGCCCCAAGGCCCAGGGTACCGGACAGGCGACCTTCCTTAGCGACAAGGAATTCACGACGACCGTGAACGGCACTTTCAACGCGTCTGGGGTACAACAACAGGGCAGTATGAACACCAAGGCCGTCTGGCTAGGTAATGACTGCGGCACGGTGAAGCCCCGCACCTGATGCTCAGCGTCGGCTGAATGTGCTGTGCGTGGAACATGTGCTGCAGTGCATGTTCCACGTGGAACATCGCTGAACTGTTACCGACAGCCACCTACCAAACTGCAGTGCAGATCGAAGCGCTGCCCGCTTGAACTCGATACACGGTTCACCGTAGTCCAGCCGATACGACGGCTGTATCCGAACCAAACCTCACCATCGCTGGCTAATCCTGTGTAAAAACTCAGGCTACCGTATCGACTGTTGGTCTGAGCCCAGCGTCTGCCAGTGGCGCTGTCGAACCCGCGCAGAACTAAATCCTCGCCTGCCGTCTGTATGCTGTAAAAACTGCCGTTGGCGTTGTGGCATGCCAATAGCGTAGCGCTACGCGTACAACGAGATAGCGAGGTGCTTGTTGCCCATGTGATGGAGGGCGCACTCAGCAGAGCTGTCAGTAGCAGGCGCATGCAAATCATCGAGCTCAAGAAATTCTCCGACAACCGAGTCTTGGCGAAATCGTAATGTTACTTTATAACGTTATGAAATGCATCGTTTCGAATGCGTCCGCTCGATGAGGATTGGCCATGAACAACCGTCTCCCTGTCACCGTGCTGTCCGGCTTTTTAGGCGCAGGCAAAAGCACGCTGCTCAATCATGTACTGCGCAACCGCGATAACCTGCGCGTTGCCGTTATCGTCAATGACATGAGCGAAATCAACATCGACGCCAGTGAAGTGCAGCGCAACGTGAGCCTCAATCGCGCCGAAGAAAAACTGGTGGAGATGAGCAATGGCTGCATCTGCTGCACCTTGCGCGAAGACTTGCTGGAAGAAGTGGCGCGGCTCGCTGAAGCGGGTCGTTTCGATTATCTGCTGATCGAGTCCACAGGGATCTCGGAGCCGCTCCCGGTGGCCGAGACTTTCACCTTCCGCGATGAACAGGGTCGAAGCCTCTCAGACATGGCGAGGCTCGACACCATGGTGACGGTGGTCGATGGCCTCAACTTCATGCGCGATTATCAGGCCGCCGACAGCCTGGCCAGCCGTGGCGAGACGCTCGGTGACGATGATGAGCGCTCGATCAGCGACTTGTTGATCGAGCAGGTCGAGTTCGCTGATGTGCTGCTGCTGAGCAAGATCGACTTGATCAGCCAGCATGAGCGCGAAGAGCTCATGGCGATTCTGCGCACGCTCAACGCGCGTGCGCACATCGTGCCGATGGTGATGGGTGAGGTGGCGCTGTCACAGATTCTCGACACCGGCCTGTTCGACTTCGAACAAGCCGCCCAGGCGCCCGGCTGGCTGCAAGAGCTGCGTGGTGAGCATGTACCTGAAACCGAAGAGTACGGCATCGCCTCCAGTACCTGGGTCGCCCGCCGGCCATTGCACCCGCAACGCTTCTACGACTTCATTCAGAATGACTGGAGCAATGGGCGGTTGCTGCGCTCGAAAGGGTTCTTCTGGCTCGCCAGCAAATTCCAGGAGGCCGGTAGCTGGTCCCAGGCCGGGGGGATGATGCGGCACGGTCTGGCAGGCCGCTGGTGGCGATTCGTGCCGCGCGAGCACTGGCCGCAAGATGAGCAGAGCACGGCAGACATTCTCAAACACTGGAGCGCCGAAACCGGCGACTGCCGGCAAGAGCTGGTGTTCATTGGGCAGAATGTCGACTTCGCCAGGTTATCCACAGAGCTGGAGGCGTGCCTGCTCACCGACGATGAAATGGCGTTGGGCGCCATGGCTTGGTTGCGACTGCCGGATCCTTTCGGGCCTTGGCATGCTGAGGAGGCGGCATGACGCCGGCTGGATTGGGTGTGGATATCCGCCAGGTAGCGAGTGATTCGCCGTCGGTACTGACGGAGATTTTTCAGGACGGCGTTAACCTGGCAGTGTGGCAGCGCCGCTTGCCTGCCCAGGTTGAAGATTTTGCGGCATTGGCAGTAGGTCTCGGCGCGCTGGCGGCTGATCAGCGTGTGCTGGAGGTCGACGAGCATGCAGAGCCGTCCCTCCCAGGTCTGCTGGAGGAAGCGGCGGACTTTTACGGTTACCCTGGTTTCGTCGCCGATGTGCAATGGCTGGTATCGGCTTACACCTGTCTGGTCGGCGCACGCCGCGTGGGGCTACGCCTGCGCGTCCTGCAGGGGGCAATGTGCCCAAGGTTCCATGTGGATAACGTACCCCTGCGGTTGCTGACAACCTATGCAGGGCCTGGCAGTGAGTGGTTGCAAGAAGGTGCCATCGCACGACAGGGGTTGCAGCATGCAGCGCCCCCTGTGGATAACATCCAGACGTTACGCACAGGGGACGTGGCCGTTCTCAAAGGCGAACGATGGGCGGGAAATGAGGGCGCTGGACTTATCCACCGCTCGCCGCCAGGCGACCAGCGCAGACTACTGCTTAGCCTTGACTGGTTGGCCTGAGGGCGCATAGTGGTCATTTGCCCTTGAAGACCCACATGCTCCAGAACATTCCAACCCATGTCATCGCTGGACCGCTAGGAGCGGGTAAAACTACCGTGATCCGCCACCTGCTCGCCCAGCGCCCGCCTCAGGAGCGCTGGGCGGTATTGGTCAATGAATTCGGCCAAGTAGGGCTCGATGCCGCGCTGCTGGCTCAAGACCGTGACGGCATCGCTATAGGCGAGGTGGCGGGTGGTTGCGTGTGCTGCGTGAATGGCGCGCCTTTCCAGGTCGGCTTGGGGCGTCTTCTGCGCCGTGCCAAGCCTCACCGGCTGTTCATCGAACCTTCGGGGCTTGGCCATCCTGTGCAAGTGCTCAGGCAGCTTGGGCAAACGCCCTGGGTCGGCGTGCTGGCAGTACAGCCGCTGGTGATGGTGCTCGATGCACACAGTCTGGCTCGGAGCGAAAAGTTACCCGTAGCTCAGGCGCAAGCGCTCGACGTTGCGGGGCTGGTCGTCCTGAATAAAGCAGAGCTTGTGGATGAATATGATAAGTTGTTGATAAATAAACAGTTTAATTCTGTCCACAGGGTTTGGACCCAGCACGGCGGGCTTCGGGCCGAGTCCCTGCCCAACTTGCCCACAACGGCAAATCGCCTCACGGTTGTGGACGATCATGCTGACGGAGACTTGCCCACAGCCCCGTCACCCCTGTGGATAGATCCCGCTACGCCGTTTTTCTTTGTTGGGGATGGAGCGGGTGGTTGGAGTGCCGGTTGGCGTTTTCATCCAAGCCAGCGGTTTGACCCCAGCCGCTTGCGTGCTGTGCTTGCCACCCTGCCGTGGCGGCGGGCCAAGGGCGTTATCCACAGCACGGATGGCTGGCAGTCATTCAACGGACTGGCGGGTGAGCTGCCGCAGTGGCTGGAGTCCGACTGGCGCTGCGATTCGCGCATCGAGCTGATCTTCGAGCGAGCCCAGCCGCAGGCGCCGCTGATGGCCGCGATCGCCGGCTGCTTGAGCAGATGACTGCCCCGGCGCCCTGACCGCAGCCAGTCAGTTATGCCAGCGGTTGTGCTCCTGACGCCACTGTTGCATCTCGATGACGTTGTCCGTGCGCGGCGGTGTCTTGATCTCGAACGGATAGGGTGCAAGTTCGATCTGCACGCTGTGAGCGCCGAACTGGGTCACGGTGCCTGGGTGACGCTGTTCGCCGGTGACCGTGAATTCAAAAGCGTAGATCCGCGCCAGTCGCTTCTTGCCGCTGGCATCGCGCACGAACGCGATCCGCTTGAGCGCAACGGCGTCATCGAGCAATTCGAGGTCGAGCTTCGCGCAGTGCTGTTTGACGCGCTCGAGGGCCTTCTCGCGCAGCCCGTGGTTGTGCCATAGCCACGCGCCTGCGGTGGCCACCACCATCAACACGAAGAGGTTCTCCAGGGTCAACATTTACGTATGCTCCAAACAAGTCGAACCAGCTTAACTGCGTCCCTGGCCTGTCGTACAGGTGGCAATCGAGTTCATACTGCGCGACGCACAGTCTTTCAAACCGCTTTGGAAAATTCCCGCATGAAACGTACCCCGCATCTGCTCGCCATCCAGTCCCACGTGGTGTTCGGCCACGCCGGAAACAGTGCTGCGGTGTTCCCCATGCAGCGTATCGGGGTGAACGTGTGGCCGCTCAATACGGTGCAGTTCTCCAACCACACTCAGTATGGCCAGTGGGCGGGAGAAGTGCTTGCGCCAGCGCAAATTCCTGCGTTGGTAGAAGGCATTTGCAACATCGGCGAACTGGGCAACTGTGATGCAGTGCTTTCGGGCTACCTGGGTAGCGCCGAGCAGGGCAGGGCGATTCTGGCTGGGGTCGAACGGATCAAGGCGGTCAACCCGAAAGCCCTTTACCTGTGCGATCCGGTGATGGGCCATGCGCAAAAGGGCTGCATCGTGCCGCAGGAGGTGAGTGATTTCCTGTTGCAGGAAGCCGTTGCCAAGGCCGATATCCTCTGCCCCAATCAGCTTGAACTCGATAGCTTCTGCCGGCGTCAGGCGCAGTCGCTGGAGGACTGCGCTGATATGGCTCGCAGCCTGCTGAAACACGGCCCGCAGGTGGTGCTGGTCAAGCACTTGGCCTATCCCGGCCGCGAGGCGGACGCCTTCGAGATGCTGTTGGTGACCCGCGAGGGCAGCTGGCATCTGCGTCGTCCGCTGCTGGCGTTCCCGCGGCAGCCGGTGGGGGTGGGGGATCTGACTTCAGGCCTGTTCCTGGCGCGCGTGCTGCTGGGCGACAGCTGGCTGCAGGCGTTCGAATTCACCGCCTCGGCCGTGCATGAGGTGCTGCTGGAAACCCAGGCCTGCGCCAGCTACGAACTGCAACTGGTGCGGGCTCAGGATCGCATTGCCCACCCGCGGGTACGCTTCGAGGCGCAGCGCCTGGCGCACTAGCCTGCGTCGGTCTTCAAGTCCTGATAGCGTTTTTCCAGCTCCTGGCGGATCTGGCGGCGCTGCTGGCCTTGCAGGAAACGACGCTTCTCTTCGCTGGACTGCGGCTGGCGCGGTGGTACGGGCACGGGCCGGCGGTTGTCGTCGACCGCGACCATGGTGAAGAAGCAGCTGTTGGAGTGACGCACCGAGCGCTCGCGAATATTTTCGGTCACCACCTTGATGCCGACCTCCATGGAGGTGTTGCCGGTGTAGTTGACCGATGCCAGGAACGTCACCAGTTCACCGACGTGCACAGGCTCGCGGAAAATCACCTGGTCGACCGACAGCGTGACCACGTAGCTGCCGGCGTAGCGGCTGGCGCACGCATAGGCCACTTCGTCCAGGTACTTGAGCAGGGTGCCACCGTGTACGTTGCCAGAAAAGTTGGCCATGTCCGGGGTCATCAGGACGGTCATGCTCAGCTGGGCGTTTCCAGGTTCCATAGGGTGCTCACGGTTTGGTTGCGCTGAATCGGGGCGGGTATCTGCGGACACTTTTGTTTCCCCTTGCGAAATGATTGCCTGTGTACGAAAAGACGCGGCACACGGCGCGTTCGTCACGCCGATCATGCCAGCAACGACGGCTGTTCGGCCGATCTGTTTCTACATATTGCACCAGCCGTTTGCAGCGGGGTGCGATGTTAACCTGACTACGCCCATGCAACATGGGCTTTCCTGCATTCAATACAGTGTGTACTTGCTGCTGGCTTGGCCCTGCCTCGGCAGCGGGGCGGTCTGCCCGGTGCATCCGGCTAAGTCGAAAAGGAGTCTCGCGCCATGCATGCCATCAGCTTCATCCAGGACCTGGCGGTCATCATGCTCGTCGCCGGCGTGGTGACGATCGTGTTTCATCGCCTCAAGCAACCCGTGGTGCTCGGCTACATAGTTGCCGGTTTCATCATTGGCCCTCACACGCCGCCGTTCGGCCTGATCCACGACGAAGACACCATCAAGACCCTCGCTGAGCTGGGGGTGATCTTCCTGATGTTCTGCCTGGGCCTGGAGTTCAGCCTGCGCAAGTTGTTCAAGGTCGGCGCCACGGCTTTCATTGCAGCCTTTCTGGAAATCGTCCTGATGATCTGGATCGGTTTCGAGATCGGCCGCTGGTTCGGTTGGAGCACCATGGACTCGCTGTTCCTCGGCGCGATCCTGGCGATTTCCTCGACCACCATCATCGTCAAGGCGCTCAACGACCTGAAGATGAAGAACGAGCGCTTCGCCCAGCTGATCTTCGGCGTGCTGATCGTCGAAGACATCCTCGGCATCGGCATCATTGCCCTGCTGTCCGGTATCGCCGTCAGCGGCTCGGTCAGCTCCGGCGAGGTGTTCTCGACGGTGGGCAAGCTATCGCTGTTCATGATCGTGGCCCTGGTCATCGGCATTCTGCTGGTGCCGCGGTTGTTGGCCTACGTGGCGAAATTCGACAGCAACGAGATGCTGCTGATTACCGTGCTCGGGCTTTGCTTCGGCTTCTGCCTGCTGGTGGTCAAGCTCGAATACAGCATGGTGCTCGGCGCCTTCCTCATCGGCGCGATCATGGCCGAGTCGCGCCAACTGCTGAAGATCGAGCGGCTGATCGAGCCGGTCCGCGATCTGTTCAGCGCCATCTTCTTCGTCGCGATCGGCCTGATGATCGATCCTCAGGTGCTGATCGACTACGCCTGGCCAATTGTGGTCATTACCTTGGCGGTGGTGCTGGGCAAGATACTCTCGTGCGGCATGGGCGCATTGATTGCCGGCAACGACGGCCGCACGTCGCTGCGGGTGGGCATGGGGCTTTCGCAGATCGGCGAATTCTCGTTCATCATCGCCGCGCTGGGCATGACCTTGCAGGTCACCAGCGACTTTCTCTACCCGGTGGCGGTGGCGGTTTCGGCGATCACCACGCTGCTGACGCCCTACCTGATTCGGGCGGCCGATCCGCTGTCGCAAAAACTGGGCAAGGTCATGCCACAACGCTTGTCCCGGGTCCTGTCGCTGTATGGCGAGTGGTTACGCAGCATCCAGCCCCAGGGCGAAGGTGCCATGCTCGCCGCCATGATTCGCCGTATCCTGCTGCAAGTGGGGGTCAACCTGGCACTGGTGATCGCGATCTTCTTCAGCGGCGGATATTTCGCGGCGCGCATCGGCAGCTGGCTCAGTGAATGGGTCACCGACGTCAGCCAGCAGAAGGCGCTGATCTGGGGCGCAGCGCTGTTGCTGTCATTACCCTTCCTGATTGCCGCCTACCGCAAGCTCAAGGCACTGTCGATGCTGCTGGCCGAGATGGGGGTCAAGCCCGACGTGGCCGGGCGGCATACCCAGCGTGTTCGGCGAGTGATTGCCGAGGTGATTCCGCTGTTGTCGCTGCTGGTGATTTTCCTGCTGTTGTCGGCGCTTTCCGCGAGCATTCTGCCGACCAACGAGCTGTTGCTGATCATCGCCGTGGTTGCTGCTGTAGTGGTCGCCGTGCTGTGGCGTTGGTTCATTCGCGTGCATTCCAAGATGCAGATCGCCTTGTTGGAAACCCTGGAAAACAACCGCGATCATTCCCACTGACGGCGCGCCCTCTTCGCCAACGACCTGGCGAAGAGGGCGCTGCACACTGAGCCGCTGTCAGCTCTCCAGCCACACATCCCGCGCCCAGTGCCACACCGATTCCCAGCTTTCTTCGGTGACGATCTCTTCCTCGCTGGACCACAGCACCACGGTGCCGTCCTCTTCGACGCAGTAGTAGCCTTCGTCAGAGGCGCACAGCGGAATCAGGTCACGCGGTACACCTGCATCCCAGGCGTTGGCGGCAACATCGGGCAAATAGGTATGCGACTGCGGATCGGTGACCGTCACCGGCTCCAGCGAGCCGTACACCACGTCGCTGACGGTCAGGAGAAACTCCTTGAACACGAACGGGATATTGATGAACAGTTGTTCTTCGATTTCGACCAGATCATCTTCGTCGGGAAGCTCCAACGGAACAGGCACGGGTTCGTTGGCTTCACGGAGTTGTTCGATCACTTCTTCCACGGTTCACATCCTCTGACCTTTATGACAACGCTGCGCGTTATACCCTAGTAGCGCACTCTGGCAAAAGCAAAAAACCCCGGGAAGGCCCGGGGTTTCTTGTGCGCCGCAGAGCGGTTAGCCGTTTTGACGGATACCGGCAACCAGCCAAGGTTGGTTGTCGCCCTGGGCACGCACCATGTGCCAGCTTTCGCTGAACGGCTCGCCCTGGTCGAAGCGCGAGGTCTTCGATACACCACGGAAGGTCAGGGTCGCGTCAGTGCGGTCGGCGCGATCATCCACACCGTCGAGCTGCACATCGAGGTCGTCGATGTAGGTGGACTGGAAGCCATCACCCAGGTCAGCACGCTCGCGCTTGAGGAATTCAAGCATCTGCGGAGTGACGAACTCGGCGATCTTGTCCATCTCGTTGGCATCCCAGTGCTGCTGCAGCGACTGGAAGTGGCTACGGGCAGCGGCCAGGAAGCTCTGCTCGTTGAACCACGCCGGGGCGTTGATCACCGGGGCGGCGGCAGCAGGCGCGGCGGAACCACCAAAGATCGACGATTGAGCTGGCTGACCGTGCGCTTCACGCTGGAATGGCGCGTGGCCGGGCGCGGCCATTTGCGGCTGCTGCTGGCGGCGACGGGCGGCGATGAAGCGGAACACCAGGAAGGCGATCAGCCCGACGATCAGGAAGTCCATGATCTGCAGGCCCTCGAAGCCGTCACCCATGAACATGGACGCCAGCAGGCCACCTGCGGCGAGGCCGGCCAGCGGGCCAAGCCAGCGCGAAGCACCGCTGGCGGCGGCCGGAGCGCGGCCAGGCGCGGTTGGCGCGGCTGCAGGCGTGGTTGGCGTAGCCTGGCGGGTCTGATGGATAGGCGCGGAGCCAGAGCTCTTGCCGCCGCCAAAGCGCTTGGCGTTGGCGTCCAGGCTCAGCGTCAGGCCAACGCAGAGCGCCAGTGCGATGCTAAGAAAACGTTGCATAAATGGGATTTCCCCTGTTGTGGATTGCACGCGCGTCATGGTGCACAGGTTCCTGTGCACATAGCCAGTGGCAAGATGTTTCGAGCTTTTGCCTGATATTACCAGGCGCCTGCCATCGCCCTATAGGGCCTCGAGCTTGGCGTAGCCCAGCATCAGCCACTTGCTGCCTTCGGCGAAGTTCACTTGCACCCGCGCCTGCGCGCCGGAGCCCTCGAAGTTGAGGATCACCCCTTCACCGAATACCGAATGCTGCACCCGCTGCCCGAGGGTGAAGGCCGTCTGCGGAATCGCGGCGTTGGCGAACAGGCTGCTGGCACCACTGGAAGCCCCGCCAAACGGCCTGCTGACACTGTTGGACAGCCGCACTTCCTGGACCAGGCCACTTGGAATCTCGCGGACGAAGCGCGATACCTTGTTGTAGGTCTCGCTACCATACAGCCGCCGTGTCTCGGCGTAGGTCATGATCAGCTGGCGCATGGCGCGGGTAATGCCTACGTAGGCCAGGCGCCGTTCCTCTTCCAGGCGGCCGGGTTCTTCCAGGCTCATCTTGTGCGGGAACAGGCCTTCTTCCATGCCCACCAGAAACACGTAGGGAAACTCCAGGCCCTTGGCGCTGTGCAAGGTCATCAGCTGAATGCTGTCTTCGTGTTCCTGAGCCTGGGCATCACCGGCTTCCAGCGACGCATGGCCCAAGAACGCCGAGAGCGGCGACAGGTCGCCGTCGTCCTCGCTGGTTTCGAAGTTGCGCGCCGCGCTCACCAGTTCTTCAAGGTTTTCTACCCGTGCCTGGCCCTTTTCACCCTTTTCTTCCTGGTGATAGATGATCAGACCGGACTGCTCGATGGCCGTCTGGGTCATGGTGTGCAACGGCATGTCGGCCACTTTGCTGGCCAGGCTTTCGATCAGTTCGACGAAAGCGCCCAAGGCACTGGCGGCTCGACCTTTGAGCGCTTTTGCAGCAATCAGCTGGCACATCGCCTGCCACATCGACGTTTGACTGTGGCGGGCATGCTCGCGAATGGCTTCGACGGTCTTCTCGCCGATGCCGCGCGGCGGCACGTTGATCACCCGTTCCAGTGCAGCATCATTACCACGACCTTCGATCAGACGCAGGTAGGCCATGGCGTTCTTGATTTCGGCGCGTTCGAAGAAGCGCTGGCCGCCGTAGATACGGTAGGGGATGCGCTCGCGCAGCAAGGCTTCTTCCAGGACCCGGGACTGGGCGTTGGAGCGGTACAGAATAGCGATGTCGTTGCGCGCGCTGCCCTTCTTGATCAGGCTTTCGATGGTTTCGACCACGTAACGCGCTTCGTCGTGTTCGTTGTAGGCGGCATACAGCGTCAGCGGCTCGCCTTCACCCATGTCGGTCCACAGCTCTTTGCCCAGGCGCCCACTGTTGTTGGCGATCAAGGCGTTGGCCGCCTTGAGGATGCCGCCGGTGGAGCGATAGTTCTGCTCCAGGCGGATCATCTCGGCGTCTGGGAAGTCCGCCGTGTATTGGTGGATATTCTCGATCTTGGCGCCGCGCCAGCCGTAGATCGACTGGTCGTCATCGCCGACCGCCATCAAGCTGCCGCCTTGCTGGCCCGCCAGCAGGCGCAGCCAGGCATACTGCACGGCGTTGGTGTCCTGGAATTCGTCCACCAGCAAGTGCCGGAAGCGCCGCTGATAATGTTCGAGCAAGCCTGGATGATCGCGCCACAGGTCGAGGGCGCGCAGCAGCAGCTCCGAGAAGTCGATAACCCCGGCGCGCTCGCAGGCCAATTCATAGGCGCTGTAGACATCGCGCATGGTCTGCAGGAACAGGTCGCCGCCGGCCTGGATATGTTGCGGGCGCAGGCCCTCGTCCTTTTGCCCGTTGATGAACCACTGCGCCTGGCGGGCGGGCCACTTCTGCTCGTCGAGGCCAAGCTCGCGCATGACGCGCTTGATCAGCCTTTGCTGGTCGTCGCTGTCGAGAATCTGGAAGTTCTGCACCAGCCGTGCTTCCTGCCAGTGTGCGCGCAGCAGGCGGTGCGCCAGGCCATGGAAGGTGCCCACCCACATGCCTGCCGGGTTGATCCCCAGCAGTTGCTCGATACGCTGACGCATTTCGGCGGCAGCCTTGTTGGTGAACGTCACCGACAGGATCGAATGCGGCGAAGCCTGCTCGACCTGGATCAGCCAGGCGATGCGGTGCACCAGCACGCGGGTTTTACCGGAACCGGCGCCCGCAAGCACCAGCTGACGCCCGAGCGAGGCGGCGACGGCCTGGCGTTGGGCATCGTTGAGGGAATTGAGCAGGAGGGAGAGGTCATCTGTGTGCATCCGGCCATTCTAGGGGGAGGGCGGGGATGGGGCAAATATCTACTGTATAAATATTCACCGTTGCAGCTGTCGTTCATCGGGTGTTTGGTGCGCTCGCTCGGTTGTGTAAGATCGCAGCTCGTTCGGCACTGCCCATAATAAGAACCCTACAAGACTCGCTACCATGACCCAGGACTGCGCGGCGATCGGCGTATCGTCGGAGATGACCAAGCAGCTGCGCAGGCAGTTCGCCACCGAACTGTCGGTCGAACGTACCCGCTTGCTGTATCAGGGCTCGCTGTTGCCCACTCTGTTCATGCTGCTCAACGGGCTGCTTTGCGCCTGGCTGATGTGGCGCCCTGGGAATCGACTGCTGGTGGGGGTAGGGCTGGCCTGGTTATTGGCGTTGGTAGCGCTGCGCCTGATTCAGGTCACGGCGTTCAACAATGCCCCAGCGCAACGTCAGGCCAACCCTGCCTGGCGACGCATGTTCATGTTCGGTTCTGCGTTCAGTGGCCTGACGCTGGCCGGTGCCGCCATCGCGCTGGTGCCGCAAGACAACTTCGTGCAACAGGCGTGGGTGTTCGGCTTGCTGGGCATGGCCAGCTTGAGTGCGAGCATCGCCTATGCCGTCAGCCTGCCGGCGTTTCTCAGTTTTGCCTTGCCTTGCCTGCTGCCGCCGACCCTGTTCCTGTTCCAGTTCGAGGCGGGCCAGCAGCGCGGTTGGGGCTGGCTCGGCCTGATCTTGCTGGTGGCGTTGCTGGTGGTGGCCTGGCAAGTGCATAGGCTGCTGGAGTGCAGCTTGCTGCGGCGCTTTCACAATCAGGCATTGAATCAGGACCTGCAGCGAATTTCTGCGCGCAAGGCGCTGGAAGAGCAGCAACGCCTGGCGGCCACGGTGTTCGAAGCCTGTAGTGAAGGGGTGGTGATACTCAGTGCCGACAAGGTGGTACTGGCGGTCAACCAGGCCTACTGCCAGATGACCGGTCACGACCGCAGCGAGGTACTGGCGCAGGCGCTGTTCGATTTGCCCTGCCACAGTGATGCGCGGCGCCATAGCCAAGCCATCGAGGCAGCGCTCGAGCAGCACGAAGACTGGCAGGGCGAACTGGTCGAGTCACGCAAGCTGGGTGAATTGCATCCCCAATGGCTGCAACTGAAGGCCGTGCGCGATCGTGATGGCCGCGTGAGCCAGTTGGTCGGTTTTTTCACCGACCTGTCGGCGCGTCGCGCCTCCGAAGAGCGCTTGCGCTACCTGGCTCACTACGACGAACTCAGCGGGCTGGCCAACCGCTCGTTGTTCCGGCTGCGCTTGCAAGAAGCGGCGCAGCGGATTCGCAGCAATGGCCGCAGTTTGGCACTGCTGCACATCGACCTGGACCGCTTCAAGCTGTTGAACGAAAGCCTGGGCCACGAGCTGGCCGATCAACTGATCCGCAAGATTGCCCGGCGCATCGTGAGCGCCGTGCCGGAGGCCGATACGGTAGCTCGGCTGTCGGGGGACGAGTTCGCCGTGCTGTTCGACGGCTACAGCAACCTGTCGAGCCTGGTGCGGGTGACCACCCGCTTGCTCAACAAGCTGCGCAAACCCCAGCGCCTGGACGGGCATGAAGTGGTGGTCAGCGCTTCGGTGGGTATCAGCGTGCTGTCCGATGCAACGCGGGATGTCGAAGCCCTGATAGGCCAGGCAGACATGGCCAAGCAGCACGCCAAGCATCTGGGCGGTGACAATTTCCAGTTCTACACCGAAAGCCTTCGCGCCAGCACGCTTGAGCGCTTGCAGCTGGAGAACCAGCTGCGCAAAGCCATCGACGAAGGGCAGCTGACGGTTTATTACCAACCCAAACTGTGCCTGCGTAGCGGCCGCCTGCACGCGGCCGAAGCGCTGGTGCGCTGGCAGCACCCCGAGCGCGGCATGGTGCCGCCGGCGCAGTTCATCGGCCTGGCAGAGGAAACCGGGCTGATCGCGCCAATCGGTGAATTCGTGCTTCGCCAGGCCTGTCGGCAAGCGCGCCAATGGTCGTTGCAAGGCTTTGCGGTACGGGTGTCGGTCAACCTTTCGGTGTACCAGTTGCGCCAAGGCAAGCTGGTAAGCCTGGTACGGCAGGTGCTGGAAGAGACGGGGCTGACACCGCAGTTGCTGGAGCTGGAGCTGACCGAGAGCCAGCTACTGGAAAGCGTCGAGCACATCATCTCGACCTTCGAACAGCTTCACGCGCTGGGGGTAAAATTGGCCATCGACGATTTCGGTACCGGTTATTCGTCCCTGAGTTACCTCAAACGCTTGCCGGTCGACTATGTGAAGATCGACCAGGCATTCATACGCGGTCTACACCCTGGTAGCCAGGATGCAGCCATCACCCAGGCCATCATTACCTTGTCGCGCAGCCTTGGTCTGAAGGTCGTGGCCGAAGGGGTGGAAACACACGAGCAACTGGCGTTTCTGCGCGAACAGGCTTGCGATGAGGCGCAAGGCTACCTCATCAGCAAACCTGTCCCTGAGCCGGAATTCCGCGCAATGCTGGGCCATTGCTGGGGCGCCGCCCCCGTGCTCGGGCAGCTCAGCATCCGCCTGGAGGGCTAAGTCAGTGGGTGATCAGAATGTCCGTGATGGACGCGAGCAATTGTCCGTCATGGAAAATCTCCACCTGCGACACGGTGTCGAGGATCGACTCCTCGAAGCGTACAGCCTTGTCGCAAACGACTTGTACGAATGCGCCTTCCTTGCGCTGCAGCTCAAGGTCCAGCGTGACGGTCGTCGAACCGTTCTGGGCAGCGCGCCTGACCAGTACCGGTTCGATACCCGGGTGATTGACGGTGACCGTGCCGTGCACCCGCAGGCGGGCGCCTGGCGGCATTTTGTCGTGCTGGACCTTCCAGTTCTTGCTGGCGATGGACATGGGTGAACTCCTGTGTGCAGAAGGGCGGTATGCCCTTCTGCGCGCCAGAATGCGGGTAGCTCGATGGGGCCAGCAGAGCGAAGCGTTTCAGCTGTGCCAGTGCCTGCCGTGCCGGGCCAACAGAGTATTGGCCTGTTCCGGCCCATTGCTGCCGGCGGCGTAGTGGCGGGGCGCCTGGAAATGCTCTTGCCAGCCATTGAGGATGGGGTCGATCCAGGCCCAGGCGGCATCGACTTCGTCGCGGCGCATGAACAGCGTCGAGTCGCCCTCGACAATGTCCAGCAGCAGCCGCTCGTAGGCTTCCCAGCGACGGGTCTGGCCAAACACCTGGGCAAGGTTCAGGTCCAGCTCGACCGGTTCCAGGCGCATGCCCTTGCCCGGGCTTTTGCTCATCATGCGCAAGCTGATACGTTCTTCAGGTTGCAACTGGATCACCAACTGGTTGACCTGCCCGCCATTGAACAGCTCATGGGGTACCGGTTTGAACTGGATGACGATCTGCGATGAGCGGCGCGCCATGCGTTTGCCGGTTCTTAGATAAAAGGGCACCCCAGCCCAGCGCCAGTTATCGATGTGCGCTTGCACCGCCACGAAGGTTTCAGTGTCGGTGTCGTTATCGACGTCCTTTTCGAAGTAGTACGCCGGCACCTCCTGGCCGCCGATGTAGCCGGCACCGTATTGCCCACGCACGGTCTTGTCCTGCACGTCCTGGCCGCAGATGGGTTTGAGTGCGCGCAGCACCTTCACCTTTTCGTCCCGCACGGCCTCGGCTTCGAACTGCGCCGGTGGCTCCATCGCCACCAGGCACAGCAGCTGCAACAGATGATTCTGCAGCATGTCACGGGTCGCACCGGCGCGATCGTAGTATGCCCCGCGGTTCTCGACACCCAGGGTTTCGCACACGCTGATCTGCACGTGATCGACCTGGCCGTTGCGCCACACGGGCTCCAGCAGCGCATTGGCAAAGCGCAGCGCCATGAGGTTCTGCACCGTCTCCTTGCCCAGATAGTGATCGATGCGAAACACCTGCGATTCGCCGAACACGGCGCCGATCGCCTCATTGATGGCCGTGGCCGAGGCCCGCGAATGGCCAATCGGTTTCTCCAGCACGATGCGCGCTTCGCTGTCGGCCAGCCCGGCAATCTGCAGGTGGGTGGCGATCGGGGCGAAGAGATTGGGGGCGGTGGCCAGGTAGAACACCCGCGTCAACCCGCCCGGCTCCCCCAGATAGCGCGCCAGGCGGCCGAAGTCGGCGCTTTGCGAGGCGTCCAGCGGGAAATAGTCCAGGCGCGCGCTGAAGCGCTGCCAGACCTCTTCTTCGAAGTCGTTGCGAGCAATCTGCGCACGGCAGTGCCGCTCGGCGAGGCGAACGTATTCGTTACGGCTTATGTGCCGGCGCGCCAGCGCGATGATGCGCACGGCATTGTGCAAACGCGCCTCGCGATACAGGTGATAGAGCGCCGGCAGGAGCTTGTGCAAGGCCAGGTCGCCCGTGCCGCCGAATACCAGAATGTCGCAAGGAATAGTCAAACCACCACGCTCCACGTTCGTTTAACTGGGCGGGTTGGCGTCCATGTAGTATAACTACAAGAAAGCTACATCCCGGCCAGCCGATCATAACCGAGTCCAGCCCGTGAATCTGTTGCAACATATCGCCCAATCGCGCCATCTGCTGCGCAAATCGGAACTCAAGGTCGCCGACCATGTGCTGCTGGACCCAGCCGCCGTGATGCACAGCTCCATGGCTGACCTTGCGCACAACGTGGGCATAAGCGAGCCGACCATCGTGCGTTTTTGCCGGGCCATCGGCTGCTCGGGCTTCCAGGACTTGAAGCTGAAGCTTGCCCAGAGCCTGGCGGCTGGCGCCAGTTTTGGTCAGTTCGCCATCCATGAAGACGACTCGGTTGCCGACTACAGCCTGAAGATCTTCGACACCACGCTGCACACCTTGATGGAAGTGCGCGAGCACCTTGATCCGCAGGCGCTGCAGCAGGCAGTCAGCGCCATGGCCCAGGCGCAACGCGTGGAGTTCTACGGCTTCGGCGCCTCTGGCGCGGTGGCCGCCGACGCCCAGCACAAGTTCTTCCGCCTGTTGCTCAGCGCTGCGGCGTATTCGGACCCGCACATGCAGGCGATGTCGGCGGTGACGCTCAAGCCCGGTGACGTGGCGGTGTGCATTTCCCAGTCAGGCCGCTCCAAGGATCTGCTGATCACTGCCAACCTGGTGCGCGAAAGCGGGGCCAACCTGATCACCCTGTGCCCAAGCGCAACGCCATTGGCCGAGTTGTCGACGGTCAACCTGGCCATCGACGTGCATGAAGACACCGAAATCTACACCCCGCTCACCTCGCGCATCGCTCACCTGGTGGTGATCGACGTGCTGGCCATGGGTGTCGCCATGGCGCGCGGCCCCAGCCTGGTCAATCACCTCAAGAGCGTCAAGCGCAGCTTGCGCAGCCTGCGCCTGTCGCCCAAGTCGATCAAGGCCACGGAAGACTGATGCTGGCCCTGTGCTGGCTGCGCGCCGGCACACTTCGTCACCTTTCATCGTTCTGTCACCCGTTCACAGCCAAACTGTCAACCTGTCAGGCCAGTCTGAAGCTCCCGCATCCGCTCAGGGAGACTCGCCATGGCTCGTGATTTCGACGGTACCTATCTGCCCAACGCCAAAGCGCGCAAGCAGCAGGAAAAAGATCAGCGTCGCATGGCCTACCGCCGCGCCATCGAGAGCTACTGCGACCAGCGCCAACTGCTGCGCGAGTTGTCCGACTACCCCGATTTGCACGCGCTCACCGGGTGGCAGGTGTCGGCAGCGAACTCCCTGAAAAACGTTCGACAAGCGTACTGATCAACGCACGTTCACTGCGAATGAATGCATGAAACGCTAGCGCTACCGGCGATTGTCGCTTGGCTTTGGCCTGCACCACGCACCAGCTGCGGTACAGCGGCAGCTCCTCGACGGGCAGCTCTTGGAGCAGCCCGGTTGCCAGTTCCATGTTCACCGCATGGCGGGTCAGCAAGGCAATGCCCAGGCCTGCGATCACGCACTCGCGCTGGGCATCGGCGGAGGCGACCTCCAGCGTCTGGGTGAAGTGCACGCGCTTGTCCTTGAAGTATTCCTCGCAGGCTTTGCGCGTACCGGATCCTTGCTCACGCACCAGTAACGTGTGCGGCTCCAGGTCCTGCAAGCGCAGCTGCTCGAGCTTGGTCAGCGGATGCCCGGGCGGGGCGACGGCCACGATCGGATTGTTGAGAAATGGCAGAAACTCCAGGCCCATGTCCTGCGGCACCATCGACATGATGATCAGATCGTCGCGATTATCGGAAAGGCGGCGGATGGCCTGGGCGCGATTGACCACCGTCAAGGTCAGGTTGACCTCCGGATGGCGCTGCTTGAAAGCCGCGAACAGGTGCGGCACGAAGTACTTGGCGCTGGATTCGATTGCCAACTTCAATTGCCCTTGCAGTGAGCCCTGCATGTCCGACAACTGCATGTCGAGGCTCTCCAGGCGCCCGAAGATATCGCGACTGGCCCGTTGCAACGCTTCGGCCGCTTCGGTGAGGTACAGCTTTTTACCCACATAGTCGAAAAGCGGCTGGCCGATCAACTCTTCGAGCTGGCGAATCTGCAAGCTGACAGCAGGCTGAGTGAGTGCCATTTCTTCGGCAGCGCGGCTGTATGAGCGCAAGTCGCACACCTCATTGAACACTTGAAGCTGGCGCAATGTCATGCGCATCAAGGACTTACGCATTTTTATTATCTCTTGGGCAATACCTTGTTACCGCACTATAAGCTTTTGCTAATACTGCCTCTAACAAATATTGATTTTTGTTTATCGACCCACGGCGCTAGGGTGATTGTGCGACTGGCCAGTAACCACTGGCCGCGCCGACCGGTAGAACCGGATCGTCTGTTCCTACGGCTTTGGGAAGAATCCAGTGATAAAAAAAATCCTGATCGCCAACCGGGGTGAAATCGCAGTCCGCATCGTGCGGGCTTGTGCCGAAATGGGTATTCGCTCTGTCGCGATCTATTCCGATGCCGATCGTCACGCCTTGCACGTCAAGCGTGCCGACGAGGCCTACAGCATTGGTGCCGAGCCGCTGGAGGGTTACCTAAACCCGCGCAAGCTGGTCAACCTTGCCGTTGAAACCGGCTGCGATGCGCTGCATCCCGGTTACGGTTTCTTGTCGGAAAACGCCGAGCTTGCCGAAATCTGCACTGAACGCGGGATCAAGTTCATCGGCCCGGCGGCTGAGGTCATCCGCCGCATGGGTGACAAGACCGAAGCGCGCCGCACCATGATTCAGGCCGGTGTGCCGGTCACGCCCGGCACCGAAGGCAACGTCGCCGACATCCATGAAGCCCTGAGCGAAGGTGAGCGCATCGGTTATCCGGTGATGCTCAAGGCGACCTCAGGCGGTGGTGGCCGTGGCATCCGCCGCTGCAACAGCCGTGAAGAACTGGAGCAGAACTTCCCGCGGGTTATCTCCGAGGCCACCAAGGCGTTTGGTTCGGCCGAAGTGTTCCTCGAGAAGTGCATCGTCAACCCCAAGCACATCGAGGCGCAGATCCTCGGCGACAGCTTTGGCAACGTCGTGCACCTGTTCGAACGCGATTGCTCGATCCAGCGACGCAACCAGAAACTCATCGAAATTGCGCCCAGCCCGCAGCTGACGCCCGAGCAGCGCGCCTACATCGGCGACCTGGCGGTGCGTGCGGCCAAGGCGGTGGACTACGAGAACGCCGGCACCGTGGAGTTTCTGCTCGCCGATGGCGAGGTGTACTTCATGGAAATGAATACCCGCGTCCAGGTCGAGCACACCATCACCGAAGAAATCACCGGTATCGATGTGGTCCGCGAGCAGATTCGCATCGCCTCGGGCCTGCCCCTGTCGGTCAAGCAGGAAGACATTCAGCACCGCGGCTACGCCTTGCAGTTCCGCATCAACGCTGAAGATCCGAAGAACAATTTCCTGCCCAGCTTCGGCAAGATCACCCGCTACTACGCCCCAGGTGGCCCGGGTGTGCGCACCGACACGGCGATCTATACCGGTTACACCATTCCGCCGTTCTACGATTCCATGTGCCTGAAGCTGGTGGTCTGGGCATTGACTTGGGAAGAAGCCATGGACCGTGGCCTGCGCGCCCTGGACGACATGCGTGTGCAGGGGGTCAAGACCACCGCCGCGTATTACCAGGAGATCCTGCGCAATGCGGAATTCCGTAGTGGTCAGTTCAATACCAGCTTCGTTGAAAGCCACCCGGAACTGACCAATTACTCGATCAAGCGCAAACCCGAAGAGCTGGCCCTGGCCATCGCCGCCGCCATCGCCGCCCACGCAGGCCTATGAATGCAGCTGCAAGCTGTAAGCGGCACGCTGCAAGTAAAAGCAGATCAGCTTTTCTTGCCGCTTGCAGCTTGAAGCTCGCCGCTTTGAGGAGATAACAATGTCCAAGAAAATCCACGTCACCGACACCATCCTGCGTGACGCCCACCAGTCCTTGCTGGCCACCCGCATGCGCACCGAAGACATGCTGCCGATCTGCGACAAGCTCGACAAGGTCGGCTATTGGTCGCTCGAAGTCTGGGGCGGCGCCACCTTCGACGCCTGCGTGCGTTTTCTCAAGGAAGATCCATGGGAGCGCCTGCGCAAGCTGCGCGCAGCACTGCCCAACACTCGTCTGCAAATGCTCCTGCGCGGCCAGAATCTGCTGGGTTACCGGCATTACAGCGATGACGTGGTCAAGGCCTTCGTGGCCAAGGCCGCGGTCAACGGTATCGATGTGTTCCGCATCTTCGACGCCATGAACGACGTACGTAACCTGCGCGTGGCGATCGAAGCGGTCAAGGCCGCCGGCAAGCACGCCCAGGGCACCATCGCCTATACCGTCAGCCCGGTACACACCATCGACGCCTTCGTGGCCCAAGCCAAGCAGATGGAAGCCATGGGTTGCGACTCCATCGCGATCAAGGACATGGCCGGGCTGCTGACCCCGTTCGCTACCGGCGAGCTGGTCAGGGCGCTCAAGGCCGAACAGTCGCTGCCGGTGTTCATCCACTCGCATGACACCGCAGGGCTGGCCGCCATGTGCCAGCTCAAGGCCGTGGAAAACGGTGCCGACCATATCGATACCGCCATCTCCAGTTTTGCCTGGGGCACCAGCCATCCGGGTACCGAGTCGATGGTCGCTGCACTCAAGGGCAGCGAGTTCGATACCGGGCTCGACCTTGAGCTGCTGCAGGAAATCGGCCTGTACTTCTATGCGGTGCGCAAGAAGTATCACCAGTTCGAAAGCGAGTTCACCGCCGTGGACACCCGCGTGCAGGTCAACCAGGTGCCGGGCGGCATGATTTCCAACCTGGCCAACCAGCTCAAGGAACAGGGCGCGCTCAGCCGCATGAACGAAGTGCTGGCCGAAATTCCTCGGGTCCGGGAAGACCTCGGTTACCCGCCGCTGGTGACCCCCACTTCGCAGATCGTCGGCACTCAGGCGTTCTTCAACGTGCTGGCTGGCGAGCGTTACAAGACCATCACCAACGAGGTCAAACTGTACCTGCAAGGCGGCTACGGCAAGGCACCGGGCGTGGTCAACGAGCAGCTGCGCCGCCAGGCGATCGGCAGCGAAGAAGTGATCGACGTACGCCCGGCAGACCTGCTCAAGCCAGAAATGGCCAAGCTGCGTACCGAGATCGGTGCACTGGCGCGTTGCGAAGAAGACGTGCTGACCTTTGCCATGTTCCCTGATATCGGACGCAAGTTCCTTGAAGAACGCGAGGCAGGCACCCTCACCCCTGAGGCGCTGCTGCCGATTCCGGAAGCCGGGGCGGTCGCCGCGCCTGGTGGCGAAGGGGTGCCGACCGAGTTCGTCATCGATGTGCACGGCGAAACCTACCGGGTCGATATCACTGGGGTTGGGGTCAAGGCAGAAGGCAAGCGCCACTTCTACCTGTCGATCGACGGCATGCCCGAGGAAGTGGTGTTCGAGCCGCTCAATGAATTCGTCGGCGGTGGCAGCAGCAAGCGCAAGCAGGCCAGCGCCCCTGGCCATGTCAGCACCACCATGCCGGGCAACATCGTCGATGTGCTGGTCAAGGAGGGCGACACGGTCAAGCCCGGCCAGGCCGTGCTCATCACCGAAGCGATGAAGATGGAAACCGAAGTGCAGGCTGCCATCGCCGGCAAGGTCGTGGCCATTCACGTGGCCAAGGGCGATCGCGTGACGCCGGGTGAAATCCTGATCGAGATCGAAGGCTGAAACAGGCTTCACGCTACAAGCGGTTAACCTCCGGGGAGCGAATGCTCCCCTTTTTTTGCCTTCGCTCCGGAGGGGCGCGCCGAGCTAGGCTTTGCGGCATTGCTCAAGCGTTTCAACCTGGCCGTCAGGCCGTTGGTTCTCCTCGCTCAACCACCGCTCGAAGCCTGCCGCCACTTGCGGCCACTCGTCATCGGTGATCGAGTACCAGGCGGTGTCACGGTTGTGATCCTTGACCACCATATGCTTGCGGAACACCCCTTCGAAGGTAAAGCCGAACCGCTGCGCAGCGCGCCTTGAGCGGGCATTGGCGTTGTTGCATTTCCATTCCAGGCGGCGGTAGCCCAGCTTGAACGCCAATTTGCCCAGCAGATACACCGCTTCGGTGCTCTTGGGCGTGCGCTGCATGGCAGCGCCGAAGGCGACGTGGCCGATTTCGATGCGACCGTGAACGGGCACGATCGACATCAGGCTGAGCAAACCTTGGGCCTGCCCGCTGCGGCGGTCGATCACGCTGAAGAACAGGGGATCCTGGCCCGTAGCGTGGCCCTGCAGCCAGCGATCGAAGGCGCTGCGCTCGCTGAATGGGCCATAGGGCAGGTAGTCCCACAGTGCCGGGTCCGCGGCCGGCCCCTGCAGCACCGCCCATAAATCGTCACCGTGGCGCGCAGCCTCGAGCTTTTCGAGGCGAATGAAGCGGCCATCGATGGGCTCGGCCTTGGGTGTCGCAGCGGGGGTCCAGTTCAGTGCATCAGTCATATGGCCTACAACCCTTTGCGAAATTGAATGAAGCCCGAGCGCTCCGCGACTTGCTCGTACAGGCTGATCGCGGTGGCATTGGTCTGGTGGGTCAGCCAGTGCACTTTGCTGCAGCCGTCGGCCTTGGCTTGAGCATAGACATGCTCGATCAGTTGGCGACCGATGCCCAAGCCGCGCTGGCCGCTGTCGACGTAGAGATCCTGTAGGTAGCAGGAATTCTCGATGCTCCAGTTGGAGCGATGATAGATGAAGTTGACCATGCCCACCGCACGGCCATCGACCCAGGCCAGCGTCGAATGGGTCGGCTCGCTGGGCTCGAGCAGGCGTTGCCAGGTGCTGATGGTGACGTCTTGCGCCAATTCGGTTTGATAGAAGCGCAAGTACGCTTGCCAGAGATCGAACCAGGCAGCGTGATCATGGGTACTGACAGGGCGCAAGGTAACGGTGGGCATGGGCTAGTCCTTCAGAGTGAGCGCATCTGCGCGGCGAGTTGATTGTCCAGGTGGTCGGGGCTGGCGCTCAGGCCGTCACGCACGCCGGCGACGTCTTCGACAGAGCGGTTCTGGCTGAGCTTGCGTGCCCCTTGCAGGCGGGCGATCGGCAAACGGATGCCGACGATGGCGCGCAGCATGCTGTCGAGGTAGTCGGCCGGCGCATCAGAGACCTGCCAGGGCGCGCTGCGGCCCTCTTCATGGCGTGCGGTCAGGCGGCTTACGATGTCCAGCAGCGAGGCGGGGTCATGGATCACTTCGACCGCGCCGTAGGCATGCACCGCGAGGTAGTTCCAGGTTGGCACCACGTTCGGGTTGTCGGCTTTGCTGGGGTAATAACTGGGGCTCACATAAGCGTCAGGCCCTGGAAACACGAGTAACGCCTCAGCCGCATTTTGCAGGTCCTGCCACTGCGCATTGGCTCGGGCCAGATGGGCGTAGACAGTACCGTTCTCGCCTTCCTGGGTATCGACCAGCACGGGCAAGTGAGTGGCCAGCAAGCCGTGTTCGCCATGACTGATCAAGATCGCCAGACGTGTTTCGAGCATCTGTTGATGCAAGCGCTGCAGATCATGCTCTTGGTGGGGTTTGCTGTTGTACATATGAGGGTCCTTGTTCGATGGACCCATGCTAGGCAAGCTAATGGTTCCCGGTAAGAGCCATTACCTAGTCTTTTGATAGGTCCAATTCCCATGAGCGAGTTATCCATTGCGCTGCCGTTCGATCCTGCCGGCATTGTCCTCGACCGCCGTCGCCCATTGGCCCAGCAGCTCTATCAGGCCCTGCGCGCACGAGTGCTCGATGGCCGTTTGAGCAGCGGCACACGGTTGCCGGCCACGCGTGACCTGGCGCGGATCATCTCGCTGTCGCGCAACAGCGTTATCCGTGCTTACGACCAGCTGTATGCCGAAGGCTTCATCGAGAGTCGCGTCGGCGACGGCACCTACGTGACCCGCCTGGGAAAACTATCCACACAACTGTCCACAGGGTTATCCCAGGGTTTATCAACAGACTTATCCACATTTTTGACTGCCGACACTGAGGTTTTATCCAGTGCAGCGTCATTTCAGGCGCCCATCGAACGATTGAAAAATCATCATGTGCCGCTGCCCAGAGCGGGTGCGCCACGCGCTTTTCGGGTGGGGGTGCCGGCCTTCGATCTCTTTCCTTTCGACGTCTGGACCAAGTTACAAGCGGGCTTCTGGCGTAACCCGGACCCTGCACAACTGGGCTACGGCGACCCCGCAGGCGAGCCCGCACTGCGCGAGTTGATCGCCGCTTACCTGCGTCGCTCGCGCGGTCTGAGTTGCAGCGCTGAACAAATAGTGATCACCAGCGGCGCGCAGCAGGCGATAAGCCTTTGTGCACAGCTGCTGTTGCAGCCAGGGGATGGCGTGGCTGTGGAAAACCCCGGTTACCGAGCCGCAGGGCACGCTTTTGCAATGGCCGGCGGCAAGGTATCCGGCGTGCCAGTGGACGAGCAGGGCATGCAGTGCCACCAGTTGTGGCAGATGGCCGATTGCCGCCTGGCGTATGTGACCCCTGCCCATCAGTACCCCACTGGCGTGACCCTGAGCCTGGCCCGGCGCCTGGCCCTGCTGGAGTGGGCAGAGCACCGCAACGGCTGGATCATCGAAGACGACTACGACGGTGAGTACCGCTACACCGGGGCACCGCTCGCGCCGCTGGCAGCGCTCGACAGGGCAGGCCGGGTGCTTTACGTCGGCACTTTCGGCAAGATCGCCTTCCCGGCGTTGCGGCTGGGCTATCTGGTGTTGCCAGCACGTTTGATGCAACCGTTCAGTCAGGCGCGGGCTCTGGCGGTCAGGCATTCGGAGGTCGGTACTCAATGTGTGATGGCCCAATTCATGGCCCAAGGCCATTTCCAGCGCCATATCCGCCGTATGCGCAAGGCGGCGTTGAGCCGACGCAACGTACTCAAGGCAGGTTGGCCTACAGACGTGGCCGGGTTGGGCGAGATGCCAGAGGTCGCTGCGGGTCTGCACGTGAAAGTCGCTGTGGATAACCTTGCGCGCGAGCGGGAGTTGGTGGCCAAGGCTGAGGCGGCAGGGGTGGAGGTCAATCCGCTCAGCGGCTATTGGCTACCTGATTCATCGGCGCCTGTGGATAAGCGAGCCGGGCTGGTCCTGGGTTTTGCTGCGGTGCCCGAAGGGCAAATCGCCGAAGCATTGATGCGCTTGCGCAAAGCTTGGAAGAAATGAAAAAGGGCCGCTGTGCGGCCCCGGATATGGCAGGTTGCCTCAGGTACCGGACTTGATCCGCGTCCAGGCCCTGGTACGCGCCCGCTCGGCGTCACGCGGCAGGGGCTTGAGGGTATAAAGCTTGGTCATCGCCTCAGCAGTCGGGTAAAGGTTCGGATTGTTGCGTATCGCCGGGCTGACCTTGTCGGTCGCGTCCTTGTTCGGGTTGGGATAGCCGACGAAGTCGCTGATGGGCGCAATCACTTCAGGGCGCAGCAAGTAATTGATGAAGCCGTGGGCATCCTCGGCGTTGGCCGCGTTCTTTGGGATCGCCAGCATGTCGAACCAGATCGGCGCACCTTCCTTGGGCAAGCGCATGTCCACCTGCACCCCATTGTTCGCTTCCTTGGCGCGGTTGGCTGCCTGCGAGAAGCTGCCGCTGTAGCCGACGGCGACACAGATGTCGCCATTGGCGATGTCGGCCATGTACTTGGAGGAGTGGAAGTAGGTGATCGAGGGCCGAATTTTCAGCATCAGCGCCTCGGCCTTCTTGTAGTCCTCTGGCTTGTCGCTGTTCGGCGGCAAGCCCAGATGCTGCAATGCCAGCGGCAGGATTTCGGACGGTGAGTCGAGCAGCGCTACCCCGCACTGCTTGAGCTTGGCAATGTTTTCAGGCTTGAAGATCAGGTCCCAGCTGTCGACCGGTGCGTTCTCGCCAAGCGCTGCCTTGACCTTTTCCGGGTTGAAGCCGATCAGGATCGTGCCATACATATAAGGCACGGCGAACTTGTTGCCTGGGTCGTTGGCTTCGATGAGCTTCATCAGCGCCGGGTCCAGGTGTTGCCAGTTCGGCAGCTTGCTGCGGTCCAACGGCTGGAACACACCGGCTTCGATCTGCTTGGCCAGAAACACATTAGAGGGCACCACCACGTCGTAGCCGGAATTGCCCGTCAGGAGTTTGGCTTCCAGCGCCTCATTGGTGTCGAAGATGTCGTACACCAACTTGACCCCGCTGTCCTTCTGATAATCGGTCAAGGTCTGCGGGGTGATGTAATCGAACCAGTTATACACGCGCAAGGTTCGTTGTTCGGCGTGCGCCTGCAAGGTTGCGGCGAACAGGCTTGCAGCGATGCAAGGGGCGAGCAGACGCTTGAGTCGGGCCATTATCGGACTCCTGGCTGGGCGCGCTGGAAACCTTCCAGCACATTGACCGCATTGATACCGATTTCCTCCACAGCGTAGCCGCCTTCCATCACGAACAGGGTCGGCTTGCCGAGCGCGGCGATGCGCTTGCCCATTTCCAGGTAATCCGGGCTGTCCAGTTTGAACTGCGAGATCGGGTCGTCCTTGAAGGTGTCCACACCCAGTGAAATCACCAGCACCTCGGCATCGTAGGCGGCAATGCGCTGACAGGCGTCTTCCAGTGCAGCGCTCCAGGCTGCCCAGTCGCTACCGGCAGGCAACGGGTAATTGATGTTGTAGCCAGCACCTGCGCCCTCACCGGTCTCATCGGCATAACCGAGGAAGAACGGGAATTCATCCTGCGGATCACCGTGAATCGAGGCGAAGAACACATCGCTGCGCTGGTAGAAGATGTCCTGGGTGCCGTTGCCGTGGTGGTAATCGACATCGAGGATGGCCACTTTACTGCGGCCCTGATCGAGAAACGCCTGGGCGGCGATGGCGGCGTTGTTCAAGTAGCAGTAGCCGCCCATGACTTCGGCTGCGGCATGGTGCCCCGGTGGCCGGCACAGGGCGAACGCTGCGTGAGCGCCTTGCGCGATAGCGGCCTGAGCGGTAAGCGCCACTTGCGCGGCGCTGTAGGCGGCCTGCCAGGTGCCGGCGGTGATCGGCGCACCGGCATCGAAGCTGTAGTAACCCAATTCACCGTGCAAACCGGTTGGTTTGACTTGGCGCAGGGTCCGCGCGGGCCAGGTGAACGGCAGCAGGTCACCTTCGTGACCCAGCGCGGCCCAGCGGGCCCAGGCACCTTCGAAGAAATCCAGGTAGGCGGCACTGTGGATGCGCTGCAGCGGCTCCCGGCCAAAGTCAGTGGGTGCCAGCACCTCACCCAGGTTGCGCGTGTGGACCTGCTGCAGCACGTGGTCGGCGCGCGAAGGCATTTCGAAACAGGGCATCAGCTTGCCGTCGATCAGCTCGCAGCGGCCATGGTGCAGGCGATGATCATCGGAATACACAGTCAGCATTTGTTGTTCTCCGTCGGGACTGGCGTGGCTCCATTTTCATGGTCGAGGCAGTGAGCGAGAACGACGCAACTGGCCAAAAGGGGATCGATATGGCCAAGCTGAATGGCCGCCTGGCGCTGTCGCTGGTTTTTACCCGCGAAAATGACTCGGCGCCACGCCACTCCAACGCTGGAAGGCGTGGCGGAAACTGGCTGTCTCGCTGAAGCCCAGGCACTCGGCGATGCGGTAGATCGGCATGTGCTCGTCGGCGAGCAGTTGCTTGGCTCGCTCGAAGCGCACCTGGTCGAGCAACTGCTGATAACTGCAGCCCAAAGCCTGCAAATGCCGGCGCAAGGTACGCGATGAGCAGTTCATCTGCCGTGCCAGGCCCTCAAGGCCGGGCGCAGCATCCAGTTGCTGCAGCAACAGCTGGCGAATACGCCCAAGCCAGGCCTGGCGACCGGTGAACTCCAGGTTCAACTGCCGGCAACGCTCGCTCATGGCCTTGTGGGTGATTGGATCGGCCAGCGGCAACGGGGTGTCGAGCCAGCGGCGCTCGAAGGCGAACGCGCTGTCTTCAGCCTCGAATGCCAGCGGGCATTCAAAAGCTCCGGCATACAGCCGGTGATAGCCGGGCCGACTGTGCTCGAAGCGTGCACCGAGCAGTGGCAGGGTGCGGCCAAGCAGGTCGTCGCAGATCACCTTCAACGACACCATGCAGAATTCGCTATTGAACGTGGCCAGCGCGGGCGCATCGCGGTAGTCGCTGGCGCTGAGCCATACGCGCCGGCCATCGTCGACCAGGCGCAGCGTGAACACCGTTCCCAGCAGTGCCGGATACTGCAGCGCCAGGCGCAGGGCGTCACCCAAAGTGGCACTGGAGAGCAGGGCGTAACCAAGCATGCCGTAGCACGACACATGCATGCGCCGGCCCAGTTCCAGGCCAATCTCTTCACGCCTGGCGACGGCATTGGCGCAGACTTGCAGTTCCTGCTGGGTGGTGATGCGCGCATCGCTGTGGCCCAGGTCCGCCGGGCCTATGCCACTGCCGTCGAGCAGCGTCATGGCTTCGCAGCCCTCTTCCTGGAACAGGTTGAGGATCAGGGAAACAGCGTTGAGGGTGGTCAGGTGGCTGTGCAGCATCGCTCGCTCATCCCGGGGGCTGGGAGGCATTATGGAGCAAGTTGCGTGCCGACGCCGCAGCGGCGCATGCAGCGGGCCTGTCAGGCAAAAAAAAAGGCCCGTAGCGTGCGCTCGGGCCTCTGAAAGGTTGAGAGGTGTCTAGTCCCTCGACCTGGTGAGACGGTGTTGCAGTGACTTGGTTACGCTTTAAGCGGAACCAGGCGCGGCGCGATCATGTTTTCCGGACGCAGGATGTCGTCGAGCATCGCGTCATCCAGCAGCTTCTCTTCACGGACCAGCTCCAGGACGCCGCGGCCGGTTTCCAGGGCGACGCGGGCGATACGCGTGGCGTTTTCGTAGCCGATGTACGGGTTCAACGCGGTAACCAGGCCGATCGAATGCTCGACCAGCTCACGGCAGCGCTGTTCGTTGGCGGTGATGCCGACGATGCAGTGCTCACGCAGCATGTCCATGGCGCGTTGCAGCAGGCGAATCGAGTCGAAGATCTTGTAGGCGATCAGCGGCTCCATCACGTTCAGCTGCAGCTGGCCACCTTCGGCGGCGACGGTCAGGGCCAGGTCGTTACCCATGATGGCGAAGGCCACTTGGTTGACAGCCTCTGGAATTACCGGGTTGACCTTGCCCGGCATGATCGAGCTGCCCGGCTGACGCGCCGGCAGGTTGATCTCGTTGATGCCGGTACGCGGGCCGCTGGACAGCAGGCGCAGGTCGTTGCAGATCTTCGACAGTTTGACCGCGGTGCGCTTGAGCATGCCCGAGAACAGCACGAAAGCGCCCATGTCCGAGGTGGCTTCGATCAAGTCGGCTGCCGGAACCAGTGGTTGGCCGCTGATGGTGGCCAGGCGCTGGACTGCCAGTGCCTGGTAGCCAGGGTCGGCGTTGATGCCGGTGCCGATGGCAGTACCGCCCAGGTTGATTTCGGTCAGCAACTCTGGAGCCAGCGAACGCAGGCGCTGCAGGTCTTCGGTCATGGTGGTGGCGAAGGCGCGGAATTCCTGCCCCAGGGTCATCGGTACGGCGTCCTGCAGCTGGGTACGGCCCATCTTCAGCACGTGATCGAATTCCTTACCTTTGGCAGCGAAGGCCTGGATCAGGCTGTCGAGGCTGGCCAGCAGCGCGTCGTGACCCAGCAGCAGGCCCAGGCGGATGGCGGTCGGGTAGGCGTCGTTGGTCGACTGCGCCATGTTCACGTCGTTGTTGGGGTGCAGGTACTGGTACTCGCCTTTCTGGTGACCCATGGCCTCCAGCGCGACGTTGGCGATGACTTCGTTCGCGTTCATGTTGGTGGAAGTACCGGCGCCACCCTGGATCATGTCCACCACGAATTGCTCGTGGTAGTCGCCCTTGATCAGGCGGGCGCAGGCTGCACTGATGGCAGCGTGCTTGGCATCGCTCAGGTGACCCAGCTCACGGTTGGCGTCGGCAGCCGCCTGCTTGACCATGGCCAGGGCCACGACCAGCTTCGGGTAGTGCGACAGCGGAACACCGGAGAGATGGAAGTTGTTGGCAGCGCGCAGGGTCTGGATGCCGTAGTAGGCATCGGCAGGGACTTCAAGGGTACCAAGCAGATCTTTTTCGACGCGGAACGATGCAGCGGAGGACATGATAGATATCATCTCGAGTTTGACCCGGCACATGCCGGAATGGCGCCAATCCTAGGCCTTAAGGTGATTTTGCGGCCAATGCTGATGCACGCTAACCTATGCACAAACGGCATAGTGATTGGTGTGACGTCAATTGATATTCGAGCGTGTTCCATTTTGGTGCATGCCGGGAGATGTGCTTCATGAACCTCGAAAGCAAATGGCTGGAAGACTTCAGCGCGCTGGCCTCGACCCGCAGTTTTTCCCAGGCGGCCGAACGACGTTTCGTCACCCAGCCGGCCTTCAGTCGGCGCATCCGCAGCCTGGAAGCGGCCTTGGGCCTGACCTTGGTGAATCGTTCCCGCACCCCCATTGAATTGACCGAGGCGGGTCAGCTGTTTCTGGTCACGGCGCGCACGGTCGTCGACCAGCTCAGTGAGGTTCTGCGTCATCTGCACCACCTTGAAGGTGGCCAGGGCGAGGTCATTCAGGTGGCGGCGGCGCACTCGCTGGCATCGGGGTTCTTCCCGCGCTGGGTCGCGCAGTTGCGCAACGATGGCCTGAACATCGCCACGCGCCTGGTTGCGACTAACGTCGGAGACGCGGTACATGCGCTGCGCGAGGGTGGTTGCGACCTCATGCTGGCGTTTTACGATCCGGATGCGGCCCTGCAGATGGACGCCGAGATCTTCCCGTCGCTGCACATGGGCATCACCGAGATGCTGCCGGTGTGCGCGGTGGACGCAGACGGTAAACCACTGTTCGACCTTGAGGGCGACGTCAGCGTGCCGCTGCTGGCTTACAGTGCCGGTGCCTTTCTCGGACGCTCGGTCAGCTTGCTGCTGCGCCAGCGCAACCTGCGCTACACCACCGTGTACGAGACGGCCATGGCTGACAGCCTCAAGAGCATGGCATTGGAGGGCATGGGCGTCGCCTGGGTGCCACGCCTGTCGATGCGCGGCGAACTGGAGCGCGGCGAGCTGGCGATCTGCGGACCCAGCCAGTGGCATGTGCCGTTGGAAATTCGCCTGTATCGCTGCGCGCTGGTACGCAAGGCCAATGTTCGCCTGTTGTGGCGCAAGCTGGAATCTGCCGGTAACTCGAGCGAAGCGTCAGTCTGAGTTGTACCGGAGGTAGTTGCGGATGGCCGCGCGATTGGCAGCGCTGTAGGTGTAGCAGTTGCCGCGCAGCGAGGTGCGGGTGGGCACCATGTAGCTCTCGCACGGCCAGCCGTTGTAGCTGATCTGCGCCTGTTCATGCGTGGCTGAAAGCAGGTGGCCGAGTTCGTGTCCCGGGTCGCTTGGGCTGTGGGTTGAAGCCACGGCGGTGGTGTCGCTGGGGTGGGGCAGCCCGGCAGTCGGGAGCATGCCGCTTGTGCCATATCTGGCCTGGGTGAGCAGCAGGTCTTTGTTCATATAGGAAAACGGCCGGCCTGAGCGCTGAGCCTGAATCTCGTCGGTGAACGTATCGAGCAGTTGGTGCGGCGCCAGGGCGTGGTAATCGATGTCGGTCAGCCCTGCGATCGAGCGCTGATAGATCACTTCGATCGGGTGGTCGGTGAAGCTGCGCATTTCTTCCAGCCAGTGCTGGAAGTACCGTTCGTGCAACTGCTCGTCGCTGATATCGGCTAGCTCGTCATGGGGATAAACAGTGATCACCAACGGCCTCGTGGCCCAGGCCGCAGACACAGTCATGCAGCACGCCAGACCTAAGGCAAGCGCAATGTCTCGGGGTTTGTTCATCTCGGAACCTTCAGGGCGCGAACTATGAAAAAGCCGCAATTTTGCCGGCTGGACCGACACCGGGTCAGTAGGAAAAGTTGTCTCCTGAGACAGCTTGCCCTTTGATCCGACATGTGCTTGCAGGGCTGGGCGGTTCGCTTTGAAATGAGCTACAATCCCGCGCCTTCGGCCGACCCGGTCGATTCAGAATCCGTATGACAAGCCACGCCGGTCCACCTGCGTGGCTTGTTGCTTTTAGCGCGCCAGACGGCGCTTGCAGGAGAGGCTCGACGATGAGTGCACTGGTTGGCGTGATCATGGGCTCCAAGTCCGATTGGTCCACCCTTAGCCACACCGCCGATATGCTGGAAAAACTCGGCATTCCCTATGAAGTGAAGGTGGTTTCCGCCCATCGCACCCCGGACTTGCTGTTCCAGTATGCCGAAGAGGCCGAAGGGCGTGGCATCGAGGTGATCATCGCAGGCGCTGGTGGCGCTGCGCACTTGCCAGGCATGTGCGCTGCCAAGACCCACCTGCCGGTACTGGGCGTGCCGGTGCAGTCGTCAATGCTTTCGGGCGTCGATTCGTTGCTGTCGATCGTGCAGATGCCGGCCGGCGTACCGGTCGCGACCTTGGCCATTGGCCGCGCCGGCGCGGTCAATGCGGCGCTGCTGTCGGCGAGCATCCTGGGTGCCAAGCACCCGCAGTTCCACGCGGCGCTCAAGCAGTTTCGCACTGAGCAGACCGACACCGTGCTGGATAATCCAGACCCGCGCCAGGCTTGAGGTCGAACGTCATGAAAATCGGTGTAATCGGTGGCGGCCAACTGGGCCGCATGCTGGCCCTGGCGGGTACTCCGCTGGGCATGAACTTCGCTTTTCTCGATCCGGCAGCAGACGCCTGCGCCGCCTCGCTGGGCGAGCATCTGCTGGCCGGCTACGCCGACCAGGATGCCCTGCGCCAGCTGGCCAACGACGTTGACCTGGTGACCTTCGAATTCGAAAGCGTCCCAGCTGAAACCGTGGCCTTCCTGTCTCAGTTCGTCCCGGTCTACCCGAGCGCCGAGGCGTTGCGCATCGCCCGCGATCGGCTGTTCGAAAAGAGCATGTTCCGCGACCTTGGGATTCCAACTCCAGCGTTCGCCGACATCCTCTCGCAACAAGACCTGGAGGCGGCGGTGGCCAGCATCGGCCTGCCTGCCGTGCTCAAGACCCGCACCCTGGGTTACGACGGCAAGGGCCAGAAGGTGCTGCGCCAGCCGCAAGATGTGGCAGGCACCTTTGCCGAATTGGGCAGCGTGCCGTGCCTGCTGGAGGGCTTCGTGCCGTTCACCGGTGAAGTGTCGCTGGTCGCGGTGCGTGCCCGCGACGGTGAAACGCGCTTCTACCCGCTGGTCCACAATACCCACGTCGATGGCATCCTGCGCCTGTCGGTGGCGAGCGCTGCGCATCCGCTGCAAAGCCTGGCCGAAGACTACGTAGGCCGCGTGCTCAAGCAACTGGACTACGTCGGCGTCATGGCCTTCGAGTTCTTCGAAGTCGACGGTGGCCTGAAAGCCAACGAAATCGCACCGCGCGTGCACAACTCCGGCCACTGGACCATCGAAGGCGCCGAGTGCAGCCAGTTCGAAAACCACCTGCGCGCCGTGGCTGGCCTGCCGCTGGGCTCGACTGCCAAGCTGGGCGAGAGCGCCATGCTCAACTTCATCGGCGAAGTCCCGGCAGTGGAGCAGGTGGTGGCCATCGACGATTGCCACCTGCACCACTATGGCAAGGCTTTCAAGGCCGGCCGCAAGGTCGGGCACGCTACCCTGCGTTGCCAGGACATGACCACCCTGAAGGCCAAGATTGCCGATGTAGAGGCCTTGATCAGCAACTGATCGAACTTCTGCCCGCGCCAAGCCCTCTGAAATGGCAACACGCCAAAGCGCTGTCTAGGCTTTGGCTTGTTTCATCTTTAATGCAGAGGGATTGCCATGGGTATCATCGGAACCATCTTCATCGGCCTCATCGTCGGCCTGCTGGCGCGTTTTCTCAAACCGGGCGACGACAGCATGGGCTGGATCATGACCATTCTGCTGGGTATCGCAGGCTCCTTGCTCGCCACCTACGGTGGCCAGGCACTGGGGATCTACCAGGCAGGCCAGGCCGCAGGCTTCCTGGGCGCGCTGATTGGTGCAATCATCCTGCTGGTGATCTACGGATTCATCAAGAAGCGTTGAATTCTGGTTAGAATGCCCGGCAATTCATCCCGAGTTGCCGAGCAGTTCATGCGTGCATTCTTTCTCGTTCCCCTTCTCCTGGCCAGTGCCCTGGCCCATGCCGAATTGCCCGAAACCGATTGGCTGGAGCTGATGCCCAAGTCCGATCAGAAGGCGCTCGAGCAGATGCCTGAAATCGACCATAATTCGCCAGAGGCCGATGGCACCTTCACCGCCAAAGGCGGCTTGAAGCAGAGCAAAGGCCTGCCGGCGGTGATGTATTCCACCAAGACCGTGCCCGCGCTGAATGGCAAGCAGATCCGCCTGGGCGGTTATCCCGTGCCCTTGGAAAGCGATGCCAAGGGCAACAGCACCTTGTTTTTCCTGGTGCCGTACCCTGGCGCCTGCATCCACGTGCCGCCGCCGCCGCCGAACCAATTGGTGCTGGTGCGCTACCCGAAAGGGCTGAAGATCGCCGACATCTACACGCCGCTGTGGGTCAGCGGCACGCTGAAGGTGGAGAAGGTCAGCAACGACCTCGCGGATGCTGCGTACGCGCTGGATGCCGGGAAGGTGCGAGTGGTCGAGGATGCGGATCTCTGATCGCGCTCCGGCCGGGTTGCGGGGCCAATCACTGGCCCCATCGTGAAATCAGAGCGCGGTGCTGCTGATGCTGACGCGTAGCGAATGGCTGGCACCCGGCTCAAGCTCAACCAGGTCATCCCAGACATTGGCCGTCTCGATGCAGAGCATGCGTTGCCAGCCGTCATCGGCCATGTCGGTCAGCTCGCTGGCCCGCTCGGTCCAAGGGTTCCAGATCACCGCAGAGCGCGAGCCGGTGCTGGCAAGGGTGATGCGGCGTTGCCAGTGTGGATCGACGATGCTCAGCTGTGGCGGCGTATCCAGGTAGATGCGGTCGGTTTCGCCGGTGAACGCCAATGCACCCTGTTGCTGGCGCTGCTCCCAGTCGGCCAGGGTTTCGACATACGGCAAGTCCTCTACGCCTTCGACGCGCACCTGGCGTACGTCGCTGACGGCGAAATAGCTGTGCAGGGCCTGGCTGATGGTCACCGGGCTATCGCCGCGATTATGGCTGTTGAGGGATACATCCAAGGCTTCGCCCATGACGATCTGCAGCGTCAGCTCGACGTCGTGTGGCCAATCCGGCAGCTCGCCGCGTGCTGACGGCAGCTCGAAGGTGATGTGCAGGGCCTGACCGCGCTCTTCGATCCCCAGTAGTTGCCAGTCGCGGGTACGTGCCAAGCCATGGGCCGGCGCCTGTTCACCACGGTACATCGCCTGAACCGATTGCGGATTGCGTTGCAGGTTGCCGAACCACGGCCAGCATACCGGAACACCGGCACGTACCGATTTGCCCTGGCGGAAGATGGCCTGCTCGCTCAACCACAGCAGCGGCGGCTCGCCGACCCGCTGATAGCTGAGAATCTGGGCGCCTTGCTGGGCGATCAGAAGTTCACCGTGGGCGCTGCTGATGCGCCAGCAGTTCAGTTCGCCATGTTGCTCGGAATCGACCTCGAAGGTAGCCATTGCACTCATCTCATTGTTTGCCTGTGGGCCCTTGGACCCGATGACGTGCAATGAGTTTACCGCTCGCGTGGGTCAGCGGCGAGGCACTGAGCGCGTGCGGCCACTGCCGTCGATGGCGACGAAGACGAAAGTCGCTTCGGTGACCTTGCGCCATTCGCTGGACAACGGGTCGTCGCTCCAGACCTCGACCATCATGCGAATCGAGCTGCGGCCGATTTCCAAGGTCTGGGTGTAGAACGACAGTTGCGCGCCAACAGCCACGGGCACCAGGAACGCCATGCGGTCGATCGATACCGTGGCCACGCGACCGCCTGCCACACGGCTGGCCATGGCCGTGCCGGCAAGGTCCATCTGCGCCACCAGCCAGCCGCCGAAGATATCGCCGAAGCCATTGGTTTCGCGCGGCAGCGCGGTGATTTGCAAGGCCAGATCGCCTTGTGGGATAGGATCTTCTTGTTCGAGCTCAATCATGCGATGGGGCCTCTGACCCGTGACGCTTTCGTTGATGTGGCGCGGGGCCGCTAGTCGATTCAACTAGCGACATACTACGCCGATTCCGCTTTGCTGGGCGGCCGTGGGCAAACTCTGCGAAATCGTCTGACATTTTGATCGGCGTTTTCGCACAAATTGCGTAGATAGAAGCGACTTTTTCCTACGAACGGCCAGTATATATAGCAATCGTCCAGCGACGACCGTGCCTTCATGAATATTTGTACAGATTTTGTTCCGCTTTCGGCGCGGCTCGGCAATTTGCTATCTTCGCTCCTCGCCCCATCCCAGAAGCCGCGTGCCAAGCGGCCTGCACGACCTACAAAGAGAACGAAGAGCGATGACTTCCGTGCCCAGCAGTATCGAGCAGCCGTCCCGGCCGCTGACCCGCAGCGACTACAAGACCCTCTCACTGTCCGCCTTGGGCGGAGCGCTGGAATTCTACGATTTCATCATCTTCGTGTTCTTCGCCACCGTGGTCGGCAAGTTGTTCTTCCCCCCTGACATGCCCGAATGGCTGCGCCTGATGCAGACGTTTGGGATCTTCGCCGCCGGTTACCTGGCGCGTCCGCTGGGCGGCATCATCATGGCCCACTTCGGCGACCTGCTCGGGCGCAAGAAGATGTTCACCTTGAGCATTTTCATGATGGCCCTGCCGACGCTGATCATGGGCCTGCTGCCGACCTACGCGCAGATTGGCCTGTGGGCCCCGATCCTGTTGCTGCTGATGCGGGTGATACAGGGCGCGGCGATTGGCGGTGAGGTGCCGGGCGCCTGGGTGTTCGTCTCCGAACATGTGCCGGCGCGTAACACGGGCTACGCCTGCGGCACGCTTACCGCTGGCCTGACCGCCGGCATCCTGCTCGGTTCGCTGGTCGCCACGTTGATCAACACGGTCTACAGCGCTGAAGAAGTTGCCGGCTACGCCTGGCGAATTCCGTTCCTGCTGGGCGGGGTGTTCGGCCTGTTCTCGGTGTATCTGCGCCGCTGGCTCCATGAAACTCCGGTGTTTGCCGAAATGCAGCAGCGCAAGGCGCTAGCCGAGGAGCTGCCGCTGCGCGCCGTGCTGCGTGATCACCGCGGCCCGATCATCTTGTCGATGCTGCTGACCTGGATGCTCTCGGCTGGGATCGTGGTCGTGATCCTGATGACGCCGGCCCTGCTGCAGAGCATCTATCACATCAGCCCAACCGATTCGCTCAAGGCCAACAGCCTGGCAATCGTGTTGCTCAGCCTCGGCTGCATCGGCGCCGGCAGCCTGGCCGACCGCTTTGGTGCAGGCCGGGTCTTCGTGGTCGGCAGCCTGCTGCTGCTGGCCAGCTCCTGGACCTTCTACCATAGCCTGCCAACCCACCCTGAGCTGCTGTTCCCGCTGTATGCGGTAACCGGCCTGTGCGTGGGCGTGATCGGTGCGGTGCCCTACGTGATGGTCAAGGCATTCCCGGCGGCGGTGCGGTTCAGTGGCCTGTCGTTCTCCTACAACGTGGCCTACGCGATCTTCGGCGGCCTGACGCCGATGGTGGTGACGGCGTTGCTCAAGATCAGCCCGATGGCGCCGGCTTACTACGTGGCCGGATTGTGCGGGGTGGGTCTGGCGGTAGGGGTGTATCTGCTTGCCAACAAGCGCTGATTCAGCGACGCCTTCAGTCCACACCTCGGGAGCGGCGGGGCACGGCCACTCCCTTGGAAGCAGGGCACCGCAGGGGCAATGATGGCCTTTCATCCATTTGTCACAATTGGGTCATATCGTGTTCATGCGGCCTGCAGATACTTGGCCCCGTTCCATCCAGCACCCCAATATTCCTGCTAGGAGCAAGGCATGAAACTGAAGCGTTTGATGGCGGCCCTCACGTTTGCCGCCGCTGGCGTTGCCACCGCCAACGCGGTAGCCGCTGTCGACCCTGCGATCCCGACCTACACCAAGACCACCGGTGTGTCGGGCAACCTCTCCAGCGTCGGCTCCGATACGCTCGCGAACCTGATGACCTTGTGGGCTGAGGCCTACAAGAAGGAATATCCAAACGTAAACATTCAGATTCAGGCCGCAGGCTCCTCCACTGCGCCACCTGCGCTGACCGAGGGCACGGCCAACCTCGGCCCGATGAGCCGCAAGATGAAGGACGTCGAGCTGCAGGCCTTCGAGCAGAAATACGGCTACAAGCCAACTGCCATTCCGGTCGCTGTCGACGCCCTGGCCGTGTTCGTGCACAAGGACAACCCGATCAAGGGCCTGACCATGGCTCAGGTCGATGCGATCTTCTCGTCTACCCGCCTGTGCGGCGCCAAGGCCGATGTCAAAACCTGGGGCGACCTGGGCGTGACGGGCGACCTGGCCAACAAGCCCGTGCAGCTGTTTGGCCGCAACTCGGTATCGGGCACCTACGGGTATTTCAAGGAAGAGGCGCTGTGCAAGGGCGACTTCAAGCCAAGCGTCAATGAACAACCAGGCTCGGCGTCGGTAGTGCAATCGATCAGCTCCTCGCTCAACGGCATCGGCTACTCCGGCATCGGTTACAAGACCGCCAGCGTCAAGACCGTAGCCCTGGCCAAGAAGGAAGGTGGCGAGTTCGTCGAAGACAACGAAGCCAACGCGCTGAACGGCACCTACCCGCTGTCGCGCTTCCTCTATGTTTACGTGAACAAGGCGCCGAACAAGCCGCTGGCGCCGCTGGAAGCGGAGTTCGTCAAGTTGGTGCTGTCGCAGGCAGGCCAACAAGTGGTGGTCAAGGACGGCTACATTCCGCTGCCGGCCAAGGTCGTCGACAAGACCCTGGCTGACCTTGGGCTGTCTCGATCCGGTAACATCGCCAAGCAATAATCCCGGTACGAGGCCGGTGTTGGTGCCGGCCTCGTTCATGTCTTCCCAGTCCGGTGCCAGGTTTCTGAGCAGCGGGCTTTTGTGCGTCAACTCACTGTCATGTTTCTGTCATACGGGACCGCTAGGGTGTGCGCATGAATGATCTGGCCAATTCCAAAATGTCCGCTGATTCCCCACCTTTGCGCATTGATTTCAATACGCCCGAGCTGCAACGCAAACGCCGTATCCGCGCCCTCAAGGATCGCCTGACCCGCTGGTACGTGCTGGTCGGCGGCCTGGCCGTACTGGCGGCAATCACCCTGATCTTCTTCTACCTGGCTTACGTCGTGCTGCCGCTGTTCCAGGGTGCGCAACTGACACAGAAGCCGGCATTGGCGCCGAGCTGGCTGCAGCAGGATGCCGGCAAGCCGCTGATGATCGCGCTCGAAGAGCAGAACCTGGTCGGCATGCGGGTAGCGGATCAGGGCCAGGTGCTGTTCTTCGACACCAAGACCGGCAATGCACTTAAGCGCGTCGATCTGCCGTTGCCGCCGGGCACCCAGGTCGTCTCGATCAGCGCCGACCAACCGGGCAGCCCGCTGGTGGTACTCGGCCTGTCCAATGGCCAGGCACTGGTGTTCCACCACACCTACAAGGTGACCTACCCCGACAACCAGAAGACCATCACCCCTGGCCTGGACTACCCGTACGGCCAGGCGCCGTTCGTGCTGGACGACCAGGCTCGTGCTCTTGAGCATGTCAGCGTCAATGTCAACGGTGACACGCTGATGCTGGCCGGCTCCACCGGCGCGCACCTGCAGGTCGTCGAACTGTCGCGTAGCGAGAACATGATGACCGGCGAGGTCAGCACCGAGCAGCGGCGCATCGAACTGCCGCAGATGACCGAGGCGGTGAAGAACATCTTCATCGATCCCCGCCAGCAGTGGCTTTACGTGATCAACGGCCGCGCGACTGCCGATGTCTTCAGCCTGCGCGACAAGAGCCTCAACGGCCGCTACAGGCTCACCGACAGTGCCGATACCGAAATCACCGCCACGGCGCCGCTGGTCGGCGGCATTTCGCTGATCATCGGCGATTCCAAAGGCCGGTTGGCGCAATGGTTCATGGCCCGCGACCCCGACGGCGAGCAGCGCTTCAAGCAGATCCGCACTTTCCAGATGGGCAAGTCGCCCATCGTGCAGATCGATGCCGAGGAGCGTCGCAAGGGCTTCATCGCCCTGGACAGCGCCGGGCAACTGGGCGTGTTCCACAGCACCGCACATCGCACGCTGCTGGTCGAGCCAGTAGCCGAGGGCCCGGGAATCCTCGCGCTTTCGCCGCGCGCCAACCGCATCATCATCGAGCAGGGCGGCAAGCTGCTGCCGCTGAGTCTGCGCAACCCGCACCCTGAAGTGTCCTTCAGCGCCTTGTGGGGCAAGGTCTGGTACGAGAACTACGACGAGCCCAAGTACGTGTGGCAGTCGACCGCTTCGAACACCGACTTCGAGCCCAAGCTGAGCCTTTCACCGCTGACCTACGGCACCTTGAAGGCCGCGTTCTACGCAATGATCCTGGCGGCCCCGCTGGCCATCGCGGCGGCCATCTATACCGCCTACTTCATGGCCCCAGGCATGCGTCGCAAGGTCAAGCCGGTGATCGAGTTGATGGAAGCCATGCCGACGGTGATCCTCGGCTTCTTCGCCGGCCTGTTCCTGGCTCCCTACCTGGAAGGTCACCTGCCCGGTGTGTTCAGCCTGTTCCTGATCATGCCGCTGGGTATCCTGCTGGTCGGCTTCGGCTGGAGTCGCCTGCCCGAGTCGATTCGCCTGCGCGTGCCCGATGGCTGGGAAGCGGCGATCCTGATTCCGGTGATCCTGGCGATCGGCTGGTTCGCCCTGTCGGTCAGCCCGTGGTTGGAGAGCGCGTTGTTCGGCGGCGACATGCGCCTGTGGATCACCGAGACGCTTGGCCTGCGCTATGACCAGCGCAATGCCCTGGTGGTCGGCATCGCCATGGGTTTCGCGGTCATCCCGAACATCTATTCGATCGCCGAGGACGCCGTGTTCAGCGTGCCGCGCAGCCTGACCCTGGGCTCTCTGGCCCTGGGCGCGACGCCCTGGCAGACCCTGACCCGCGTGGTGATCCTGACTGCCAGCCCAGGCATTTTCTCGGCGCTGATGATCGGCATGGGCCGTGCGGTGGGCGAAACCATGATCGTGCTGATGGCCACCGGCAACACGCCGGTCATGGAGCTGAACATCTTCGAGGGCATGCGCACCCTGGCCGCCAACGTGGCGGTCGAGATGCCCGAGTCGGAAGTTGGCGGCAGTCACTACCGCGTGCTGTTCCTCGCGGCGTTGGTGCTGCTGATGTTCACGTTCGTCATGAACACCTTGGCCGAGCTGATACGCCAGCGTCTGCGCAAGAAATATTCGTCGCTTTGACAGAAGGTAGCGATCGGTGAAAAAGGATTCCCTCAAAGGCTGGTTCAAGAGCGGCGCGCCCGGTGTCTGGATCAGCGCCGGTGCCGTGGCCATGGCGGTGATCATGACCATCGGCCTGCTGTCGGTCATCGCCGTGCGCGGCCTCGGCCATTTCTGGCCGGCGGATCTGGTGCAAGCGACCTACAAGGTGCCGGGCCAGGCCGATCACACCGTCATCGGCGAGGTGGTGCAGAGCGAACAAGTGCCGCGCGAGCGTCTCAAGGGTGCTGGCTTGCCAGTGCCGGACGACGGGCCGCAATTCATGACCCGAGCGCTGATCAAGGTGGGTAACCGCGACCTCAATGGCAGCGACTTCACCTGGGTAATTGGTGATTGGCTGGTCGATGAGCAGCGCCCAGCCGAGTTGATGACCCTGGAGCGTCGCGAATGGGGCAACTTCTACGGCTATCTGGTCAGCGTCAAGCAGGACGGCCGCGTGCTGGCCAGCGGCGCGGCGGCCTGGGACGAACTGCAGGCCCGGCTCAAGCGTGCCAACCAGCTCAACCGTGAATTGCAGGCGCTGGAAAAGAAAGACATCGGTGCCATCAACCATGGCCTTGAGCGCCTGCGCCTGCAAGGGCGCAAGCTCGAGCTCGAAGGCAAGTTGGACGCCGCGGCCCAGGCCGATATGCAAGCCGAGCGTGCCGAGCTCGACAGCCGCTACAAGGCCATCGAAGAGCGCCTTCTGAGCCTGCACCAGGCGTTTGCCCGCGACAGCCTGGTGGCCCGGGACGGCAACGGCCGGGAAGTTGAAATCAACTTGAGCAAGGTTGTCCACGCCACGCAGCCGAACGCGATGTCCAGCGTGAGCAAGCTGACGACCTACTTTGCCAAGGTGTGGGAATTCCTCAGCGATGATCCGCGCGAGGCGAACACCGAAGGCGGCATCTTCCCGGCGATCTTCGGCACGGTGATGATGACCTTGATCATGGCTGTGATCGTCACGCCCTTCGGCGTACTGGCGGCTGTCTACCTGCGCGAATACGCTCGCCAAGGCCCGGTGACGCGCTTGATTCGTATCGCCGTGAACAACCTGGCCGGCGTGCCGGCGATCGTCTATGGCGTGTTCGGGCTGGGCTTCTTCGTCTACGTCCTGGGTGGCTCGATCGACCGCTTGTTCTTCCCAGAGGCCTTGCCGGCACCGACCCTGGGCACGCCAGGGCTGCTCTGGGCCTCGCTGACCCTGGCGTTGCTCGCAGTGCCGGTAGTGATCGTCGCCACCGAGGAAGGCCTGGCGCGGATCCCGCGAACGGTGCGCGAAGGTTCACTGGCGCTGGGCGCAACCAAGGCCGAAACCCTGTGGAAGATCGTTCTGCCGATGGCCAGCCCGGCGATGATGACCGGCATGATTCTCGCTGTGGCCCGCGCTGCCGGTGAGGTGGCGCCGCTGATGCTGGTCGGGGTGGTAAAGCTGGCGCCCTCGCTGCCGCTGGACGGCAACTACCCGTATCTGCACCTTGACCAGAAGATCATGCACCTGGGTTTCCATATCTACGACGTCGGCTTCCAGAGCCCGAACGTGGAGGCCGCGCGCCCCCTGGTATACGCCACTGCGCTGTTGCTGGTGCTGGTGATCGCTACGCTTAACCTGTCAGCGGTATGGATCCGTAACCACCTGCGCGAGAAGTACAAGGCGCTGGACAGTTGATTGACGCTTCAAGCCACGGCCAGCCCAAACAGCTTGCCGTTTTGCCACAATTTGCAGCTTGCAGCTCAGCGCTTGCAGCTACAACGGAGTCGACCATGCAGCATGAACCGCAAACCCGCAGCATCGATATGTCTGCCCTGGGCCGTGACAAGCAAGGGCTTCGCCTGGCTGAGGAAACCGTCGCCATCGAGGTGCCTGGCCTGAGCCTGTTCTACGGCGACAAGCAGGCGCTGTTCGATGTCCAGATGAACATCCCCAAGCAGCGCGTGACGGCGTTCATTGGCCCATCCGGCTGCGGCAAGTCGACCTTGCTGCGCACCTTCAACCGCATGAACGATCTGGTCGACGGTTGCCGCGTGGAGGGTGCCATCAACCTTTATGGGCACAACATCTACCGCAAGGGCGAGGATGTGGCCGAGCTGCGTCGTCGGGTTGGCATGGTCTTCCAGAAGCCCAATCCGTTCCCCAAGACCATCTATGAGAACGTCGTGTACGGCCTGCGCATCCAGGGCATCAACAAGAAGCGCGTGCTCGACGAGGCGGTGGAGTGGGCGCTCAAGGGCGCAGCGCTGTGGGACGAAGTAAAAGACCGCCTGCATGAATCGGCCCTGGGCTTGTCTGGTGGTCAGCAGCAGCGTCTGGTGATCGCCCGTACCATTGCGGTAGAGCCGGAAGTGCTGCTGCTCGATGAACCATGCTCGGCTCTGGACCCGATCTCGACCTTGAAGGTCGAAGAGCTGATCTATGAACTCAAGGCCAAATACACCATCGTCATCGTCACCCACAACATGCAGCAGGCAGCCCGCGTTTCGGACTACACCGCATTCATGTACATGGGCAAGCTGATCGAATTCGGCGATACCGATACCTTGTTCACCAACCCGGGCAAGAAGCAAACCGAAGACTACATCACCGGTCGTTACGGCTAAGGGCGTCCACGTCGCAGCGGCAAGCTTCGAGTTGCAAGCTGCAGCGAAGAGCGATCGGCGTAGCGCCACGGAACGACACGAACCACTTGAAGCGTGCAGCTTGCCGCTTCGCGGAGCGAACACATGATCAACAAAGAAAGCCTGACGCACCATATTTCTCAGCAGTTCAATGCCGAACTCGAAGAGGTGCGCAGCCACTTGCTGGCCATGGGCGGCTTGGTCGAGAAGCAGGTGAACGATGCCGTCACCGCGCTGATCGAGGCCGACTCGGGCCTGGCCCAGCAGGTGCGCGAGGTCGATGAGCAGATCAACCAGATGGAGCGCAACATCGACGAAGAATGCCTGCGCATCCTTGCTCGGCGCCAGCCAGCTGCCTCTGACCTGCGCTTGATCATCAGCATCTCCAAGTCGGTGATCGACCTGGAGCGTATCGGCGACGAGTCGACCAAGATCGCCCGCCGCGCCATCCAGTTGTGCGAAGAGGGCGAGTCGCCGCGCGGCTATGTCGAGGTGCGCCACATTGGCGATCAGGTACGCAACATGGTCCGTGACGCCCTGGACGCGTTCGCCCGTTTCGATGCCGACCTGGCCTTGGCCGTGGCCCAGTACGACAAGACCATCGACCGTGAATACAAGACGGCGTTGCGCGAACTGGTCACCTACATGATGGAAGACCCGCGTTCCATCTCGCGGGTACTCAGCGTGATCTGGGTGCTGCGTTCGCTGGAGCGCATCGGCGACCATGCGCGCAATATCTCCGAGCTGGTGATCTACCTGGTGCGCGGTACCGATGTGCGCCACATGGGCCTCAAGCGCATGCAGGCGCAAGTGCAAGGCAGCGCGGAAGATCCGCGCGAAATCGCTAATGTTCCTGGTCAAGCGGACGATAAATAAGATTGCTCCCGAGCTACGACGCCCGGCCTGTGCCGGGCGTTTTCGTTTGCGGCAGAGCAATCGGCAGGCACCCGCGAACGATGCGAAGAAGTCCCGGCGTGACCCAAGAGTTGGCAAATGGCCACCATTGCGCGGTAGGCTAGTCGGGTTCAAGAGGAGTATCGATGAGTAAAGTCAATGTGCTGGTCGTGGATGACGCGCCGTTCATTCGTGACCTGGTCAGAAAGTGCCTGCGCAACGCCTTTCCCGGCATGGTCATCGAGGATGCAGTCAACGGCCGCAAGGCCATGGCCATGCTCGGCAAAGAGCGCTTCGACCTGGTGCTGTGCGATTGGGAAATGCCTGAGATGTCGGGCCTGGAGTTGCTGACCTGGTGCCGCCAGCAGGCTGAAATGAAGGACTTGCAGTTCATCATGGTGACCAGCCGTGGCGACAAGGAAAACGTCATCCAGGCCATCCAGGCCGGGGTTTCCGACTTCGTCGGCAAGCCGTTCACCAATGAGCAGCTGTTGACCAAGGTGAAAAAGGCGCTGACCAAGATCGGCAAGCTCGAGGGCCTCATCGCCGGTGCGCCGGCGCGGGTGAATTCGGCGTTCGCCAACGATTCCTTGAGTGCGCTGACCGGTGGCAAGCCCGAAGCAGTCAAAGTGGCGGCCGCCAGCGCCGCGCCAGCCAAGCCGCTGGTCAACGCGCCGAAGCCGCAAAGTGCCGCCGCTGCGGCAGCCCAGGTCGGGCGAGGGCAGGGCCAGCTGCGCCTGTCCAGCGGCAGCCAGCCCTGCGTGATCAAGGCCTTGAGCCTCAAGGAAGCCTTGCTGGTGGTGCGCCGTAGCACAGCCTTGCCGCAAGTGCTCGAGGGCGCAGTGCTCGACCTGGAACAGGGCGAAAACGCCGAGGTGGCGCGGCTCAATGGGTATCTGCATGCAGTGGCTGCGTTGGAAGCCAAGCCTGACAGCGAGTGGCTGCAGTTGAACTTCAAGTTCGTCGACCAGGATGCGCAGAAGCTCGACTACCTGTCGCGCCTGATCGCCCGTGGCACCCAGCAGAAACACTTTACCCCCGGCGCCTGAGCGGGGCGCGACCCTGCTCGGTACGGCTCAGGTCGAGCGCTGTCACAGGCGGTGCTCGCAACTGGCGGTGTGATCCGACCAATAGCACTATCGCGGATTTCTGGCGCTGCTAGTCTTCGACAGACCCTAACTGTCAAAAAGCCACCATCATGCTCGCAGCCGCCCGCTTGTTGCTGTCCTGTGCCTTGCTTTCGGCGTCGGTATCGAGCCTGGGCGCAACCCTGTACAAAAGCGTCGATAACGATGGCGCCGTGTCCTATTCCGAGCATTACAGCCCAGGTGCCAAGGCCCTTGAGCTGCGCGAGCCAATGCTCGAACGCATCGATGAGCGCGTGCGCCTGCAGGCCGAAGTGTTCCCTGGCGGGGTGCGTTTCATGGTGCGTAACGACCTGCACGTGCCGATGCAGGTCCAGGTGCGTATCGACAAGCTGGTCAATGCCTTCGGCGGCAACAAACCGCGCCTGGTGCGCGCCGTGATCGGCCCGCGCTCGACCAAGGTGATCGGCTCGGTGCTGGCGGCCCCGGGTGGGCAATTGCAGTATGCGGCCAACTTCCAGTACGCCATGGGTGATCCGCGCCCGCGCTCGATGGCGTACCTGTATCCGTTTCCTTGGAAAGGCGGGCCGTTTCGCCTGACCCAGGGCGCCAACGGCCGCTTCAGCCACTTCGGCCCCAAGGGCCGCTATGCCATGGATATCGCCATGCCCGAGGGTACCCCGATCATCGCGGCGCGCGGTGGCGTGGTGGTAGGCGTGGAGAACGGCCAGAGCGGACGCGGCAGCCTGCGCTCAGGTAACTTCGTGCGGATCATGCATCCTGACGGCACCATGGGCGTCTACCTGCACCTGATGCGCGGCTCGGTGCTGGTGACGGAAGGGCAGCAGGTGGTAGTGGGCCAGGCATTGGCCAAGTCGGGCAACACCGGCAACAGCACCGGGCCCCATCTGCACTTCGTGGTGCAGCGCAATGTCGGCCTGGCGCTGGAGTCGATACCGTTTCAGTTCGATCGACCGCTCAATGGGTTGCCGGACTTCACGGCCGGCAACCCTTAGGCTCAGTCGAGCTTGAGCACCTTGGCCAGGACGATCTTGGGCCCTTTCATCTTCTTGATGATGATGCGCAGGCCTTCGACCTCGAGCACTTCTTCCTCTTCGGGCACGCGCTTGAGGGTTTCGTAGATCAGGCCAGCGAGGGTTTCCGCCTCGATGTGGTCGAGGTCCACGCCCAGCAGGCGCTCGACCTTGAACAGCGGGGTATCGCCACGTACCAGCAGCTTGCCTGGCTGGTACGCGAGAATGCCGCGCTCGGTCTTGCGGTGCTCGTCCTGGATGTCGCCGACCAGCACTTCGAGCACGTCTTCCATGGTCAGGTAGCCGATGACCTTGCCGTCGGCTTCTTCTACCAGCACGAAGTGCGCGCCACCCTTGCGGAACTGCTCCAGCAATTGCGAGAGCGGCATGTGCCGCGAGACGCGCTCCAGCGGACGGGCGAGGTCTTCGAGGTCGATGGTTTCCGGCAGGTGCTCGAGTTCCGCCAGTTCCAGCAACAAGTCCTTGATGTGCAGCAGCCCGGTGAATTCCTCGCGCTCGGTGTCGTAGACCGGGTAGCGACTGAACTTGTGGCGGCGCAGCAGGGCGAGGATTTCCTTGAGCGGGGCATGGGCATCGATGCTGACCATGTCTTCACGCGAGTTGGCCCAGTCGACCACTTCCAGTTCACCCATTTCCACCGCCGACGCGAGTACGCGCATGCCCTGGTCGCTGGGGTCCTGGCCACGGCTGGAATGCAGGATCAGCTTGAGCTCTTCGCGGCTGTAGTGGTGCTCGTGGTGCGGGCCTGGCTCGCCTTGGCCGGCGATGCGCAGAATAGTGTTGGCACTGGCGTTGAGCAGGTAGATCGCCGGATACATCAGCCAGTAGAACAGGTACAGCGGCACCGCCGTCCACAACGACAGCAGCTCGGGCTTGCGGATCGCCCACGACTTGGGCGCCAGCTCGCCGACCACGATGTGCAGGTAGGAGATGACGAAGAACGCCACGAAGAATGATATGGCCTTGACCAGCTCGGCGCTGTCGACACCCAGGTAGGCCAGCAGCGGCTCGAGCAAGTGGGCGAACGCGGGCTCACCGACCCAGCCCAGGCCCAACGAAGCCAAGGTGATGCCCAACTGACAGGCCGAGAGGTAGGCGTCGAGCTGGTTGTGCACTTTACGCAGGATGTTGCCGCGCCAGCCGTGTTGTTCGGCAATGGACTCGACGCGCGTCGCGCGCAGCTTGACCATGGCGAACTCTGCCGCAACGAAGAAGCCGTTGAGCAGCACCAGCAGCAGGGCAAACATGATCATGCCGAAATCGGCGAATAACGAGGTGAGGCTGATACCAGGGGAAGGGTCCATGATGGAGTTTTTACAGGGTCCGTTTTGGCGTAGAGAAAAAAAGTGCCAGCTCTTGCTGGCACGGGGGATCCAATGTAGCGGCTCTCAGCCTTCGACGGCAAGTCGCATCGACGCAATCTCAGCCCCTGGGGCCCATCAGCTGGGTAGGACCGAAGTGGCAGGTGAAGGTGCTGCCGTGCCCCGGCACGCTACTGATTTCCAGCTTGCCGCGATGACGCATCAACACGTGCTTGACGATCGCCAGGCCCAGGCCGGTGCCACCGGTATTCGACGCACGGCTGGAATCGACGCGATAGAAACGCTCGGTGAGCCGGGGCAGGTGCTTGGCGTCGATGCCAACCCCCGAGTCCTGCACCGTCAGGTGGGCGCCCTGGTCATCGGCCCACCAGCGAATGCGGATGCTGCCCTCGTCCTGGGTGTACTTGACCGCATTGAACACCAGGTTGGAAAACGCGCTGCGCAGCTCTGACTCACTGCCTTTGAGGCGCAAGCCTGGCGCAGCTTCGAGGGTAATGCGTTGCTTGCGCGGGCCCGACAACGCCTGGGCATCCTGCTTGATCGCCGCGAGCAGGGCATCGACAGCCACCGGCTGGTTATCCGACGGGTAGTCGGTGGCCTCGAGCTTGGCCAACAGCAGCAGGTCATTGAGCAGCGTCTGCATGCGCGAGCCCTGCTGAGTCATCTGCTGCAGTGCTCGGGTCCAACGCGGGTTCACGTCCTCGACGTTATCCAGCAGGGTTTCCAGGTAACCGGTGATCACCGTCAGCGGCGTGCGCAGTTCGTGGGACACGTTGGCGACGAAGTCCTTGCGCATCTGTTCAAGCTGATGGATACGGGTGACGTCGCGCACCAGCATCAGGTGCTCGTTGTTGCCGTAGCGGGTGATGTGCAGTTGCACGCGCAGACGGTCGTTGATCGGTGAGGGGATTTCCAGCGGCTCTGCGTAATTTTGCGCTTCGAAGTACTCTTTGAAGCGCGGGTGACGCACCAGGTTGGTCACCGGCTGACCGCCATCCTGAGGCGTCTTGAATCCGAGCAGGGTCTCTGCCGCGCGGTTCCACCATTCCAGGTTGCCGTCGCTGTCGAGCATGATCACTGCATCGCGCAATGCCGCCGTGGATTCCTGCACCCGATCGATCACGGCCTGCAGGCGCCCGCGCACCCGTTGGTCGCGACGCTGCAAATGATAGATGCTGTCGAACACCTCACCCCACAGGCCGTAACCATCGGGCGGTGCTTCATCGGGTTGGTGATTGCGCAGCCAGTCATGCAGGCGCAGCAGCTGCTTGAGGGTCCAGCCCAGGTAGAGTGCCAGGCCAATGGCCAGGCTCCAGCCATAGTAACCACTGATCAGCCCGCCGATCAGGCAGACGGTGATCAACAGCAACAAATGACGAATCAGCGTGGCGTGCCAGTTCTGGTTCACTGGGGGGGAATCCTTCGGACCCAGCTGCAAGCTTCGAGCTGCAAGCTACAAGAGGTGCTGGATCCACGATGGTGATTAATCTCTAGAAGTCGATGCCGACTGCTCTTCCTTGAAGCTTGAAGCTTGCTACTGCTTTTCAGCTCTTGGTGGAGAAGCGGTAGCCGGTGCCGCGAACGGTTTGCACGAGGTTTTCGTAGGCTTCGCCCAGCGCCTTGCGCAGGCGGCGGATGTGCACGTCGACCGTGCGCTCTTCGACATAGACATTGCCGCCCCAGACCTGATCAAGCAACTGCCCGCGCGTGTAGGCGCGTTCCTGGTGAGTCATGAAGAACTGCAGCAGACGGTACTCGGTGGGGCCCATCTCGGCCGGCTTGCCATCGATGGTCACGCGGTGGCTGATCGGGTCGAGCAACAGGCCGCCGACTTCGATCGGCGCCTCGCTGTCGCTGGGGCCGGTGCGCCGCAGCACCGCCTTGAGGCGGGCGACCAGTTCGCGGGGCGAGAAGGGTTTGGTGATGTAGTCATCGGCACCGACCTCCAGGCCCTGGATCTTGTTGTCCTCCTCACCTTTGGCGGTGAGCATGATGATCGGGATATCGCCGGTCAGCTCGTCACGCTTCAGGCGCCGGGCCAGCTCGATGCCGGAGGTGCCTGGGAGCATCCAGTCGAGCAGGATCAGGTCAGGCTTGCGGTCGACGATGATAGCGTGCGCCTGCTGCGAGTTCTCGGCTTCCAGGCAGTCATAGCCGGCCATTTCCAATGCCACGGCGATCATTTCGCGAATCGGCGCTTCGTCGTCGACGATCAGAATGTTTCTGCCAACCATGCTCAAAACCTCTTCCAGAAATCCTGTCTTGGCCCGCATTAGATAACGGAATTATTGCAGCTGTGTGACAGAGGGTTGGCCGTTCTTGCGACATTAAATGACGGGGCCAGGCATTTTGCGCCTGGCCCACGGCATGTTCAGCGCAGTGCGTAATCCAGCACCACACCCACGAACACCAGCATACCCGCCCAGTGGTTGTGCAAAAACGCCTTGAAACAGGCCTCGCGGTCCAGGCTGCGCGTCGACCAGTATTCCCAGGCAAAGCACGCCGCCGCACCCAGCAAGCCCAGGTGGAACCAGCCACCCAATGCGAAGTGGGATCCGGCCAGCAGCAGGCAGGCCAACGAGGACAATTGCAAGCCGAGGATGATGTTGCGATCGGCCTCGCCGAACAGAATGGCAGTGGATTTGACCCCGATCTTCAGGTCGTCATCGCGATCGACCATGGCGTAGTAGGTGTCATAGCCCACCGTCCACAGCAGGTTGGCGATGTACAGCAGCCAGGCACTGGCCGGTAATTCGCCCCCGGCAGCGGTGAAGGCCATGGGGATGCCCCACGAATAGGCGGCACCGAGTACCACCTGGGGGTAATAGGTGTAGCGCTTCATGAATGGGTAGCAGAACGCCAGCGCCACTGCGCCAAACGACAGCCACACCGTGCGGCTATTGGTGCACAGCACCAGCAGGAAGCTCACGCCGACCAGAATGGCGAATAGCACCAGCGCCTCGCGCGATTTGACTCGGCCGCTGGCCAGTGGTCGATCGGCCGTGCGCTTGACGTGGCCATCGACCTTGCGGTCGGCGAAGTCGTTGATGCAGCAGCCGGCTGCGCGCATCAACACCACCCCCAGGCCGAAGATCAGCACGTTGGCCAGGGTCGGCGAGCCGTGCCCGGCAATCCATACCGCTGACAAGGTCGGCCACAGCAGCAGGTAGATACCGATCGGCCGATCCATGCGGCTGAGCTGAATGAAGTCCCAGGCGCGCGGGTGCAGGCGGTTCAGCGATTTGAGCAAGTGCAGGTACATCAGGGTTCCTCCGTGGCTGCGTGCCACAGCGCAGGCAGGAAAACCTCTGCCACCAGCAGTGCCAGGCCGTCGCGCTCGAAGCGCGAGCGCCGACCCCACAGCCCCGCTTGCGCGGCCTCGGCCGGCAGCCAGTGCGATGGATAATGGCTCACTTCGATCGGCCGGCGAACGAACGCCTGATCGCAGAACAGCAGCTCACCCAGCGAACGACTGCCCAAGGTTTCCAGATCGAGGCCGCCGCGTTCGAGAGCGCTGCGGCTGGCGACGCTGCGGGCGAACACCCAAGGTTCACCGTGACCGCGCAGGAACACCTCACGGACCCAGCCTTCAGCGCCGGGGGCGATGTTCAGGGCCAGGCACTCGTCATCGCGCAGGGCTTGCCAGCCCTCGTACAACGGGGTGACGGCAAAGTGATCCTGGGACAATTGAATGAGGCGGCGGGTCAGCGAACCGTCGTCGAACAGCCAGTCCAAGGTCGGCTGGTCGACTGCGCTGGCCAGCTGTGAATACGTCAGCCACGCGACAGCGGCTGCTTGCGGGGATTCGTACGACACGTCGATATGCTTGATGACAGCCAGAGAGGCGGCGAGCTTAGCATGATTGCCCTGAGCGCTTGCATCCTGCCGGCAGGGCCGTTACAAAGCCTGCACGAATTGCGCACTGGCCATGTGGCGGCGCCCCAGCCTGCCAAGCGCCAGCAGCAGCAACACTTAGCCTGAGCCTGGACCAAGGAAAACGATCCGATGAAAAAGTGGCAGTGTATTGTCTGTGGCCTGATCTATGACGAAGCCGAAGGCTGGCCGGACGACGGCATCGCGCCGGGAACCCGTTGGGAAGACGTCCCGGCGGATTGGCTGTGCCCAGATTGTGGCGTGGGCAAGAGCGACTTTGAAATGATCTCCATCGGCTGATCGAGGAACAAGCGCATGACCGCTCCAGTGGTAATCATCGGTACCGGCCTGGCCGGTTACAACCTGGCCCGTGAATTTCGCAAGCTCGATGGCGACACGCCGTTGTTGCTGATTACCGCTGACGACGGTCGTTCGTATTCCAAGCCCATGCTGTCCACCGGCTTTGCCAAGCAAAAAGATGCCGATGGCCTGTGCATGGCTGAAGCCGGCGCGATGGCCGAGCAGCTCAACGCCGAGATCCGTACCCACACGCGCATCAGCGGCATCGACCCAGGTCATCGGCGGCTTTGGGTCGGTGAGGAAGCGATCGAGTACCGCGACCTGATTCTGGCGTGGGGGGCGCAGACCGTTCAGGTGCCCATCGAGGGCGACGCTGCAAACAAGGTGTTCCCGGTCAACGATCTGGAAGATTACGCGCGTTTGCGCGCTGCGGCTGCGGACAAGCAGCGCGTCCTGATCCTCGGCGCCGGTCTGATTGGCTGTGAATTCGCCAACGACATGCGCCAGGGCGGCTTCGACATCGACATGGTCGCACCGTGCGAGCAGGTCATGCCTACGCTGCTGCATCCGGCTGCGGCGGCAGCAGTAAGAGCCGGATTGGAAGAACTCGGTGTACGCTTGCACCTGGGCCCGGTGCTGAACCGCTTGGTGCGCGCTGACGAGGGCTTGCAGGCGCATCTGTCCGATGGTCAGGTGATCGCCTGTGACGTGGTGGTGTCGGCCATCGGCCTGCGTCCGCGCACTGACCTGGCCGCCGCTGCAGGCTTGCAGATCAATCGCGGCGTGGTCGTCGACCGTCAGTTGCGCACCTCGCACAGCCACATCTTCGCCCTTGGCGACTGCGCCGAGGTCGACGGCATCAACCTGCTCTATGTCATGCCGCTGATGGCCTGTGTGCGGGCGCTGGCGCAGACCTTGGTCGGCAACCCCACCGAGGTCAGCTACGGCCCCATGCCGATCACCGTGAAGACCCCGGCTTGCCCATTGGTGGTCTCGCCGCCACCTCCCGGCACAGAAGGGACCTGGCAAGTCAGCGGGCAGGGCCGCGACCTCAAGGTGCTCTGTCATGACGCCGATGGCCAACTGCTGGGCTATGTACTGACCGGCAGCGCGGTGATGGAGAAACTGGCGCTCAACCGCCAGCTCCCGGCGTTGATGGCGTAAATCGCGGGCGTTCTGTCGGATTTATCCTGTTGTTGCCAGCACAATGGCCGTCCCGATACTGGCGCGGCCCTGGCGAGCGTGCCATTCTCAGTTCCGTCTGCCGCAGGTTAGAGCCTGCGGTGCCTTGAACGCTGCTCCAATGGCAGCACGGCATAACAACAAGAATTCCGTCAAAGAGGCTTCACTATGCGTAAACCAGAACTCGCCGCTGTCATTGCCGAAAAGACCGATCTGACCAAGGACAAGGCCAATCAGGTGCTCAACGCTATCCTCGACAGTATTACCAGCGCCCTGGACAAGGACACCGTGACCTTGGTCGGTTTCGGCACGTTCGAGAAGCGCCATCGGGGTGCGCGCACGGGCAAGAATCCGCAAACCGGCGAGCCGGTGAAGATCAAGGCCAGCAACACCGTGGCCTTCAAGCCTGGCAAAAACCTGCGCGACAGCGTCAATGTGGCGGCCAAGCCAGCGAAAGCCACGAAGAAAAAATGAGATTGGCACTGTCACTCGAACGGGCGCCCACGGGCGCCCGTTGTACGTTTCAGCGGCGAAGTGTTACGAACTTGGCTAAATAATTCAGGAAAAGGCTAAACTGCGCGTCTCAGTCATTTTGTATTCGAGGCGTGTTGATGAAGTTTCGCTTTCTCCTTTGGGCCATGGGCCTGCTGATGGCCCGAGCCAGCCGCACCAACCCGGCGTTCCAGCAGCAGCTCAAGGACAAGGATCTGGTGTTCCAGATGCAGACGCTCGACGGCAAGATCGCTCGGCACTTCATCGTCAACGGCGAGCGGATCAGCAGCAAAGCCGGCACCTATCCGCAGCCTGCCTTCGCCATCGCTTTCAAGGATGCGGCTTACGGCTACACCACGCTGCAGGCGAGCAACAAACAGCTGGCCTTCATGCAGGGTATCCAAGACAAGCACATCCAGATCAAAGGCAATCCGGCGCTGGTCATGTGGTTCCAGGGACTGATGAAATACCTGAAACCCAAGAAGAAACGCTGACCAAAACCGGTGGGCGCAACACGTTGCGCCCACCGCGCATGCCGGTCGTCAGTGTGGAGCGTTGAACTGCGACGCCAGTTCGCGCAGCAGCGACTCGGCCTCAAGCACCTTGTTCACCACATCATTGGCCTTGTCGCGGCTGATGCCCAGGCGTTTGAGCAGCTCGTCCGGAATTGCCTCCTGCGGCCCCGAGCCGATGCCGCGCGAGCGCAGCAGGCGGGTGGCCAGGCACACCAGGTTGGGATATGCCGAGTTTTCGCCGTCGTATGCCGGATCATGCTGGAAACGCAGGGCGGTCGACAGCTCTTCGGGCATGTCCCACAGTTTCATCAGCCAAGCCCCGATTTGCTCACGGCTGATGCCCAGCAGGTGCTGCTCGACGAAGGTGTGCGGCAGGTGCGGGTTGACCTCCAGATGGCGGCAGATCAGCGAGAAGTGCGGTGGGAACACATGCGCCAATAGCAGGTAGCCGAAATTGTGCAGCAGCCCAGCGAGGTAAGTCAGGCCGGCCTCGGGGCGCTCGGCGCGTGGCATGGCACGGGTCAGGCCTTCGATGATGGCGGCCGTATAGATCGACTGCTGCCAATACGGCGTGGCCTGCTGGGGCTGATCCTTGGGCAGGCTCAAGGTCTTGCCCAGCGCCAGGCCCAGGGCCAGATTGATCACCAGGTCGAAACCCAGTACGCGCACGATGGCATCTTCGACAGAGCGGATCTTGCCGGGTGACGCGTAGTAGGGCGAAGCAGCCCAGCTGACGACTTGGGCGGCCAGGGCCGGGTCGGTTTCCACCACGCCGGTGATGTCGTCGATGCTGGCATTGGGGTCGACCCGCAGCTTGATGATTTTTTGTGCAGTGTCGGCCAGCGGAGGAATCTCGATGGTTTCCTCCAGGCGCTTCTGGATGCGCCGTGCGGTGAACGCCTGCACCGCCAGAGTGATTTCCTTGGGGTCGTCATCCGGGCGGTCGAGATTGGGACGGATATCGCGAACGGGCTGGCCGAAGCTGCCGGCGCTGGCCTTGATCAGCATGCGCTTGAAATCGTCGCGGTGAACCTTGAGCAGCAAGCCGGTTTCACCGGACTGGATCAGCAGGTGCTCGGCCTCGAGCAACTTGCCTTCATACAGGCAGGGCGAACTGGTCAGCGCCGGGATCGCCGGCAATGCCTTGAGCTGGTGTTTGTCGAGCATCTGCTTGAGGCGCGGCAGCGGGACGGCCTTGAGCTTGCGCCCGGTGAGCTCTTCCAGGCGGCTGAGGTCCAGCAGCTTGCTTTGCGGGAACAACACCAGCAAAGCGCCAATCTCGTCGTCGAGGAGGATCGCCTGCACCTGTGATGCGCTCGACAGCGCTGGGTGCTCTGCCACCTCTTCGTAGGGCACGTGGAGTTTTTCGAGCAGTAGCCGGATGACAGACGGTGCGTGTGGGGTTGCAGTGTCCAGGGCAACTTCAGTCATGGTCTGTATCCACTAATCTTTTAAAAGCGAAGTATAACCAGCCTGTCATCAAAGCTGGATCCATTATGGCCAGGCTCATACCTGGCCATATTGCTGGCCGTGACGCAGCCAGCGGTCGAGCAAGGGGCTGACGTGGTCCGGCCAGCGCGCCAGCAGCGCCTGGGCGGCATCGCGCACGGCCGGCAGCAGGTCAGCGTCACGCATCAGGTCGGCCACCTTGAACTGCAGCAGGCCGGTCTGGCGGGTGCCGAGCATCTCGCCCGGGCCGCGCAGCTCCAGGTCTTTTTCGGCGATGACGAAACCGTCATTGGTTTCGCGCATGATGCCCAGGCGTTCCCGTCCGATTTGCGAAAGCGGCGGGTGGTAGAGCAGCACGCAGTGGCTCACCGCGCTCCCTCGGCCGACCCGGCCGCGCAGCTGGTGAAGCTGGGCCAGGCCCAGGCGCTCGGGGTTCTCGATGATCATCAAGCTGGCATTGGGCACGTCGACACCCACTTCGATCACTGTGGTCGCGACCAGCAGTTGCAGACTGCCCTGCTTGAACTCAGCCATGACCTCGGCTTTTTCCGCAGGCTTCATGCGCCCGTGGATCAGGCCCACGCGCAGCTCGCCGAGCGCACTGCCAAGCTCTTCGAAGGTGCTTTCGGCAGCCTGGCAGGTGAGTTCTTCGGATTCTTCGATCAGGGTGCACACCCAATAGGCCTGGCGGCCTTCTGCGCAGGCGGCGCGCACACGTTCGACCACTTCGAAACGGCGGCTGTCGACCACCAGAACGGTGTTGACCGGCGTCCGCCCGGGCGGCAGTTCGTCGAGCACCGACGTGTCCAGGTCGGCATAGGCGCTCATGGCCAGGGTGCGCGGGATGGGTGTGGCGGTCATGATCAGCTGGTGCGGGCACAGCTCTCCGGCCACGCCTTTCTTGCGCAGGGCCAGGCGCTGCTGTACGCCAAAGCGGTGTTGTTCGTCGATGATGGCCAGGGCCAGGCGCTGGAACTTCACTTCTTCCTGGAACAAGGCATGGGTCCCGACCACCATTGGCGCACCGCCGGCGATCTGCTCGAGGGCGCTGGCGCGGGCCTTGCCCTTGAGCTTGCCGGCGAGCCAGGCGACCTCGATGCCCAGCGGCTCGAGCCAGCGCTTGAAGGTGATGTAGTGCTGTTCGGCGAGGATCTCGGTAGGTGCCATCAGGGCGACCTGATAGCCGGCCTCCAGTGCCTGTAACGCCGCCAGGGCGGCGACCACCGTCTTGCCGGCGCCGACGTCGCCTTGCACCAGGCGCAGCATCGGTTCGTGCTGGCTCAAGTCATAGGCAATTTCGCCGGCGACGCGCTGTTGCGCGCCGGTCGGCTGGAAGCCCAGGTTGGCCAGGTATTGGGCCGGCAGACGCTTGGCTTTGGGCAGTACCGGGGCGCGCAGGCTGCGCAGGCTCTCGCGCAGGCGTTGCTGAGACAGCTGATGGGTCAGCAGTTCCTCGAAGGCCAGGCGGTGCTGCGCCCAGTGCTGGCCCTCGGCAAGTTCGTCGAGGTCGGCATCGGCGGGCGGGTTGTGCAGATAACGAATGGCGTCGTCCAGCGGCGCCAGCTGATAGTCGCGGGCCAGCTCATCCGGTAGCCAATCGGGCAGGCTACGGGGGCCAAGCATGCTCAGGCTCTGCTGGCAAAGCTGACGCAAGCGCTGTTGGGTCAGGCCTTCGGTGGAAGGATAGATCGGCGTCAGGGTCTGTTCGACCGGCGGCGGCGGCTCGTCGCCGTTGAGCGCGCGGTACTCCGGATGGTAGATCTCCAGGCCCGAGGCGCCGGGACGCGCCTCGCCGTAGCAACGCAGGTGCGTGCCGCGCTTGAGGCCTTCTTTTTGTGCGTTGCTGAAATGGTAGAAGCGCAGGCTCAATACGCCAGTGCCGTCGCCCAGGCGCACGACGAGGCTACGGCGCTTGCCCATGGTCACGTCGGCACCACTGACCACCCCTTCGATCACGGCATCCTGACCCGGCCGCAATTGGCCGATGGGCACCACGCGGGTGCGGTCCTGATAGCGCAAGGGCAGATGGAACAGCACATCTTGCAGGTTTTCCAGGCCGACCTTGGCGAGCTTTTCCGCCATGGCATCGCCTACGCCCTTGAGCGCCGTGACCGAAACCTTCGACAGCTCAGTCATGGATCAGGCCGACGGGTCCGCGGGCGCCTTGGCAACCGAGCACAGGCGAATCGAGTCGGCGAGGATCTCGATGGCTTTCGGCCGCGGGAAGCTGGCGCGCCAGGCGATGGCGACGGTGCGGAACGGCGCCGGAGCCGTCAGCGGACGGACTTCGATCACGCCCGGCGCATAATGATGGCTGTGCACGGCCGACAGCGGCAGGATGGACACGCCCAAACCCGAGGCGACCATGTGGCGGATGGTTTCCAGCGAGCTGGACTCGACCGTGGTGTGCTTGGCGCCTTCGCCGCCCTTGATCAGGGTGGGGCAAGCCTCGAGCACCTGATCGCGGAAACAGTGACCTTCGCCTAGCAGCAGCAGGCTCTTGTCATTGAGCAGCGCGGTGTCGATGGTCTTCTTCGCCGTCCAGGGGTGGTCGGCAGGCATGAGCGCACAGAAGGGTTCGTCGTACAGAGGCAGGGTCAGGACATCGGCTTCATTGAACGGCAGGGCGATGATCACCGCGTCCAGTTCGCCATTACGCAGTTTTTCGCGCAGCACGTGGGTGAAGTTTTCTTCGATATACAGCGGCATCTGCGGCGCTACGCGGTGCAGCTGCGGAATCAGGTGGGGGAACAGGTACGGGCCGACAGTGTAGATGGCACCGACCTTGAGCGGGGCGGTCAACTGGTTCTTGCCCGCCTGGGCCAGCTCGCGAATCCCCTGAGCCTGCTCGAGCACCTTCTGCGCCTGGGCCACGATGCTCTCGCCAACCGGGGTCAGACGCACCGCGCTCTTGCTGCGTTCGAAGATCAATACACCCAGCTCGTCCTCAAGCTTTTTCACGCCGACCGAGAGCGTCGGTTGGCTGACGTGGCAGCGCTCGGCAGCGTGGCCGAAGTGCTGCTCTTGGGCGAGCGTGACGATGTAGCGTAGTTCAGTGAGGGTCATAACGTGCGTCCATGAAGTTGCGGGCCCAGCATAGCGGCTGCAATCGATAGACGCACGTTATCAGACTTGCCGATTTGTGACAGAAACAAAAGTATCAGCGACGGTCCAGCGAGTAGACGAACGGCGCCACCACCTCGATCGTGCCATTGGTCAGCAATTCCGCAGGCGGCTTGGGCACCTTGCCGGCGCGGCGGATCATTTCCATCGTCGCCCGGTCCAGGGCTGCGCTGCCCGAGCCGCCGGCCATGGAGTAGGAGACGATCTTGCCGTCGGCATCGACCACGAAACGCAGGCGGTTGATGCCCTGCAGGCCGCGACGGCGTGCGTCCTCCGGATAGCGCTTGAACTTGCCCAGGTGACGCAGCAGGTCGCTTTGCCAGGTTGGCAGCGCCTTGCTGTTGGCCGCGATGCTCGGTGCCGGGGCCGCTGACTTCTGCGGTGGCGCCTCGCTTGGCGGGGTATCGGCGACTTCCTGCTTGGCCGGTGGCTCGTCCTTTGGCGGCTCAGGCTTTTTCTCAGGCTTGGGCGGCTGAGGTTTGGGCTTGGGCTTGGGTTTGGCGACGGCGATCTTCGGTTTCGGGGCCTCGACCAGCTTCGGCATCGGCGGCTCCTCGACCTGTGCAGGCGGCTGCGGGGCGGCTTTGGGCGGTGGTGGCGGCGCAGGCTCGGGCAGCGGTGCCAACTCGACCATCATGGCTGCCGGCGGCAGTTCGATGGCTTGGGGCACCGACCAGTTGAGGGTCAGCAGCACGGCGACCACGTGCACGCCCAGCACGATCGCCAGGCTGCCAACGTAGCGCGCCACGTTTGAGCGCGGTTTGGTCATTTCTTGGCTGCCGTCTCGAGCCCGACCAGACCGACTTTCAGGTAGCCGGCCGCGCGCATGGTGTTCATCACCTCCATCAGGTCACCGTAGTCCACGCCTTTGTCAGCCTGGAAGAAGATGGTGGTTTCCTTGTCGCCCTTGGTCTTGGCATCGAGCATCGGGCCAAGTTGCGCCGGGGTGGCCACCTGATCGTCACCGACGTACAGTTTCTGGTCAGCCTTGACGCTGACGAACACCGGTTTCTCCGGCCGTGGCGCCGGTTTGGCGCTGGAGGCGGGCAGGTCGACCTTGATATCGACCGTGGCCAGCGGTGCGGCGACCATGAAGATGATCAGCAGCACCAGCATCACGTCGATGAATGGCGTCACGTTGATTTCGTGGTTCTCGGCGAGGTCGTCGCCACCTTCGTTCAGATGCAGGCCCATGGTTTACCCCACTTTCACCATGTGCGGGGCGGCGCGCTCGCCACCTTGGTGGTCCAGGTCACGGCTGACCAGCAGCAGTACCTGGGCAGAAGCGTCGGACACCTGAGCCTTGTAGCCGGCGATCGAACGCGCGAAGACGTTGTAGATCACCACCGCCGGAATCGCCGCCACCAGACCCAGAGCGGTCGCCAGCAGGGCTTCGGCGATACCGGGGGCGACCACGGCCAGGTTGGTGGTCTGGGTTTTGGCGATGCCGATGAAGCTGTTCATGATGCCCCAGACGGTACCGAACAGACCCACGAACGGGGCGGTGGAACCAATGGTCGCCAGCACACCGGTGCCGCTGCTCATGGTCCGGCCGCTGGCGGCGACCAGGCGCTCGAGGCGGAAGCTCACGCGCTCCTTGATGCCTTCTTTCTCGCGAGCGTTGGCCGACAGGCGCATCTCTTCGAGGGCGTCATGCACCAGCGTGTGGGCCAGGGTGCCTTCCTTATTGGAAACCTCGCTGGCGTCCTTGAGGCTGACCGACTTCTTCAATGCCGCGATCTCGCCCCGCAGGCGGCGCTTGGCGCCCAGCAGCTCGAAGCCCTTGGCGATCCAGATGGTCCAGGTGATGATCGAGGCAATGGCCAGGCCGATCATCACGGCCTTGACCACGACGTCGGCATTTTTGTACATGCCCCAGGGCGACAGGTCATGGGCCATGCCCAGGGAAGTATCTTCAACCAGTTCCTGGGCCGCCGGATCGGCCACGGGGGCAGCGGCGGGCTGGCCTTCGGCGGCGCTCGGGGCCTGGCCTTCGGCGGCAACCGGGGTGGCTGGCGCAGCGGCAGCGGCTGGCGTTGCAGCAGTGGCGTTCGGCTCATCGGCCAGGGCCACCGGGGCCAGCACCAGGCTGAAAACCAGCGCGGCGATGGCGCGCCAGGCGCGCGACGGGGTTGGCGAAGCGGAAGGTTGAGTACGTGTCATGCTAGCCGGACCTGATGAAGAAAAAGTGAGCGTTCTCCAAGGCCTCGAGATAGGCCGAGAACAGATAGGGCCGCCATTATTGCAAGTAATTCTTGTTAACAAAAGTAATCTCGTTGCTTTTTTCGCCCAGGGCCTAGCCGCCCATCGTGTAATCCGGCTAGCCTGACCCTTTGGTCTAGGGAGTTTTATGATGTCGGACCTTTCCGCAATGATTGTGGGATGCGGTGATGTTGGCGGGCGTCTGGCCCGACAACTGTTGGCCAAGGGCTGGCACGTCAGCGGTCTGCGCCGCACGGTCAGTGCACTGCCTGAAGGGGTCGAAGCCATCGCAGCCGATCTTTCGAATCCGGTCATTCCCCAAGCCTGGCCGCTGCGATCGCCTGACTACCTGGTGTACTGCGTTGCCGCCAGTCAGCACGACGAGGCAGGCTATCAATCAGCCTATGTCGACGGCTTGCGGCATGTGCTGGGCTGGTTAGCCGATCGGGGCCAGCGACCACGGCGCTTGCTGTTCGTCTCCAGCAGCAGTGTGTTTGCGCAAAAAGATGGGCAGTGGGTCGACGAGACCAGCGCCACCGAGCCTGAGGGGTATTCCGGGAAGATCATGCTGCAGGCCGAAAGCCTTGCCCATGCCAGCGGGCTGCCCGCGTGCGTCGTGCGCCTGACCGGCATCTATGGCCCGGGGCGCGAGTGGCTGCTGAGCCAGGTGCGCCAAGGGTATCGGGTGGCGGTCGATCCGCCGCTGTATGGCAATCGCATCCACGCCGAGGACGCGGCTGGCCTGATGGCTCACCTGTTGCAAGCTGACGTGGACGGGGTAGCGCTGCAGGACTGCTACATCGGTGTCGATGACGCGCCCGCGCCGCTGGCCGAGGTCGTGGCGTGGCTACGCCAGTACCTGGGCGTTACTCACTGGTCGGATGAGCAACGCGTGCGGCGCACCGGTAGCAAGCGTTGCAGCAATGCCCGGGCACGGGCGTTGGGCTGGGTGCCCGCCTATCCGAGCTACCAGGAAGGCTACGCCGCCATACTCGCAGGCAAGCGCTGAACCCACGGGGAGCGCCTTCAGCTGCGCTCCAGTACCCACTGCCGGGGGCCGGGGCTCAGCTGAGGAATCTCGTCGGCGTTGGCGGTATTGACCGCCTGGTAGATCGTCAGCGTGTTGCCGTCGCGCTTGAAGATGAACGGCGCCCCACGCTGGTTGCGTTCGAGCCACAAGCTGTCGTTGTTGCCGCCCATGCTGGCGCAGTCGCCGGCCAGGCACAGGGCGAATCGGTCCGGGCCTGGCAGGCCGGTGACATTACCCGTATCGCCAAAGCGCACGGTCGCGCCCTGGCCCTGACCTTCGATGATTTTCCAATCTCCGCCCAGGTAGGCCTGATACAGCGCTTTTTCGAACGTTGCGCCCAGCGGCGCATTGCCCGCCTGCGCGGCGCGAACGAAGGTTCGCTCGCTGCCGTTCGCGGCCGTGGCCTTGAGTTCGTCGCCATCGAGCTCCAGTTGCTCGGTCTGGCCACCTTCGAAGCTCGCCTGCCAGTGCTTCTGGTCAGCGCTCAAACGGCCATCGGCCGCTTCGAAACCATTGCTGAAGCTGGCCTGCTGGCGAGTGACGTCAAGCTTCCACTCCAGCACTGGGCCATGGGTATCGAGGGCTTGGCGCAGGCTGCCATTGTTACTGGCAGCGTCGATGGCGGCCTGGTTGATCCAGGTGCCGTTGAAGTCTTCAGGCTTGTGGCTGGCGCAACCGCTCAGAAGCAGGGCTGCCAGCGCGAGGGGCAGTGCTTGACGCATGACGGGATAACCTTGCAAAGGAGGGTGACGGGCGATCAGCCCGTCACCGTGGCATCAGTCGATGACCAGGATGGCGTCCATTTCGACCTGGGCGCCTTTGGGCAGTGCGGCAACACCAATGGCGGCACGCGCAGGGTACGGCTGCTCGAAGTAGCGGCCCATGACCTCGTTGACCTTGGCGAAGTGGCTCAGGTCGGTGAGGAAAATGTTCAGCTTGACGATATCCTTGAACGAACCGCCCGCCGCTTCGGCCACCGCCTTGAGGTTCTCGAACACCTGTACGGTCTGCGCTTCGAAGCCTTCGACCAGCTCCATGGTCTTGGGGTCCAGTGGGATCTGGCCCGACATGTACACGGTATTGCCGGCCTTGATCGCCTGAGAGTAGGTGCCGATAGCGGCAGGGGCCTTGTCGCTGTTGATTACCGTCTTGCTCATGATGACTCCTTGCGGTTGGCGGACTACGTACGCATGCGGGTGATGCGGACCACGCCGGTCAAGGTACGCAGCTTCTTGATCACACGCGCCAGGTGCACACGGTCGTGCACGCTGACCACCAGTTGGACCACGCTGATACGGCCGTCGCGTTCGTCCATGCTGATTTTCTCGATGTTGCCGTCGGCGGCATTCACGCTGCTGGCCAGCAGCGCGATGAGCCCGCGCTGGTGTTCGAGCTCGACACGCAACTCGACATTGAACTCGCCAGGGATGTCCTTGGCCCAGGAAAGCTGAACGCATTTTTCCGGGTTGTGACGAATTTCACTGATATTGCGGCAGTTTTCCAGGTGCACGACCATGCCTTTGCCAGCCGACAAATGGCCGACGATCGGGTCGCCGGGGATCGGCGTGCAGCACTTCGCGTAGCTCAGCACCAGGCCCTCGGTGCCGCGGATCGCCAGCGGGCCTTCCGGTGCCGGCAGCGGTTCGCCCTCGGCCGACAGCAGGCGGCGGGCGACCACGTAGGCCATGCGGTTGCCCAGGCCGATATCCTCGAGCAGGTCTTCGGTCAGTTCCAGGCGGTACTCGCTGAGAATCGCCTGGATTCGCTCCTGCGGAATGCGCTCCAGGCTGCTGTCGAAACCTGTCAGCACCTTGTTCAGCAGGCGCTCGCCGAGGCTGATCGATTCAGAACGGCGCTGCTGCTTGAGGGCGTGGCGTATGTGCGTGCGGGCCTTGCCGGTGACCACGAAGTTGAGCCAGGCCGGATTCGGCCGGGCGCCTGGAGCGCTGACGATTTCGACGGTCGAGCCACTTTGCAGCGGCTCGGACAGCGGCGCCAGGCGCCGGTTGATGCGGCAGGCGATGCAGCTGTTGCCGACATCGGTATGCACGGCGTAGGCGAAATCGACCGCGGTGGAGCCTTTGGGCAGCTCCATGATGCGGCCCTTGGGCGTGAACACATAGACCTCGTCCGGGAACAGGTCGATCTTCACGCTCTCGATGAATTCCAGCGAATTGCCGGCGCGCTGCTGCAGCTCGAGGATGCCCTTGACCCACTGCCGTGCACGGGCATGGCTGTTGGGTTGATCGTGCTCGTTGGACTTGTACAGCCAATGTGCGGCAATGCCGTTGTTGGCCATCTCTTCCATTTCGCGGGTACGTATCTGGATTTCGATGGGCACGCCGTGCATGCCGAACAAGGTGGTGTGCAACGACTGGTAGCCGTTGGCTTTGGGAATCGCGATGTAGTCCTTGAAGCGGCCGGGCAGTGGCTTGTACAGGTTGTGCACGGCGCCGAGCACGCGGTAGCAGGTGTCGACCTTGTCGACGATGATGCGGAACGCATACACATCCATGATTTCGGTGAAGGCGCGGCGTTTGCCGCGCATCTTCTTGTAGATGCCATAGAGGTGTTTCTGTCGCCCGCTGACTTCACCTTCGATGCCGTCGGCGGCCAGGCAGTTGGCCAGCGAGTGTTCGATCTTGGCGACGATTTCCTTGCGGTTGCCACGCGCACTCTTCACCGCGCGATGAATCAGCGAGGAGCGCATCGGGTGCATGGCCTTGAAGCCCAGGTCCTCGAATTCGACGCGCACGGTATGCATGCCCAGGCGATTGGCGATGGGCGCGTAGATTTCCAGGGTTTCCTTGGCGATGCGCCGGCGTTTCTCGCCAGACAGCACTTCAAGGGTGCGCATGTTGTGCAGGCGGTCGGCGAGCTTGACCAGGATCACGCGAATGTCGCGCGCCATGGCCATGGCCATCTTCTGGAAGTTCTCGGCCTGCGCCTCGGCCTTGGTCTCGAAGTTCATCTGGGTCAGCTTGCTGACCCCATCGACCAGCTCGGCGACGGTTTCGCCAAACTGCTGGCACAGCGCCTCTTTGGCGATGCCGGTGTCTTCGATGACGTCGTGCAACATGGCGGCCATCAGGCTCTGATGGTCCATGTGCATGTCGGCGAGGATGCTGGCCACGGCCAGCGGATGCGTCACGTAGGGCTCGCCGCTGCGGCGGCGTTGCCCGTCGTGAGCTTGTTCGGCGTAGAAGTAGGCGCGCCGAACCAGGTTGACCTGTTCGGGGCCAAGGTAGGTCGACAGCCGTTCGGCCAGGGCTTCTATACCCGGCATGGTTTCACCTCTTGCCGGGGAAGAGGGCCTTGTGCCGCGCGACGTCGACCGGGCATGGATCAGACAGCCTCGTTGGACTCGTCCTCGAATGCGGCGAAGACCGGATCCTCGGTGACGATCTCTTCAGCAGCGATGAACTCGGGGGTCACGATACCTTCGGCGATCTCGCGCAGGGCGACAACGGTCGGTTTGTCGTTTTCCCACGCAACGCGTGGCTCTTTGCCGCCGGTAGCCAGCTGACGGGCGCGCTTGGTCGAGAGCATGACCAGCTCAAAACGGTTATCCACGTGTTCCAGGCAGTCTTCAACAGTTACGCGGGCCATGGTCTTCCTCAGTAGCAAATGCGGTGGGCGTGCAGCCCAATACGGGCAGGCGGACTCGATAGTTTAAAAAATCACCAGCCAATAGGGAAGCGCTGTTTTGTCCGGCCATCTGGCGTGTCCGCCAAAGGCGCGGGGCAGACGCCCTCGACGTATGCCCTGACAATAACCTCAGACCAGCGCGTCCCGCAATCGCGGCGTCAGCTCTTCGAACAGGGTCTGCACCGAGCGCAAGGCCCGGCAGTCGGGGCGGGTCAGCAACCATAGCTGGGTATCGCAACCAGGCAACGGCCCGCTCAACGCGTCTACCCCTGGCAAGGCGTGCACCATGTAGTCCGGTAGCGCCGCCACGCCCAGCCCGGTGCTGACCAGCTGGGCAATGGTCGACATGCTGCTGCACTGGTAGCGCGGGCCCAGACCTGGGTAATGCTGGTTGCGCCAGACCACGGTGGGGTGGTCTTGCATCGAGTCGTCCGGCGCGATCCAGGGCACGCTGCTGGCCGATTGGCCCAGGCGCTCGCGCCACTGCGGCTGGCCGCAGATCACATAGGAGGTGGAGCCCAGGCAGCGCCCGACCAGATGTTCCGGTGGGGTGTTGGTCAGGCGCAGGGCGATGTCGGCATCGCGCCGGCTGAGGTTGGCGAAGGTATTGGATGTACCCATTTCCAGCGACAGCGCCGGGTAATTGGGCATGAACGCGGCCAGCGCCGGCAGCAGCAGGCTGTGCATCACAGCTTCGGTACAGGTCAGCCGCACCGTGCCACTGACCACCTGCTCGCCACTGCTCATGGCGATGCGCGCTGCCTCCAGCGCCTGCTCGGCACGCTCTGCCTGCTCGGCCAGGGCCTGGGCTGTGTCGGTCGGCAGGTAGCCTTTGCGGCTTTTCACGAACAGCGCAGTGCCCAGCGCCGATTCCAGCCGCCGTATCGAGCGAAATACGGTCGAGACATCGACCTTGAGCAGCTCGGCGGCCTTGGCCAGCGAGCGCCCACGTTCCAGTGCCAGGACCAGAGAAAGGTCGGCGTGAGTGATCTGATATTGCATTGGTGCACGCTCTGCTTGCCGAATTGCCAATGTCTGTTGCGTGAGGGCCATTTTATAGTGAAACGGCCCCCGGGAATCAATGCGCCCGGTCGGAGCAATCCCCACGATGGGAACGTTAAAAAAACAACAGCTGCAAACCATCGTCGCCGTGAGGCGCCAGCCGTACCCTCCACATCGCCGCAGCAAATCATAGGATGTAAGCCATGACGTCGGTCACCCCGTGCGCCAGTACTTCCAGCGAGATGAACGACTTTCTTCAGGCCCATCCGGATACTCAGTACGTCGATCTGCTGATTTCCGACATGAACGGCGTGGTACGTGGCAAGCGCATCGAACGCGCCAGCCTGCACAAGGTGTACGAGAAGGGCATCAACCTGCCGGCATCGCTGTTCGCCCTGGACATCAACGGCTCGACGGTCGAGAGTACCGGCCTGGGACTGGATATCGGGGACGCCGACCGCATCTGCTACCCGATTGCCGGAACCCTGTGCGACGAGCCGTGGCAGAAGCGCCCGACGGCCCAGTTGCTGATGACCATGCATGAGCTCGACGGCGCGCCGTTCTTCGCCGACCCGCGCGAAGTGCTGCGCCAGGTGGTGAGCAAGTTCGACGCCATGGGCCTGAGCATCTGCGCCGCGTTCGAGCTGGAGTTCTACCTGATCGATCAGGACAACCTCAACGGCCGCCCGCAACCGCCACGCTCGCCGATTTCCGGCAAGCGCCCGCAATCGACGCAGGTGTACTTGATCGACGACCTCGACGAGTACGCCGACTGCCTGCAAGACATGCTCGAAGCGGCCAAGGAGCAGGGCTTGCCCGCCGACGCCATCGTCAAGGAAAGCGCCCCGGCGCAGTTCGAGGTCAACCTGCACCACGTGGCCGATCCGCTGAAGGCGTGCGATTACGCGATTCTGCTCAAGCGCCTGATCAAGAACGTCGCCTACGATCACGAGATGGACACCACGTTCATGGCCAAGCCCTACCCGGGCCAGGCGGGTAACGGCCTGCACGTGCATATCTCGCTGCTCGACAAGCAGACCGGCAAGAACATCTTCGCCAGCGATGACCCCTTGCAGAGCGACGCCCTGCGCCATGCCATCGGCGGCGTCTTGCAGACCATGCCGGCTTCGATGGCCTTCCTGTGCCCGAACATCAATTCCTACCGCCGCTTCGGTGCCCAGTTCTACGTGCCGAATGCGCCAAGCTGGGGTCTGGACAACCGCACCGTCGCCGTACGCGTACCGACCGACAGCAGCGATAACGTACGCATCGAGCACCGGGTAGCGGGCGCCGACGCCAACCCCTACCTGATGCTGGCGGCGGTCCTCGCCGGGATCCACCATGGCCTCACCCGCCAGATCGAGCCGGCAGCCCCGATCGAAGGCAACGCCTACGAGCAGCTGGAGCAGAGCCTGCCCAACAACTTGCGTGATGCCCTGCGCGCACTGGACGACAGCGAAATCCTCAATCAGTACATCAGCCCGGACTACATCGATATCTTCGTGGCCTGCAAGGAAAGCGAGCTGGCCGAGTTCGAAGTGTCGATTTCCGACCTCGAGTACAACTGGTACCTGCACACGGTGTAAGCCCATGAGCGCAACTGCGGTCCCTTTGATCGGTGTCAGCGCCTGCCGTCAGCAGGTGGGCAAGAACGCGTCGCACACAGTAGGCGACAAGTATGTCGAGGCAGCCGCATTCGCCGGGCTGCCCCTGATCCTGCCTGCGCGCGATGGCGGCAGCGACCCGCAGGCGCTGCTGGCCCGCCTCGACGGTATTGTTTTCACCGGCTCGCCTTCAAATGTCGAGCCGCAGCATTACAATGGCGCTCCTAGCGCCCCGGGCACTCGGCACGACCTGGCGCGTGACCGTCTGACCTTGCCGTTGTTGCAGGCAGCCGTCGCTGCTGGCGTGCCGGTGCTGTGCATCTGCCGGGGCTTTCAGGAACTCAACGTGGCCCTGGGTGGCAGCTTGCACCAGCGGGTGCAGGCGCTGCCGGGCTACCTCGATCACCGTGAGCCGGAAGACGCTGCACTTGAAGAGCAATACGGCCCTCGTCACCCTGTCAGCGTTGCGCCTGGCGGCGTGTTCGAGCGCCTGGGGCTGCCTGCACAATTCGACGTCAACTCGCTGCACAGCCAGGGCATCGATCGCCTGGCCAGCGGCCTGCGGGTGGAGGCACGAGCCCCGGATGGCCTGATCGAGGCGGTGTCGATGCCTGCTGCGCCGGGCTTCGTGCTCGGGGTGCAGTGGCACCCGGAATGGCGATTCACCGAAAACCCGGTCTCGCGGCGCCTGTTCCAGGCGTTTCGCGAGGCCTGCATCGCCCATGCTGCGCGGGAGGCCTGACCACACGTCGGGCAAGAGTCCGGGATGACGCCCCTGCCAGCGCGCTTTCAATGAGTGGAAACAGGTCTTGGGAACAGCGCCTGTGAAAACAATTCCAATAGTTACGGCAAAAACTCATGAGCAATTACACAGAAGCTGGCCGCCCACCCGATGCGGCCGATTCGGGCAGCACGCACAATAGCAAGGGCTTGGCCAAAGGGCGGCTCGGGTTGCTGGCAAGCGTAGTGCTGGGCATCTCCACCATTGCCCCGGTCTACACCCTGACCGGCGCCCTTGGGCCGACCGTACGCGAGGTCGGTGCGCACCTGCCGGCGGTATTCATCGTTGGCTTTCTGCCGATGTTGCTGGTGGCCCTCGGGTACCGCGAGCTCAACTCCGCCGAGCCCGACAGCGGCACGTCATTCACCTGGTCTGCGCGGGCTTTTGGCCCGATGATTGGCTGGATTGGTGGCTGGGGGCTGGTCGTTGCCACCACCATCGTGCTGTCCAACCTTGCCGGCGTGGCGGTGGATTTCTTCTATCTGTTCCTCAGCCAGATCACCGGGCACGGCGAACTGGCGAGCCTGGCCGATAACTTGCTGGTCAACATCATCACCTGTTGTGTGTTCATTGCCATGGCAGTGTGGATCTGCTGCCGTGGCATGGCCACGACCATGACCGTGCAGTACGGTCTGGTGGCCCTGCAGTTGGTGGTACTGCTCGGTTTTGCCTTCGCCGCCTTTGGTGGCAGCACCGCGCCGCCGCCGCTGGAATTCGACTTCACCTGGTTCAATCCGTTTGGCGTCGAGTCATTTTCGGCATTCGCTGCCGGGCTTTCCCTGTCGATTTTCATTTTCTGGGGTTGGGACGTGTGCCTGACGGTCAGCGAAGAGTCGGTCGGCAGTGACGAGGTGCCCGGCAAGGCCGCGACCTGGACCGTGTTGCTGATCCTTGGCCTGTACCTGGTCACCGCGATCGCCACGCTGCAGTTTGCCGGCATCAGCGAGCAGGGCTTTGGCTTGAACAACCCGCGCATCCAGGAAAACGTATTCGCTCACCTGGCCGGGCCGGTGATGGGACCGCTGGCGATCCTGATGTCGATCGCGGTGCTGGCCAGCACCGCAGCCTCGCTGCAGTCGACCTTCGTGTCGCCGGCGCGCACCTTGCTGGCCATGGGGTACTACGGCGCGGTACCGCCGAAATTCGCCAAAGTCTGCCCACGCTCGCAGACCCCCCGCTATGCGACCATTTGCGCCGGCGTGGCAGCAGGGTTGTTCTATGTGACCATGCGCACCCTGAGCGAGAACGTGCTAGCCGATACCATCACTGCACTGGGCATGATGATCTGCTTCTACTACTCGCTCACTGCCTTCGCCTGCGTGTGGTATTTCCGCGACAGCCTGTTCACCAGCCTGCGGCATTTCTTCATGCGCGGGCTTTGCCCGTTGGTGGGCGGGGTAATTCTTTCGGTGATTTTCGTGCGCACGGCCATCGACAGCGCCTCGCCGGACTTCGGCAGCGGCTCGCATGTGGCCGGCTTGGGCTTGGTGTTCGTGATCGCGGCGATCATTTCGGCGCTGGGGATCGTGCTGATGGTGCTGTCGCGCATGCGCGCGCCGGCTTACTTCCTGGGGGCTACCTTGCGCCAGCAGGCTGCTTTGCCCCTGCAGGAATGACACTGGGGGCGCTTTGCGCCCCTTTCGCGACCGCTCCTGGAGGCATTTGCGTCAGCTGGGCTGATGCAATCTTGTGTAGGAGCGGTCTTTCAGGCGAGCAGCTCTTCGAGCAACTGACTGTGGCGTTGCTGTTGTTTTTTCAGCAGCAGCCGGTTGGCCACGAACACCGACTTCAACTCTTCCAGCGCTAGGGCAAAGTCATCGTTGATGATCACGTAGTCGTACTCGTCGTAGTGCACCATCTCGGTGACCGCTTCGCGCATGCGCCCGGCGATGATTTCCTCGCTGTCCTGGCCGCGACCATCCAGGCGTGCGCGCAGGGCCTGCTGGCTCGGCGGCAGAATGAACACCGACAGCGCCTCGGGCATCAACGCGCGCACCTGCTGGGCGCCTTGCCAGTCGATTTCCAGGATCAGGTCATTGCCTTGATCGAGCACGTGCTGCAGGGCGCTGCGCGAGGTGCCGTAGAAGTTGCCGAACACTTCGGCATGCTCAAGGAAATCACCCTGGGCGATCAGCTCCTCGAAGGCATCATGGCTGACGAAGTGGTAGTTCACCCCATGCTGCTCGCCCGGGCGCATGGCGCGGGTCGTGTGCGAGACCGAGACGCTGACCCGCGGGTCGGCCTCGATCAGGGCGGTGACCAGGCTGGTCTTGCCGGCGCCCGAGGGGGCCGAAACGATGTAGAGGGTGCCGCTGGTTTGCTTCATGGTCGGGATGGCCTTACTCGATATTCTGTACTTGTTCACGCATCTGCTCGATCAGCACCTTCAAGTTGACCGCCGCTTGCGTGCTGCGCGGGTCGAAGGCCTTGGAGCCGAGTGTGTTGGCTTCGCGGTTGAGTTCCTGCATGAGGAAGTCCAGGCGCCGACCGGCTGCGCCGCCGGACTTGAGCACACGGCGCACTTCGGTAACGTGGGTGCTGAGGCGATCGAGCTCCTCGGCAACGTCGCTTTTCTGCGCCAGCAATACCATTTCCTGCTCAAGACGCTGCGGGTCGAGCTCGGCCTTGAGGTCGCCGAAGCGGTCGATGATCTTCTGCCGTTGGGCGGCTAGCATCTGCGGCACCAGCGCGCGCAGGGTGCTGACTTCATTGGCCATGCTGTCCAGGCGCTCGTTGATCAGCCGGGCCAGCTCCTGGCCTTCGCGCAGACGCCCCGCCTTGAGTTCGGCCAGCGCGTCTTCGAACAGCGCCACCGCTTCGGCATTGAGCGCCTGCGGGTCGGCGGCATCGGCCACCAGCACGCCTGGCCAGGACAGCACCTCGAGCGGATTGAGCGCGGCCGGCTGCTTGATCAGGCCGGCGACTTCTTCGGCCGCGGCGACCAGTTGCGCGGCGCGCTCGCGGTCGACCTTGAGCGGCTTGCCGTCGCTGTCTTCGTGCAGGCGCAGGGTGCATTCGACCTTGCCGCGCGACAGGCCCTGGCGCAGGCCTTCACGCACGGCGCCTTCGAGGTCCCGCAGGGCGTCCGGCAGGCGCAGGTGCGGCTCGAGGTAGCGATGGTTGACCGAGCGCAGTTCCCAGACCAGGGTGCCTTGGCTGCCTGCACGTTCGACACGCGCAAAAGCGGTCATGCTGTGCACCATGGAAAGTACCTCGCGTAAATGGATTGAAGGCGCGCGATTGTAGCGCAGTGCGTGCTCGGCGCCCAATCAGCCTATGTTATAGAGCCGCTCCTGGCAGAGGGAGAAAAGCCGACCGGTTGCCCACACCGCGACGATAGGCATGTCGCTCCAGGGCACCGGCCTCTATAATGGCCGGCAGATTCAAGTCCCAGTACAGGTATCCCAGATGAAACGTCCAAGTGGTCGCGCCGCCGATCAGCTCCGCTCGATCCGCATCACCCGCAACTACACCAAGCACGCCGAAGGGTCGGTACTGGTCGAGTTCGGTGACACCAAGGTCATCTGCACGGTCAGTGTCGAAAATGGCGTGCCGCGCTTCCTCAAAGGCCAGGGCCAAGGCTGGCTGACCGCCGAGTACGGCATGCTGCCGCGCGCGACCGGCGAGCGTAACCAGCGAGAGGCCAGCCGTGGCAAGCAAGGTGGCCGCACCCTGGAAATCCAGCGCCTGATCGGCCGTTCCCTGCGTGCTGCGTTGGATATGAGCAAGCTTGGCGACATCACCCTGTACATCGACTGCGATGTGATCCAGGCCGACGGCGGCACCCGTACCGCGTCGATCACCGGTGCCATGGTCGCGCTGTGCGACGCCCTGGCAGTGATCAAGAAGCGCGGCGGCCTGAAGGCTGGTAACCCGCTCAAGCACATGATCGCGGCGGTGTCGGTGGGCATGTATCAGGGCGAAGCAGTGCTCGACCTGGATTACCTGGAAGACTCGGCTGCCGAAACCGACCTGAACGTGGTCATGACCAGTGCCGGTGGTTTCATCGAAGTGCAGGGCACGGCCGAAGGCGCGCCGTTCCAGCCTGAGGACTTCAACGCCATGCTGGCGCTGGCGCAGAAGGGCATGACTGAAATCTTCGAGCTGCAGAATGCCGCGCTGGTCGACTGAGCGATAGCAACCGGGGCCGCCAAGCGGCCCCGGTGCTTTAGATGGTCAACGTCCAGTCATAGTCGACGATCAACGGCGCATGCTGGGAGAAGCGCGGTTGACGCGGCAGGCGGGCATTGCGCACGAAGCGGCGCAGGCCCGGCGTGAGGATCTGGTAGTCGAAGCGATAGCCCAGGTTGAGCATCTCGGCCTGCTCGTTGTCGGGCCACCAGCTGTACTGGTCGCCTTCACGGCTGACTTCGCGCAGCGCATCGACATAGCCCATGTCGCCGGTGATCGCGTCCATCCATGCCCGCTCAGGCGGCAGGAAGCCAGGCGACTGCTGGCTGTCACGCCAGTTCTTGATGTCGAGCTTCTGCTGCGCCACGTAGAACGAGCCGCAGTAAATGTACTCACGGCGCTTGCGGCGCTGTTTGTCCAGGTACTTGGCGAAGTCGTCCATCAACTTGAATTTCTGATTCAAGTCATCGTCGCCGTTCATGCCCGAAGGCAGGAGCAGGCTGGCAATACTCACTTTGTCGAAATCTGCTTGCAGATAACGCCCGTAGCGGTCGGCTGTCTCGAAGCCCAGGCCGGTGATGACTGCCTTGGGCTGCATGCGCGAGTAGAGTGCCACGCCACCTTGGGCGGGTACTTCTGCGTCGCAGGCATAAAGGAAATAGCCATCGAGCTGGAAAGCTGGGTCGTCGAGTTCAAAGGCCGAGGCGCGGGTATCCTGAAGGCAGATGACGTCGGCATTCTGGGCTTGTAACCAGCTGAGCAATCCACGCTCGGCTGCAGCCTGAATGCCATTAACGTTCACACTGATGATCCGCATAAATGGCCCCAAAAATCTCGTGCGTGTATGATACCCGAGCTCAACCCATTTAGCTAAATCCGTGGTGTCCGGGACTTTTCATGCAGCCGTATCAGCGCGACTTCATCCGTTTTGCCATCGATCGCGGGGTACTGCGTTTCGGTGAATTCACCCTGAAATCCGGGCGCACAAGCCCGTATTTCTTCAATGCCGGCCTGTTCAATACCGGCTCCGCCCTGGCCCAGCTGGGTCGCTGCTACGCAGCAGCGATCGTCGACAGCAAGATTCCGTTCGATGTGCTGTTCGGCCCGGCGTACAAGGGCATTCCCCTGGCCGCTGCCACTGCCGTGGCCCTGGCCGATCAGCATCAGCTCGATGTGCCATGGTGCTTCAACCGCAAAGAAGCCAAGGATCATGGCGAAGGTGGCAGCCTGGTCGGTGCGCCCCTGGCCGGTGAGGTGTTGATCATCGACGACGTGATCACCGCCGGCACTGCCATCCGCGAAGTCATGCAGATCATCAATGCCCAGCAGGCCAAGGCCGCTGGCGTGCTGATCGCGCTGAACCGTGAAGAGCGCGGCAACGGCGAGCTGTCGGCGATCCAGGAGGTGGAGCGCGACTTCGGCATTCCGGTGGTCAGCATCGTGTCGCTGACCCAAGTGCTGGAATTCCTGGCCGACGACCCGCAGCTCAAGCAGCACCTGCCGGCTGTGGAGGCCTACCGGGCGCAGTACGGGATCTGATCCTGACCGGGCAATGAAAAAGGCGACCTTCGATGAAGGTCGCCTTTTTGTTTGCCCGGTGCCGGCCCTTTCGCAAGGGCCGCTACCGTTCAGACGTGACGCTGATGATTGGTGATCAGGGTGCCCACGCCGCTGTCGGTGAAGATCTCCAGCAGCACCGCATTCGGCACACGGCCGTCGATGATGTGCGAGCTGTTGACGCCACCTTGCACCGCTTCCAGCGCGCACTTGATCTTCGGCAGCATGCCGCCGTAGATAGTGCCGTCGGCGATCAGCTCGTTGACCTGCTCGGTGGTCAGGCCGGTCAGGACCTGGCCTTGCTTGTCCATCAACCCGGCGATGTTGGTCAGCAGCATCAGCTTCTCAGCCTGCAGCGCCTCGGCGACCTTGCCGGCCACCAGGTCGGCGTTGATGTTGTAGGACTCGCCATCGACACCCACGCCAATCGGCGCGATCACTGGGATGAAGTCGCCCTTGACCAGCATGTTCAGCAGCTCGGTGTTGACGCTGACCACTTCGCCCACATGGCCGATGTCGATGATTTCCGGCTGGGTCATTTCCGGGGTCTGGCGGCTGACGGTGAGCTTCTTCGCGCGGATCAGCTCGGCGTCCTTGCCGGTCAGGCCGATGGCGCTGCCGCCATGGCGGTTGATCAGGTTGACGATGTCCTTGTTGACCTGTCCGCCCAGGACCATCTCCACCACGTCCATGGTCGCCGCGTCGGTCACGCGCATGCCGTCGATGAAATGGCTCTCGATCGACAAGCGCTTGAGCAGATCGCCGATCTGCGGGCCGCCGCCGTGTACCACCACCGGGTTGATGCCCACGGCCTTCATCAGCACGATGTCACGGGCAAAGCCTGTCTTGAGCTCCTCGCTCTCCATCGCGTTGCCGCCGTACTTGATCACCAGGGTCTTGCCGACAAAGCGGCGAATGTACGGCAGTGCTTCGGACAAAACCTCGGCTACATGGGAAGCGGCATCGCGATCGAGGGTCATGCAGGGCTCCTGTATGGAACAGATAATCGGTCAGAACGGCAGTTGCAGCTCAGGGGCAACCCGCAGCAACTGGGCACGGAAAACATCCATGATACGTTGCAATTCGGCGTCGTTTTCAGCTTCGAAACGCAGCACCAGCACCGGCGTGGTGTTGGAAGCGCGTACCAGGCCCCAGCCGTTGGCGTAGTCGACCCGCACACCGTCGATGGTGGTCAGGTTGGCATCGCCCCAGTCGGCGTCGCGTTGCAGTGCATCAATGATGCTGAATTTACCCTCGTCGGTCACATCAATGTTGATTTCCGGCGTGGAAATGTCGTTCGGGAAGGCGGCGAACAGGTCTTCGGCGTTCTGTGCGGCCTTGCTGAGGATCTCCAGCAGCCGCGCGGCGCTGTAGATACCATCGTCGAAGCCGTACCAGCGTTCCTTGATGAAGATGTGGCCGCTCATTTCGCCAGCCAGCAGCGAGCCGGTCTGCTTCATCTTCTTCTTGATCAACGAGTGACCGGTCTTCCACATCAGCGCGCGGCCGCCGTGCTGCTCGATCAGCGGCGTCAGGCGGCGGGTGCATTTGACGTCGAAGATGATTTCAGCGCCTGGGTTGCGCTCCAGCACATCCTGGGCGAACAGCATCAGCAGGCGGTCCGGGTAGACGATGTTGCCGCTGTTGGTCACCACGCCTACGCGATCGCCGTCGCCGTCGAAGGCCAGGCCAATGTCGGCACCGGTTTGCTTGACCTTGGCGATCAGGTCCTCGAGGTTTTCCGGCTTGCCGGGATCGGGGTGGTGGTTGGGGAAGTTGCCATCCACTTCGCAGAACAGCGGGATGACCTCGCAGCCCAGGGCCTCGATCAGTTGCGGCGCGATCACGCCGGCAGCGCCGTTGCCGCAATCCACCACGACCTTGAGTTTTTTCGCCAGCTTCACGTCATCGACGATCTGCCGGAAGTAACGCTCGAGGATTTCGACCTTCTCTACGCTGCCTTGGCCGCGCGGTACGTCGTTGGTCTTCAGGCGGGTGAGCAGGGCCTGGATCTGTTCATTGGCCAGGGTATCGCCAGCGATGACGATCTTGAAGCCGTTGTAGTCCGATGGGTTATGGCTGCCGGTGAGCATCACCCCGGACTTGCCTGCCAGCACGTTGGCGGCGAAATACAGCGCTGGAGTCGGCACCAGACCGACATCGCTGACCTGGCAACCGGCATCGACCAGGCCCTGGATCAATTGCTCGACCAGCATCGGGCCCGACAGACGACCATCGCGGCCAACGGAAATCTTCGGTTCACCCTCGGCGATGGTCTGCGCGCCGATGGCGCGGCCAATCCAGTAGGCGGTTTCGCCGTGCAGGGTCTTGCCGACCACGCCGCGGATGTCATAGGCGCGGAAGATGCTCTCAGGCAATGCAGGAACCGGGTGGGCCATCTCGTTCATCTCGGGAAACTCCAGTAGTCAAAGGCTTGCTGGGCAGGCAAAAACTGATCGCTTGGACGGTGGAATCGCCAGAGAGTTCGCCATCCGTGGCCCTGACCGTCGTGTCTCGGCTCAGTGGCTCCCGGAATGGCCGAAGCCGCCGGCGCCGCGCTGGCTTTCGTCGAAGCGTTCGACGATGTCGAAGTGCGCTTGTACCACAGGCACCAAGACAAGTTGTGCGATGCGCTCGCCCACGGCGATGGTGAACGGCGTGTCGCCACGGTTCCAGCACGACACCATCAGCTCGCCCTGGTAGTCGGAATCGATCAACCCGACCAGATTGCCGAGCACGATGCCGTGCTTGTGACCCAGGCCGGAGCGCGGCAGGATCATCGCTGCCAGGCCTGGGTCGCCGATGTAGATCGAAAGGCCGGTCGGGATCAGCAAGGTCTGGCCTGGCTCGAGCACCGTGTCTTGTTGCAGCAGGGCGCGCAGGTCGAGGCCGGCGGAGCCAGGGGTGGCGTATTGCGGCAGCGGGAATTCGCTGCCCAGGCGGGGGTCGAGAATCTTGGCTTGAAGAGCGTGCATGGAGCTTATTGAACCTGGTTGAGTCGTTCGGCGATGAAGCCGACCAGCTGACGGGCGATCTTGCCCTTGCTGGTCTGCGCGAAGAGGGTCTGGTGCTGCTGGCGGTCGATCACGGTCAGGGCATTTTCCTCGCTGTTGAAGCCAATGCTGGGGTTGGCCACGTCATTGGCGACGATCAGGTCGAGGTTCTTGTCCTTGAGCTTGCGCGTGGCGTAATCGAGCAAATGTTCGGTTTCGGCGGCAAAGCCAACGCTGAACGGGCGGTCGCTACGGCCAGCGATGGTCGCAAGGATATCGGGATTACGCACCATCTGCAGCAGCATGCCGTCACCGGTCGTAGGATCTTTCTTGAGTTTTTGCGGGGCGACGACTTCGGGGCGGTAGTCTGCGACCGCCGCCGAGGCAATGAACAGGTCGCATGGCATGGCTGCTTCACAGGCCGCGAGCATGTCCCGCGCGCTGACCACGTCGATTCGCTGTACGCGGTCAGGGGTTGGCAGGTGCACCGGGCCGGTTACGAGGGTCACCCGAGCCCCTGCCTCGGCAGCGGCCTCGGCCAGGGCGAAGCCCATCTTTCCGGAGCTATGATTGGTGATGTAGCGCACCGGGTCGATGTTTTCCTGGGTCGGGCCGGCGGTGATCAACACGTGCTTGCCGGTCAAGGCCTGACGCTTGAAGCTCTCGGCAGCGCACCAGGCCAGGTCGGTGGCTTCGAGCATGCGGCCCAGGCCCACGTCGCCACAGGCCTGGCTGCCCGAGGCGGGGCCGAACACCTGGATGCCACGGCTCTTGAGCAGGTCGAGGTTGGCTTGCGTCGCCGGGTCGCGCCACATGGCCTGGTTCATGGCCGGGGCCACGGCAACGCTGGCGTCGGTGGCCAGTACCAACGTGGTCAGCAGGTCGTCGGCCATGCCTTGGGCCAGGCGCGCCATGAGGTCGGCGGTAGCGGGGGCGATCAGCACCAGGTCAGCCCACTTGGCCAGTTCGATGTGGCCCATGGCCGCTTCGGCGGCAGGGTCGAGCAGATCCATGTGCACCGGGTGGCCGGACAGCGCCTGCAGGGTCAGCGGGGTGATGAATTCGGCACCACCCCGGGTCATGACGACGCGCACCTGCGCGCCGTGCTCGAGGAGTCGGCGGATCAGCTCGGCGCTTTTGTAGGCGGCGATGCCGCCTCCGACGCCGAGAACGATGCGCTTGCGATACAGCCGCTGCATAGGCTTGCCTTTTTCCAGTGAGAGCGGGCGGCGACGTCTGCAGATGCCTGCGGCAGAACGTCGCATGTACGAGGCGAAATAGATTAACACAGGGCCGAAACGGGCCGCAGCAAGGGCAGGGAGCAAGCAATGAACATCAGGGAATGGCCGGCGCAGGACCGGCCAAGGGAGAAGCTGTTGCGCCAGGGGGCCGGGAGTCTTTCCGATGCCGAGCTGTTGGCGGTGTTTCTTGGCTCCGGGGTCCGCGGGCGCAATGTGGTCGAGCTGGCGCGCGGGCTGCTGGCCAGGTTCGGCAGCCTGCGCCAATTGCTCGAGGCCGACCGTGATGCCTTTCTCGGTGAGCTGGGGCTAGGCCCGGTGCGCTACGGGCAATTGCAGGCATTGCTGGAGATTGGTCGCAGACACTTGGCCACCAGCATTGCCCGCGAGTCGGTCATGGACAGCCCCGCCACCGTGCGCAGTTACCTCAAGGCCATGCTGCGCCACGAAGCCAGTGAGGTGTTCGGCTGCCTGTTTCTGGATACCAAGCATCGGCCACTGGCGTTCGAGATCCTCTTTCGCGGCACCATCGACAAGGCCTGCGTCTACCCGCGCGAGGTGGTTCGGCGGGCGCTGTTGCACAATGCGGCGGCGCTGATCCTGTGTCACAACCACCCCTCGGGGCACAGCGAGCCAAGCCAGGAGGACGTGCACCTGACGCTGTCGCTCAAGCGCGGGTTGGCGTTGATCGATGTGCGGGTGCTCGATCACATCATCGTTGGCGAGGGCGAGCCGTTGTCGATGGTCGAGCAGGGCTGGATCGTGGCTTGAGCGCGAGGGCCGGTCGTGCGGGCGGTCGGGTGATCCGACGCGGCTGCACGGCCTGCCAATTTCATTTGGTCACCGACACCTTGCTCAAATCCAAGCGCCCGAACGGGCTGGCCTGGTAGCCCTCGACGCCTTCTCGCAGCAGCGCCGCTGCCGTCGGATGCGCCAGTGGCACCCACAGTGCCTGCTGCTGTATCAAGGTCTGCGCCTGTTGGTACAACCGACTGCGTACGCTCTGGTCCGTGGTGGTGCGCCCGGCGCTGATCAGCTGGTCCAGGCGGTTGTCGCAGAACCGCGCGAAGTTGGTCCCCGACTGCACGGCTGCGCAGGAAAACTGCGGCGTGAGGAAGTTGTCCGGGTCGCCGTTGTCGCCCGCCCAGCCCATGAACAGCAGATCGTGCTCGCCCGCCTTGGCGCGGCGGATCAGTTCGCCCCATTCGATCACGCGGATTTCGGCCTTGATGCCGATCTTGGCAAGGTCGGCCTGCAGCATCTGCGCCCCGAGGCTGGGGTTGGGGTTGAGCAGGCTGCCCGAGGGACGTGTCCAGATCGTGGTGCTGAAGCCTTCGGCCAAGCCAGCCTTGGCCAGCAGCGCCTTGGCCTTCTCGACATCCAGCGGGTAGCCGGGCAAGTCCTTGGCATAGCTCCAGGTGTTGGGCGGGTAGGGGCCATTGGCGGGCGTGGCGGTGCCTTCGAAGACCGCCTTGAGGTAAGCCTGCTTGTCGAATGCCAGGTTGATCGCCTGGCGCACCTCGGGCTTGTCCAGCGGTGGATGCTGGCTGTTGATGGCGACGAAAGCGGTCATGAATGCTGGGGTGGTCGCGACCTTGAGCGTTGCATCCTGGCTGGCGTCGGCGATGTCCAGCGGCTTGGGCGACAGGGCCACCTGGCATTCGTTGCGCTTGAGCTTCTGCAGGCGCACGTTGGCATCGGTGGTGATCGCGAAGATCAGCGGATCGACCGCCGGCTTGCCGCCGAAATAGTCAGGGTTGGCGCGGTAACGCACCACGGCGTCTTTCTGAAAGCGCTGGAACACGAACGGGCCGGTGCCGATGGGCTGGCTGTTGAGCTTCTCGGGCGTGCCCTGCTTGAGCAGCTTGTCGGCATATTCGGCCGAGTAGATCGACGCGAAGCCCATGCTCAGGGTCGCCAGGAAGGTGGCGTCGGCATGGGTCAGAGTGAAGCGGACGCTGCCTGCATCGGGCGCGTCGATAGCCTTGATCAGGCTGCCCAGTTGCAACGACTGCGCATGCGGGTATCCGCCCGGTGCGGTCTTGTGCCAGGCATGCGCCGGGTAGAGCATGCGCTGGAAGCTGAACAGCACGTCATCGGCGTTCAGCTCACGGGTGGGTTTGAAGTACGCTGTGGAATGAAACTTCACGCCTTCGCGTAGCTTGAAGTCATAGACCAGGCCATCGGCCGAGACGCTCCAGCTCTGCGCCAGGCTCGGCACGACCTTGCCTTGAGTCGCGTCGAATTCCACCAAGCGGTTCATCAGCACATCGGCCGAGGCATTGGTGGTGGTCAGCGAATTGTACTGGACCACATCGAAGCCTTCAGGGCTGGCCTCGCTGCAGACACTCAAGGGTGCGGCCTGGGCAATGCCAGCGGCGAGCAGGGAGGTGAACAATAAGGAAAGGGCGGCAGCACGCATCGTGGCTCCTTGGCTGGTCAGTGGCCCATCTGCCGGTGCAGTCTGGAAACGTCCTACCCTAGTGCGCGTCGCGGCAAATGACCACCCTCTTTTTCGCGACCTGGGCGACGAGCGGTCGACAGCGCGGCGCGCGAGTCGCTATGCTGCTCGCGCGCTATTTGCAGCACACGAATGCTCATCTTCTGTTGTTGCAACGCAGTCTTTCTGGTATAAAGCAGCGCTCTTTTCTAGGGGCTCGGCCTGTCGCATCAGCGAATCCGGTCGGTAAGACCTCCAGAATCACGGCGCCTGGCGCCAAAGACTGAGAGATTAAGCGGCCAACCCATGCCGGGTTGGGCATGTGGTTTTAGAGGGCTGAGTCATGTCGAGAGTCTGTCAAGTTACTGGTAAGGGTCCAGTAACCGGGAACAACATTTCCCACGCAAACAACAAAACCCGTCGTCGTTTCCTGCCGAACCTGCAGCACCACCGTTTCTGGGTTGAATCCGAGAAGCGTTTCGTGCGTCTGCGCGTATCCGCCAAAGGCATGCGTATCATCGACAAGCGCGGCATCGACGCCGTTCTGGTTGACATCCGTAAAGCTGGCGCCAAGGTTTAAGGGAGAACATCATGCGTGAATTGATCCGTTTGGTTTCGAGTGCCGGTACCGGTCACTTCTACACCACCGACAAGAACAAGCGCACCACCCCGGACAAAATCGAGATCAAGAAATACGATCCGGTTGTTCGCAAGCACGTGGTGTACAAGGAAGCCAAGATCAAGTAATTGATCGGCGACCAAAAAAAACCCGCATCCGTAAGGACGCGGGTTTTTTTATGCCTGCACCGCTGTTACTTGAAGCTGAAGCTTTCGATCAGGCGGTTGGCATCGGTGATGATATGAATACGGTTGCTGTCGTACTCACGCGTGCTGGCTTCTCCCGGCCCGACGACGCGATCACGGCCGGTGATTGCAGTGATGGTGTCTTTCACCGATGGCTCGTAAGGGGTGCCGATCAGGTGGGCGATGGCTTGCAGCACTTCTTCATTGGTCATGTTGAGCATCCTTTGACGTGAGTGGTGCCCGCGGTAGGGGCTGGGCCATACTCATGCAGCCGATGCCTGCATTGGCGCTACATATTTACTGCTGTTCGAACATCACGTAGATCTTGCGGCACGGCTCCAGCACTTCCCAAGTGCCCTTGAAGCCGGCCGGAATGACGAAACGATCACCGGCGCGCAAGGTCTTGGCGCCGCCCGCTTCATCACGCAGCACCGACACGCCCTGAACGATCTCGCAATATTCGTGCTCGGTGTAGTTCACCGTCCATTGCCCGACTTCACCTTCCCAAACACCCGCAGCAAACTGGCCACAGGGGCTGGAATAGTGGTTGTAGACAGCCTGGTCCGGCTCGCCCTTGAGAATCTTTTCCGCTGCCGGGCGGTAGCGTTCGGCCTCTGTCAGGACCTGGGCGAAGTCGACGATGCTGGCGATACTCATGATGCGGCTCCTGTTATTGTTTAATAAAATGCACATAGGTAGGCCTTAAGGCCTTTTCTGTCAAATATATTGATAGTTTGCAGCGCCTGGTTTAGGGTGTCGCTTGCCAGTGTGCGCATGTCGCCCGGCCAGCATTCTGACAACGCCAGTGAGTCCTCAGTGCGGCGTTGCACCTAAACAAGAGGAGGAGTTTCGTATGACCACCCTGACCCGTGCGGATTGGGAACAACGTGCCCAGCAACTGAAGATCGAAGGCCGCGCCTTCATCAACGGCGAATACACCGACGCCGCATCCGGTGAAACATTCGACTGCCTGAGCCCGGTCGACGGACGCTTCCTGGCCAAGGTCGCCAGCTGCGACCTGGCCGATGCCAACCGCGCTGTGGAAAACGCGCGCGCCACCTTCGATTCCGGCGTCTGGTCGCAGCTCGCCCCGGCCAAGCGCAAGGCCAAACTGATCCGCTTTGCCGACCTGTTGCGCCAGAACGTGCAAGAGTTGGCGCTGCTGGAAACCCTGGACATGGGCAAGCCGATCGGCGATTCCTCCAGCATCGACATTCCAGGTGCCGCCAACGCGATCCATTGGACCGCCGAGGCCATCGACAAAGTCTACGACGAAGTGGCGCCGACCCCGCACGATCAGCTGGGCCTGGTGACGCGCGAGCCGGTCGGTGTGGTCGGTGCCATCGTGCCTTGGAACTTCCCGCTGCTGATGGCGTGCTGGAAGCTTGGTCCGGCCCTGGCGACCGGCAACTCGGTCGTGCTCAAGCCATCGGAGAAGTCGCCGCTGACCGCCATCCGCATCGCCCAGCTGGCGGTCGAGGCCGGCATTCCGGCCGGTGTGCTGAACGTGCTGCCGGGCTACGGCCACACCGTTGGCAAGGCCCTGGCCCTGCACATGGATGTCGATACCCTGGTGTTCACCGGCTCTACCAAGATCGCCAAGCAGCTGATGGTGTACGCGGGCGAGTCGAACATGAAGCGCATCTGGCTCGAAGCCGGTGGCAAAAGCCCGAACATCGTCTTCGCTGACGCTCCGGACCTGCAAGCTGCCGCCGAGGCCGCCGCCAGCGCCATCGCCTTCAACCAAGGCGAAGTCTGCACCGCAGGCTCGCGGCTGCTGGTCGAGCGTTCGATCAAGGACACATTCCTGCCCATGGTTGTCGAGGCCCTCAAAGGTTGGAAGCCAGGCAACCCGCTGGATCCGCAGACCACGGTCGGTGCCCTGGTCGACACCCAGCAGATGAACACCGTGCTGTCGTACATCGAAGCCGGTCACAAGGACGGCGCCCAGCTTCTGGCCGGCGGCAAGCGCATCCTGGAGGAAACCGGCGGGACCTACGTCGAACCCACCATTTTCGACGGCGTCACCAACGCCATGCGCATCGCCCAGGAAGAGATCTTCGGCCCGGTACTGTCGGTGATCGCCTTCGACACCGCCGAGCAAGCCGTGGCCATCGCCAACGACACGCCATACGGCCTGGCCGCTGGTATCTGGACCTCGGACATCTCCAAGGCGCACAAGACTGCCCGTGCCGTGCGCGCCGGTAGCGTCTGGGTCAACCAGTACGACGGCGGCGATATGACCGCGCCGTTCGGCGGCTTCAAGCAGTCGGGCAATGGCCGTGACAAGTCGCTGCACGCACTGGAAAAGTACACCGAGCTGAAAGCGACCTGGATCAAGCTGTAAATCCACAAGGGCCGCATTGCGGCCAGTCGCGGGCAAGCCGGATCGCTGGATCGCCACTCCCACGGGCAGTCGCTTCGCACTGAAGCGCAGACTCGGCAGGGACGGGGCGAGCCGGTGGTCCGGCTTGTTCGCTGATAGGTGCGGAACACGCTGCCTGGGAGGCGATGATGCGTTGGGGAACCTATTTTGCCGTGCTGGCATCGGTGCTGAGCGTCGGGCTGGCGCTCGGTGTGAGCATGCCGCTGGTTTCCCTGCGCCTGGAAGGCTGGGGCTATGGCGGGTTCGCCATTGGCGTCATGGCCGCCATGCCGGCGCTGGGGGTGTTGCTCGGTGCAAGCCTGGCCAGCCGCCTGGCCGGGTGGGTTGGCGTACCGGCGGCGATGCGCCTGTGCCTGTGGGGCGGAGCGTTGTCCATTGGGCTGGTCGCCTTGCTGCCGAGCTACCCGTTGTGGCTGGCGCTGCGCCTGTTGATCGGCATGTCGCTTACCGTGGTGTTCATCCTCGGTGAAAGCTGGATCAACCAATTGGTGGTCGAGCAGTGGCGCGGTCGGCTGGTGGCGCTTTATGGCAGCAGCTATGCCCTGAGCCAGTTGGCCGGGCCGTTGGTGTTGGGGGTGCTGGGCTCAGACGATGACTTTGGTTTCTGGGCCGCGACTGGCTTGCTGCTGCTGGCACCTGTGCTGCTGCTGGGCCGGGGTGGGGCGCCAAGCACCGAAGCCTGCAGCGTGACCTTCAGCGATCTGTTCGGCTTCTGCAGGCGTTTGCCAGTGATTGCCTGGGCTGTCGCCCTGTTCGCGGCATTCGAGGCGATGATCCTGACCCTGTTGCCGGTGTATTGCCTGCAGCAAGGCTTCACCACGGAGATTGCCCTGTTCATGGTCAGCACGGTGGTGGTCGGTGATGCGGTGCTGCAGCTGCCCATCGGCGCGTTGGCCGATCGCATCTCTCGTCAGGCGCTGTTCACTGGCTGCGCGGTCGCGTTGCTGGTGTCCAGCCTGGCCATCCCGATGCTGCTGCAAACGCCGCTGATCTGGCCCCTGTGGGTGGTGTTCGGCGCCAGCGCCGGTGGGTTGTTCACGTTGTCGCTGATCCTGATCGGCGAGCGGTATCGCGACGATGCCCTGGTGCGGGCCAATGCTCATGTGGCGCAGCTATGGGGCATTGGCTGCCTGCTCGGGCCGCTGCTGGCCGGTGCCGGCAGCCAGTGGGTCAGTGGCCATGCACTGCTCTGGCTGATGGCCGCCGGGGCTGCAGGGTTGGTGCTGTTGACGCGTCGTCCGGGGGCCTTCGAGCCTGCTGCGGCCTGAGCCTCAGAGCATCTTTTCCAGGCCCACCGCTTTACTGATCCAGGCATTGAAGCGTCGCCACAAACCACCCGGCTCGCGGGTCAGTACATGCAGCTGGCCATTGTCTTCAGTGGCCCAGACCAGCTTGTCATCCTGCAGTTTGACCTGATAGCTCAACGGCGGCGCCATACCCTGCTGGGCCAGCTCACGGGTGTATTCGGCAAGCTCCGGGCTGTCGACCAACACCCCGACCTCGGTGTTCCACAGCACCGAGCGCGGGTCGAAATTGAACGAGCCGATAAAGGTCTTGCGCCGGTCGAAGACGATCGCCTTGCTGTGCAGACTGGAATCGGAGCCACCCTGGAAATTCAGCCGGCCAGCGCTGGGATCGCCCGGCTGGCGTCGCAACTCGAACAGCTGCACGCCGTGTTCCAGCAAGGCTCGCCGATAGGGTGCATAGCCGCCATGCACGGCAGGCACGTCGGTGGCTTCGAGCGAATTGGTCAGCAGCTTCACCGAGGCTCCGGCATCGGCTCTGCCGGTGAGGTAGAGCAACCCCGGCTCGCCGGGTACGAAATACGCCGAAACCAGGATCAGCTCCTGGTGCACGCTGGCCAGGTCCGGCGCCAGTTGCTGGCTCATCAGCAATTGCGGATCAGGTTCATCGTTGGCCAATACCTTGCTTGGCGCATCCCACAGCCCTTGGGCATGTGCCCAGATCAACTCGTTACGCCACACCTCAAGTCGAGGCTGGGTCTGGTAGGCCATCAGGCGGTCGAACAAGGCTTTGCGCTGCAACCTGGCCTGCGCCAGCGACACTTCCAGGCGCTGGCGGCTGGCTTGCAAGTCGCTGGCGTCGGGAGCCTGCCACAGAAAGTCGGTGATCGGCCGGCTCAGCGCGCTGTTCCAGTACTGGTCGAAGCTGTGGCCCAGTTGCTCGGCGATGGGCCCGACACTGAGCAGGTCGATGTCGGTGAAGTTGAGGTTGGGCTCGGCGTCGAAGTATTCGTCGCCCAGGTTGCGCCCGCCGACAATGGCCATGCTGTTGTCGACCAGAAACAGCTTGTTATGCATGCGCCGGTGCTGGCGCGACAGATTGAACAGCCGCCCCACGGCGCGCGTCACGCCGGTGCTGCGGCCCAGGTGCAGGGGATTGAATACCCGCAGGTGGATGTTGGGATGCGCGTCGAGGGTGCCCATGATCGCGTCCAGGCCGTCGCTGGTGGTGTCGTCGAGCAAAATGCGCACGCGCACGCCGCGGTCGGCTGCCTGCAGCAGCTCATGCACCAGCGTGCGCGTGCTCAGGCCGTCGTGAACGATGTAGTACTGCAGATCGATACTGGTCTGGGCGTGGCGAATCAGCTCGGCGCGGGCACGAAAGGCTTCATTGCTGTTGGGCAGCAGGCGAAAGCCCGAACGCCCGTCATGCGGCGCGGCCTGGCGCGCCACCGAACGGCCGAAAGCCGAGTCGCTGGCGGGCAGTGCCTGGCTGGTTTCACGGGGAATGCTGACGCTGGCACAGCCGTTAAGGCCGAGCAGTAGCGCCAGCAGCAGAGGCAAGGCTCGCTGAAATCTCAAAGTTGAGTTGTCCTGTCCAACAATGCACCAAGGGTATGACCGTGAGGGGCGGCGCAAAGTTACGCCTGGCCATCGCCTTCATCCAGTAGACGAATGGCGGTTTCACCCACCTTGCGCACGGCCGCTTCGATTTCAGGCGTCGCCCGCGAGGCAAAGTTCATCCGCAGGCAATGACGGAACTTGCCCGAGGCCGAGAAAATGCTGCCTACGGCGATCTGCACACCTTGTTCCAGTAAAGCGCGGTTGAGCCGCAGCGTATCGAAGTTTTCCGGCAGCTCCACCCACAGCACGAAACCACCCTGGGGGCGACTGACCCGTGTGCCTGGTGGAAAATAATGGGTCACCCAGTCGCTCATCTGGTCACGGGCGCGCTGGTATTGGCTGCGCATGCGCCGCACATGGGGCTGGTAATGGCCCTCGGCAATGAAGTCGGCGATGGCCAACTGGGGCTGGCTGGCGGTGCTGCCGGTACTGATGTACTTCATGTGCAGCACGCGCTCCAGGTAGCGCCCCGGCGCCACCCAGCCGATGCGCAAGCCAGGCGCCAGGGTCTTGGAGAAGGAACTGCACAGCAGCACGCGGCCGTCATCATCGAAGGATTTCAGCGTGCGGGGGCGCGGATAGGTATAGGCAAGGTCACCGTATACATCGTCTTCGAGGATCGCCACGTCATAGCGCTGCGCCAGGCTCAGCAGCGCCCGCTTGCGCGCCTCGGGCATGATGTAGCCCAGGGGATTGTTACAGCTGGGGGTGATCTGGATGAGCTTGATCGGCCACTGTTCCAGCGCAAGCTCCAGCGCTTCGAGGCTGATGCCCGTGAGCGGGTCGGTAGGGATTTCCAGCGCCTTCATGCCCAGGCCCTTGAGGGTCTGCATGGCGCCATGAAAGCTCGGCGAGTCGACCGCGACGATATCGCCGGGCGCACAGACTGCGCGAATACTGCACGACAGCGCCTCATGACACCCGGTGGTCACCACCAGGTCGGCCGGGTTCAGGCGGCAACCGGAGTCGAGCGTCAGCCGGGCGATCTGCTCGCGCAGGGCGAGGTTGCCGTGGATGGTGTCGTAGTAGAGCCCCGGCATGTCCTGGCGTCGACTCAGTTGGGCGAGGCTGCGCAGCAGCGGCTTGAGGGTCGGGCTGTCGATGTCGGGCATGCCACGGCCCAGCTGAATGACATCCTGGCGCGGTGTGCTGCGCACCAGTTCCAGCACCTGTTCCCACTGCGAGATATCCACAGGGCGCTGCACCGGGCGGCTCACCGCCGGCAGGCCGGGAAGCTGGCGATGATCACTGACGAAATAACCGGACTTGGGACGGGGTGAAACCAGGCCGCTGTCTTCGAGCATGCGATAGGCCTGCTGTACGGTACTCAGGCTTACCCCATGCTCGACGCTCAATGCGCGCACCGACGGCAGGCGCTGGCCGGGGCGATAGAGGCCCTGCTCGATGCGTGCGCCGAGCAGTTCGGCCAGGTTCAGATACAGGGTCACGGCATACTCCCGCAGAATTATTGTTATTCGACCAGTACAGATCCGCTGAAAATACAGCATTCAGCGGGCGTTGAGCCAATTCTGTATGGGAATAATAAGCCTGTATTGGGTCTGTATTGTCTCGGTACTCACCGCGCATGCTTTCTCCACGGTCACACACGGAATGGGAGAAAGCAGCGATGGGTGGCATGAGCGATGTGCGCTTGCAATTGTTGGCCAAGGAATTGGAGTCCGGGCAGCAGACCAGTGTGTTCAGCGCACCGCAAGGGCTCGGGCGTTGGGGGCTGATGCTGCATCGCTGGCATACCCGCCGCGCGCTGTTGCAGCTCGATGATGACCAGCTACGGGATATCGGCTTGAGCTGGGAGCAGGCGCGCACCGAAGGGCGCAAACCTTGCTGGAAGGACTGACCCGCATCGAGACTTTTTTTCGGGGGCAGCTGAGTTGCTCACTTCAAGCGTCCAACGCGCCCCTGTGGGAGCAACTGGCTTGCTCAATCAAGGTTCGCTGGATGCGAGAAACTCAGCCAGAGGGTTGCTCAACCCCTCAGGCCAGCTCTTTCAGGCGATGCCAGAGCATGCCCAACGCCAATAGCGGCGAGCGTAGGTACCTGCCACCAGGGAAGGTCATGTGCGGCACCTTGGCGAACAGGTCGAAGCGCCCGCTTTCTTGGCCGCTGATCGCCTCGCCCAGCAAGCGTGCGGCCAGGTGAGTGGCGTTCAAGCCGTGGCCTGAATAGGCCTGGGCGTAGTAGACGTTGGGGTGGCCGGCCAGGCGGCCGACTTGCGGCAAGCGATTGGCACCGATGCCGATCATGCCGCCCCACTGGTAATCGATACGCACGCCCGCCAGTTGCGGAAACACCTTGAGCAACTTGGGCAGCATGTAGGCGGCGATGTCGCGTGGATCGCGGCCGGAGTAATGGCACGCCCCGCCAAACAACAATCGATGGTCGGCAGACAGGCGATAGTAATCCAGGGCCACACGCTGGTCGCACACCGCCATGTTCTGCGGCAGCAGCTCGCGAGCACGCGCCTGGCCGAGCGGCTCGGTGGCGATGATGTAGCTGCCGGCGGGCAGTACCTTGCCACCAAGTTCACGGTTCAGGTCGTTGTGGTAGGCGTTGCAGCACAGCACCAGGGTCTTGGCCCGAACCCGTCCTTGGGCGGTGTGAACCTGCACTTCAATGCCGTAATCAATGCGCGTCACCTGCGACTGTTCGAACAGCCTGACCCCAAGGCGATTGGCCACTGCGGCCTCGCCGAGTGCCAGGTTCAGCGGATGCAGGTGACCGGAACCCATGTCGATCAGGCCGCCAACGTAACGCTCCGAGCCCACCACGGTATGGACATCGTCGCGGCCAACCAGACGCAGCGAGTGTCGGTAACCGAGCGCGCGGAGTTCGTCGGCCTCTTCGGCAAAGCCTCTGAGTTCAGCCGGTTTGTTGGCCAGGTCGCAGTATCCCCAGGTCAGGTCGCAGGCGATGGCATGACGTCCGACGCGCTCGCGGACGATATCCACGGCTTCCAGACCCATCAGCTTCAGGCTGCGCACGCCCTCTTCGCCAAGTACCGGCAGAAATTGCTCCAGCCCATGCCCGACGCCTCGGATCAGCTGCCCACCATTGCGCCCGCTGGCGCCCCAGCCGAGCTTGCGCGCCTCCAACAGGATGACCGAAAAACCCCGTTCGGCCAGTTCTATCGCCGTGTTCAACCCTGAATAACCGCCGCCGACAATGCACACATCGGCGCTGTGTTCACCTTGCAGGTACGCGTAATCAGGGTGTGGCGCGCTGCTGGCGGCATAGTAGGAGGCGGCGTGCTGCGCGCTGTGGATCATTGAAACAACCCTTGAAGATGGCGAGAGGCGCGAGAATAAGCCGAGCGATCGTGGCGGGGCAACCAACGGCGGGTGGGTCAAGCGCGGTGCCCAAAGGGCTTATAATCGGGCGGTCTTCTTCATCTTGTGCCTCGCCATGTCCTGCAATCGCCACAAAATCACCTTCCTGCGCGAACTGATTCCCTCATTCGAATGCGAGCCTGGCTGTCACGATTGCTGTGGGCCAGTGACCACCTCGACCGAAGAAATGGCGCGTCTGCCGCGCAAGTCCCAGGCCGAGCAGGACGCGGCGCTCGAGCGCCTGGATTGCGTCCACCTTGGGCCCGACGGCTGCACCGTGTATGCAGAGCGGCCGCTGATCTGCCGGTTGTTCGGCACCACGCCACGCATGGCCTGCCCGCGTGGCCGCGGGCCAAGCCCGATGCTCGATCCGCAAGCCGAGCAGTTGGTCCACAACTACATTGCCAGCACCCGTCAGGTGCTGGTCTAGCGTCAGTCGGGAATAGGCAGGCAGAGGCTTTCCTTGACCTCTTCCATCACGATGTAGCTTTTCGACTCGCGCACATGCGGCAGCTTGAGCAGGATGTCGCCAAGCAGCTTGCGATAAGAGGCCATCTCGGAAATCCGCGCCTTCACCAGATAGTCGAAGTCGCCGGACACCAAGTGGCACTCGAGCACGTGCGGCAGTTTCAGCACTGCACGGCGAAACTCTTCAAACGTGTCACCAGACTTGTAATCCAGGCTGATCTCCACAAACACCAGCAGACTGCCCTTCAAGTGTTGAGGATTGAGGCGGGCGTTGTAGCCCATGATGATCCCTTCGCGCTCCAGGCGACGTACCCGTTCCGTACAGGGGGTGGTGGAGAGCCCGACTTTCTCGCCCAGCTCGGTGAAGGAAATGCGCCCGTCATTCTGCAGAATGCGCAGGATATTGCGGTCGATCTTGTCCAGTTCACGCTTGCTCTGATGCTGGGTTCTCATAGGGGATGCCCCTCCGTGAAAGGCGTTATTGCCGAGAATTCTCGCCAATAATAGGCTTTTATATAGTGAATAGCACTGGCCTTGGCTTCATATACTGCGCCCATCCATGCCATATCAACAAAATAGCGGTGCGCCGCGTGCGAGGGATGAACGATGCGAGTTTTGGTACTAGGTAGCGGTGTGATCGGTACCGCCAGTGCCTATTATCTGGCCCGGCAAGGCTTTGAGGTGACCGTGGTCGACCGCCAACCGGCAGTGGCCAGGGAAACCAGCTTTGCCAACGCCGGCCAGATCTCGCCCGGCTATGCCTCGCCCTGGGCCGCCCCAGGCGTGCCGCTCAAGGCGATCAAGTGGCTGCTCGAGCGACATGCGCCCCTGGCGATCAAGCTGACCGGCGACGTCGACCAGTATTTGTGGATGGCGCAGATGCTGCGCAACTGCACAGCCAATCGTTATGCGGTGAACAAGGAGCGCATGGTGCGGCTGTCCGAGTACAGCCGCGACTGCCTTGACGAGCTGCGCGCCGAAACCGGCATTGCCTACGAAAACCGCAGCCTCGGTACCACCCAGCTGTTCCGCACCCAGGCTCAGGTCGATGCCGCGGCCAAGGATATCGCCGTACTCGAGCAGTCCGGGGTGCCCTACGAATTGCTCGACCGCGACGGCATCGCGCGGGTCGAACCCGCGTTGGCGGGGGTCAAGGACATTCTGGCCGGCGCCTTGCGCTTGCCCAACGACCAGACCGGCGATTGCCAGCTGTTCACCACCAAGCTGGCGGAAATGGCGGTCAAGCTGGGCGTGGAGTTCCGCTTCGGTCAGGATATCCAGCGCCTGGATCGTGCTGGCGATCGCATCAACGGCGTGTGGATCGACGGCAAGCTTGAGACCGCCGACCGTTACGTATTGGCGTTGGGCAGCTATTCGCCGCAGCTTCTCAAGCCGTTGGGCATCAAGGCGCCGGTGTATCCGCTCAAGGGTTACTCGTTGACCGTGCCGATCACCAATGCCGGCATGGCGCCGACCTCGACCATCCTCGATGAGACCTACAAGGTCGCGATCACCCGCTTCGACAACCGCATTCGCGTTGGCGGCATGGCTGAAATCGCAGGGTTCGACCTGTCACTGAATCCGCGTCGGCGCGAAACGCTGGAGATGATCGTCAACGACCTTTATCCTCGCGGCGGTGATTTGAGCCAGGCCAGCTTCTGGACCGGTCTGCGCCCAGCCACCCCGGACGGTACGCCAATCGTCGGTGCCACTGCGTTGCGCAACCTGTTCCTCAACACAGGCCACGGCACGCTGGGCTGGACCATGGCCTGCGGCTCCGGACGCCTTTTGGCTGACTTGATCGCACGCCGCAAGCCGCAGATCAGTGCTGAAGGCCTGGACATTTCGCGCTATGGCAGCAGCGCTGACGTCGCCAAACACGCCGAAAGCGCGCCGGCTCATCAGCAGTAAGAGGTTGGTCGCGATTTTGTTGCGGGCAAGTGGGCTCATACATGCACACTGCAGGTCGCAAGGCTGCGCAGTACGTGCTAGAGCCGGCTTGCCCGCGAAGCATCCGACACCGTTTTCAACATCCGAATCACCATAAGGCAGCCGCCATGCGTCCCGCCCGCGCCCTGATCGACCTGCAAGCCCTTCGTCACAACTACCACCTGGCCCGCGAACTGTCCGGCGCCAAAGCCCTGGCCGTGATCAAGGCCGACGCCTACGGCCACGGCGCCGTGCGTTGCGCCCTGGCCCTGGAGGCCGAGGCCGACGGTTTTGCCGTGGCCTGTATCGAGGAAGCCCTGGAGCTGCGGGCCGCTGGCATCAAAGCGCCGGTGTTGCTGCTGGAAGGTTTCTTCGAGGCCAGCGAGCTGGCGCTGATCGCCGAGCATGACGTGTGGTGCGTGGTGCATTCGCTGTGGCAACTCGAAGCCATCGAGCACACCCATGTGCACAAACCGCTGAGCATCTGGCTCAAGCTCGACAGTGGCATGCACCGGGTTGGGCTGCACCCCAAGGACTACCAAGCGGCGTATCAGCGCCTGCTGGCAAGCGGCAAGGTCGCGCGCATCGTGCTGATGAGCCATTTCGCCCGTGCCGACGAGCCGCAGGCCGACGCCACCGCGCAGCAGATTGCCGTGTTCAATGCCGCTCGCGAGGGGCTGGCCGCCGAGTGCAGTCTGCGCAACTCACCCGGCGTGTTGGCCTGGCCACAGGCGCCCAGCGATTGGGTGCGTCCAGGCATCATGCTCTACGGCGCCACGCCGTTCGAGCAGGATCAGGCCCAAGCGGCTCGCCTGCAGCCGGTGATGACCCTGCAATCACGGGTGATCAGCGTGCGTGAGCTGCCGGCCGGGGAGCCGGTAGGTTATGGGGCGAAGTTCCACAGCCAGCGGCCGACGCGGGTCGGCGTGGTAGCCATGGGCTACGCCGACGGCTACCCACGGCATGCGCCCAGCGGCACGCCGGTGCTCGTCGCCGGCCAGCGTACGCAATTGATCGGCCGGGTTTCGATGGACATGCTGTGCATCGACCTCACCGACGTACCCCAGGCGGATGTCGGGAGTCCGGTCGAGCTATGGGGCAAGCAGGTGCTGGCCAGTGACGTGGCCATGCAGGCGCAGACGATTCCCTATGAGATCTTCTGCAACCTCAAGCGGGTGCCGCTGGAGTACTACGGCGAATAAGCCTTCGAAGCGGCCAAGTGCGGGCGGTGTGTTGTAAATACTGAACGGCATTGCCATGATATCGTTCACATGCACCCCGCCATCACACCGTTTCAGGAGGCTCCAGCTTTGGACGTCGGCGAACGACTGCAAGCCATCCGCAAGCTCAAGGGCCTGTCCCAGCGTGAACTCGCCAAGCGAGCAGGGGTGACCAACAGCACCATCTCGATGATCGAGAAGAACAGCGTCAGCCCCTCGATCAGCTCGCTGCGCAAGGTGCTCAGCGGCATCCCCATGTCGATGGTGGAGTTCTTTTCCGTCGAACTGGAAGCGCAAAGCCCCACGCAGATCGTCTACAAGGCTGACGAACTGATCGACATCTCCGACGGCGCGGTGACCATGAAGCTGGTCGGCAAGTCGCATCCCAATCGCGCCATCGCCTTTCTGACCGAGGTCTATCCGCCAGGGGCCGACACCGGCGCCGAAATGCTTACCCACGATGGTGAGGAAACCGGCATCCTGCTCGAGGGCAAGCTGGAACTGGTGGTAGGCAATGAGTTGTTCATCCTTGAGGCCGGCGACAGTTACTACTTCGAAAGCAGCCGCCCACACCGCTTTCGCAACCCTTTCGATACACCAGCACGCTTGATCAGCGCCGCTACCCCATCGAATTTTTGATCCAGCGCATTGCATTGCTCTTGCAATACCCCTTTGCCGAGTAGGGTCGTTTCACGCGCATCGGCTTGCCGCTATACTTTGCAACGCTCGCATTACCGTGGCCGCGGGCATGTTTAGCCACCATGAGGGTGTTCGCGTGAACCAAATCAAAAAAATGCTGGCCGCACCAGCAGCCGTTTTCGCCCTTTGGGCAATGAGCGCAACCGCAGCGACCAACGACGACATCGCCAAGCGCCTCGAGCCAGTTGGCCAAGTCTGTGTGCAAGGCCAGGCATGCCAGGGCATGGATGTGGCTGTCGCAGCGGGCGGCGGCGCGGCCAAGAGCCCGGACGATGTGATCGCCAAGCATTGCACCGCCTGCCACGCCAACGGGTTGCTGGGCGCGCCGAAGATCGGCGATACCGCAGCCTGGAAAGAACGCGCCGACCATCAAGGTGGCTTGGATGGCATCCTGGCCAAGGCCATTACCGGGGTGAACGCCATGCCGCCGAAGGGCACCTGCGCAGATTGCTCGGATGATGACCTCAAGGCAGCGATCAAGAAGATGTCCGGCCTTTGAGCGCCTGAAGCGTGTCCACAAGCCCGCCGTCGATGGCGGGCTTTGTTCATCTGTCCATTGCGCAGGTACTGGCGCATGCGTCTTCGCGCGAACCCTGGCTAGGCAACCATCGCGCCGACACCCGGTCCAACCTCCTGAACCCAAGGACGACTCAGGAGGCCCTGATGCACCTCTGTTCCATCGACCATGCCGTCGAGCAAGTCCTGGCGCGCCTGCCGGATCATATCCACATGGGCCTGCCGCTGGGCTTGGGCAAACCCAATGCGTTCGTCAACGCGTTGTACGCCAGGGTCCGAGCGTTGCCGCAGCGTCAGCTGACGATCTACACGGCGTTGTCCCTGGGGCGCCCGCCGTTGGGCGATGGCCTGCAGCGGCGGTTTCTCGAGCCTTTCGTCGAACGGGTGTTCGCTGACTACGAAGAACTCAGCTACCTGGCCGACCTGCGCAACGATAACCTGCCGCCGAATATCCGCGTGCAGCAGTTCTTCATGCAGCCCGGCAGCTTGCTGCACAGCAGCACGGCCCAGCAGGACTACATAAGCAGCAACTACAGTCATGCTGCCCGTGACATCAATGCCAAGGGCCTGAACCTGATCGCCCAACTGGTCGCCGCTACGCCTGAGCGTCCGGTGCACCTGAGCCTGGCCTGTAATCCGGACATCACCCTGGACCTGCAACCGATGATCGCCGAGCGCCGCGCCGCCGGTGAAACCATCCTCATGCTCGGCCAGGTGCATGCCGAACTGCCGTACATGCCCGGCGACGCCGAACTGCCGATGGACGCCTTCGACCTGTTGATCGACGAAGCCGAGCAACGCCGGTTGTTCTCTACCCCCAACATGCCCGTCACCACCCAGGACCATTGCATCGGCCTGCACGCCAGCACCTTGGTACGTGACGGTGGCACATTGCAGATCGGCATCGGTGCCATGGGCGATGCCGTGGCATCGGCGCTGCTGGCGCGCCACGCCGACAACCCCGGCTATCGCGCCGTGCTCGCCGAGCTCGACACCTCACCCTGGCAGGCGCTGATCGACCGCGAGGGCGGCCAAGCGCCCTTTGCCGAAGGCCTGTACGGCTGCAGCGAGATGTTCGTCAACGGCCTGCTGGCGCTGGCCGAGGCCGGCGTGGTGCGGCGTCCGGCAGACGAATCTGGGGTCTTGGTACATGGCGGCTTCTTCCTCGGTCCCCAGGCGTTCTATCAGCGCTTGCAGGACATGACCCTGGAGCAGCGCAGCCGCTTCGCCATGACCGGCATCGGTTTCATCAACGAGCTGTACGGCGACGAACCGCTCAAGCGTCGTCAGCGCCGCGATGCGCGCTTTCTCAATACGGTGTTCGGCATGACTTTGCTGGGCGCCGGGGTGGCCGACCAGTTGGAAGATGGGCGCGTGCTGAGCGGGGTAGGCGGGCAATACAACTTCGTCGCGCAAGGCCACGCGCTGCATGGCGGGCGCTCGATCCTGCTGCTGCGCAGCTGGCGTGAGGCGGCGGGCGAGGTGACATCGAACCTGTTCTGGAACTATGGCCACTGCACCATTCCCCGACACCTGCGCGACATTGTGGTGACCGAGTACGGCATTGCGGACCTGCGTGGCCAGACCGACAGCGAAGTGATCGCTCGCTTGCTGGCGGTGAGCGATTCACGCTTTCAGCAAGCGCTGATCGAGCAAGCCAGGCAAGCCGGCAAGCTGGCCAAGGACTTCGTGCTCGATGCGCGGTTTGCCGATAACACGCCAGCGCGCCTGGAGGCACTCAAGGCGCGACATGCGCAACTGTTCCCGGAGTACCCGCTGGGTACCGACTTCACCAGCGAAGAGCAGCACTTGCTGCGTGCGTTGAACTGGCTCAAGGGCAAATTCAAGCTCAGCGAAGCCTTGGAGTTGGGCAAGGCGACGCTCGAAGCACCTGGGCCGCAAGGCTACGAAGCGCATCTGGCGCGCATGCAACTGGAGCAGCCGCAGGGCTTGAAAGAGGAGCTGTATCAGCGGCTGCTGCTGGCAGGTTTGGCAGCGACCTGAGCGATTACCGGGGCCGCGATGCGGCCCCAGGTACAATCACTCGATGAAGCTGACCACGCCGCCTTCCAGCGACTTGACCCGGGCCAGCGACTCGACGCGGTAGCCTTGGCTGTCGAGTTCGGCACGCCCACCCTGGAACGACTTCTCGATCACGATACCCAAGCCGGCCACGGTGGCGCCGGCCTGCTTGATGATCGAAATCAGCGCCTGGGAGGCCTTGCCGTTGGCCAGGAAGTCGTCGATCACCAGCACGCGGTCGCTGCTGTTGAGGTGGCGCGGCGAAATGGCCACGGTGTTTTCAGTCTGCTTGGTGAACGAGTAGACCGAAGCGGTCAGCAGGTTCTCGGTCAGGGTCAGCGACTGGTGCTTGCGCGCGAAGATCACCGGGACGCCCAGCTTCAGGCCGGTCATCACCGCCGGGGCGATGCCCGACGCTTCGATGGTGACGATCTTGGTCACGCCGGCATCGGCGAACAGGCGGGCGAACTCGTCACCGATCAGCTGCATCAGCGCCGGGTCGATCTGGTGATTGAGAAACGCGTCGACTTTGAGAACCTGATCGGAAAGCACGATGCCTTCTTCGCGAATCTTCTGATGCAGTGCTTGCACTGTGGTTTCCTCGATGAAACAAAGGTGGCCGCAAAACGCGGCAGAGTTTAAGAGTAATGGTTGATCAGCGTTTGAGCATTGCCCGGATATCGGCCAGGGCGTTGTTGCCGCGTGCGGCCTTTACCTCCACTGGCGCATCGTCCAGGCCTTCCCAGGCCAGGTCGTCGGGCGGTAGTTCGTCGAGGAAGCGGCTGGGCGTGCAATCGATGATCTCGCCGTACTGCTTACGCTTGGCGGCGAACGTGAAGGCCAGGGTCTGGCGTGCGCGGGTGATGCCCACGTAGGCCAGGCGGCGTTCTTCCTCGATGGTGTCGGCCTCGATGCTGGAGCGGTGGGGAAGGATTTCTTCCTCCATGCCCATGATGAACACGTAAGGGAATTCCAGGCCCTTGGAGGCATGCAGGGTCATCATCTGCACGCCTTCGGCGTTCTCTTCCTCTTCCTGCTGACGCTCGAGCATGTCACGCAAGACCAGCTTGCCGATGGCATCCTCGATGGTCATGTCGCCCTCTTCGTCCTTCTCGAGGGTGTTCTTCAGCGCTTCGACCAGGAACCACACGTTGCTGATCCGAAACTCCGCAGCCTTGTCGCTGGCGGTTTGCTGGCGGATCCAGTTTTCGTAGTCGATGTCGCGGATCATTTCGTGCAGCGCGGCGATCGGATCTTCCAGGGCGACCTTGTGGCGCACGCCATCGAGCCAGTGCTTGAAGCGCTGCAGGCGTTCTGTGTAGCGCGCGTCCAGGTGCTCGCCCAGGCCCAGTTCTTCACTGGCGGCGTACATCGAGACGCCGCGTTCGGTGGCGTAGTTACCGAGCTTTTCCAGGGTCGTCGAGCCGATCTCCCGACGCGGTACGTTGATTACCCGCAGATAGGCGTTGTCGTCATCGGGGTTGACCAGCAGGCGCAGGTAGGCCATCAGGTCCTTGACCTCCTGGCGACCGAAGAAGCTGTTGCCGCCGGATAGGCGATAGGGCACCTGGTGGTGCTGCAGCTTCAGTTCGATGAGCTTGGCCTGGTAGTTGCCGCGGTACAGGATGGCGAAATCGCTGTACGGGCGGTCGGTGCGCAGGTGCAAGGTGAGGATTTCCATGGCCACGCGTTCGGCCTCGGCATCTTCGTTCTTGCAGCGGATCACGCGGATCTCGTCGCCCACGCCCATCTCGCTCCACAACTGCTTTTCGAAGGCATGCGGGTTGTTGGCGATGAGCACGTTGGCGCAGCGCAGGATGCGGCTGGTGGAGCGGTAGTTCTGCTCGAGCATGACGATCTTCAAGGAAGGGTAGTCCTCCTTGAGCAGCATCAGGTTTTCCGGGCGGGCGCCGCGCCAGGCGTAGATCGACTGGTCGTCATCGCCGACCACGGTGAACTGGTTGCGCATGCCGATGAGCATTTTCACCAGCAGGTACTGACTGGCGTTGGTGTCCTGGTACTCGTCTACCAGCAAGTAGCGCACACGGTTCTGCCAGCGTTCGAGCACGTCTGGGTGCTCCTGGAACAGCTTGACCGGCAGCAGGATGAGGTCGTCGAAGTCGACCGCGTTGAATGCCTTGAGCGTGCGCTGATAGTGGGTGTAGACGATGGCGGCAGTCTGCTCGCGCGGGTTGCGCGCCTTTTCCAGGGCCTCGGTGGGCAGGATCAGGTCGTTTTTCCAGGCACCGATCATGTTCTTGATCTCGTCGATGCCGTCGTCGCCGGAGTATTCCTTTTGCATGATGTCCGACAGCAACGCCTTGATGTCGGACTCATCGAAAATCGAGAAGCCTGGTTTGTAGCCCAGGCGCTGGTGTTCCTTGCGGATGATGTTCAGGCCAAGGTTGTGAAAGGTGCACACCGTCAGGCCACGGCCTTCCCCCGGGCGCAGCAGGGTGGCGACCCGTTCCTTCATCTCGCGGGCGGCCTTGTTGGTGAAGGTCATCGCCACGATGTACTGGGCGCGGATGCCACAGTTCTGGATGAGGTGGGCAATCTTGCGCGTGATCACGCTGGTTTTGCCCGAGCCGGCACCGGCGAGCACCAATAGAGGGCCGCCGACGTAGTCACGGGCTTCCTGTTGCCGGGGATTGAGTCGGGACATGCTAGAAACCGGGGGTCGCCAGAAAATAGCCGCGCATTCTAACAGGCATGGGCGGCTTGTGGCGCGACCGTCTGACGTTTGGGTCAGACTTTTGTGTAGCGATCATCATTAGTCAGACTAATGGCATTCACCGGAAAAATCGTAATTGCTCGGCGTCGGAGTTTCGCGCAGGATGCACGTCAAAATGCGACGGGTGGTATTGCGACAAGGATGTGTATAAAAGTGAAAATCATTTTCATTTATGCAGTAGCATATCCGACTTTCTCCGCTTCACCTTTCGAGTCCTAAGGAGCCCGCTTGTCCACGCCCGCCGAACCTCTGCGTTTGCTGCTGCTGGCCGATGAGCCGCATTGGGTTGCCTTGCTCCGCGACTGCCTGCTACCGCTCGATGGCGCCGCCGTGTTGCTGACGGCGCCGAACTGGGCAGCGGTCGATACCTTGTTCAGCACTGATCGCCAGGCCGTGGTCCTGGCCACGCCGGCCTTGCAGCCGGCGCCTGGGCGCTGCGAGCTGCCGACCATCTTGCTGCTGGAGCATGAGCCGGCGTCCGCACCCACCGGGGTGAGCGACTGGCTGGTAGGCGACCAACTCAACACCGATGCCCTGCGCCGCTCGCTGCGCCACGTGCGTGAGCGCGGCGTATTGGTGGCGACCCTGCAGCGCCTGGCCGAACAGGATCCGTTGACCGGCATCGCCAATCGCCAGGGCTTTCAGGCCTTGCTGACCACCCGTCTGGCCGAGCACGAAGGCCGCGGGGTGGCCCTCGGACACCTGGACCTGGACAACTTTCGCCACGTCAACGATGCCCTGGGCCATCAGTGCGGCGACCGCCTGATCCTCAAGGTGGTGTCACGCCTGAAGCAGCAGCTGGAGGCCGGTGACCAGCTGGCGCGCCTGGGCAGCGACGAGTTCGCCTTGCTCATCGATACCCGGCGCGACCCCAACCGCGCCGAATGGATCGCCGAGCGCATCGTCGAGGCCTTGGCCGAGCCCTACTGGATCGACGGCGAGAGCCTGTTGCTCGGCTGCAGCCTGGGCCTGGCCCATGCCCGTGCGCAGAGTGGCGCCGATCCGCTGATGTGGCATGCGCACATTGCCATGCGCCAGGCCAAGGCCAGCCAGGGCTGCACTTATCACGTGTTCAACGAACGCATCAACCGTAACGCGCGCAGCCTGGCCGACCTGGAAAGCGAATTGCGCCGGGCCCTGCGCCGCGACGAGCTGGAACTGCACTACCAACCACGGCTCAACCTTGCCGACGGCCGCATCGTCGGGCTCGAGGCTCTGGTGCGCTGGCGGCATGCCGAACGTGGCTTGCTGCCACCGAGCGAATTCGTGCCGTTGGCCGAGCAGAGCGGGCTGATCGTGCCATTGGGCTACTGGGTGATTTCGCGGGCGCTGCGTGACATGCAGGCGCTGCGCGAGCGTGGGCTGGCGCCGTTGCACATGGCGGTGAACCTGAGCTTCAGGCAGTTTCAGGACAGCCAGTTGTTGGCCACGTTGAGCCGCTTGATCATCGAGCATGGGGTCGATGCGCGCTGGCTGGAGTTCGAATTGACCGAAACCGCGGTCATGCGCCGCAATGAGTTGGTGCGCCAGACCATGGATGCGCTGGGCCGCCTGGGTGTGCGCTTCTCACTGGACGACTTCGGCACCGGTTTCTCTTCGTTCGTGCACCTGAACAGCCTGCCGATCACGTTGCTCAAGGTCGATCGCAGTTTCGTCGCCGAGATGGAGGTGCGCGAAGAGAACCGCAAGCTGGTCCACGCGATGATCAACCTGGCGCATAACCTCAACCTGGAGGTGGTGGCCGAGGGCGTGGAAAGCGCTGAGCAGCTGGCCCTGTTACGTGGCTTTGGCTGCGACCAGGTGCAGGGCTTTCTGGTCAGCAGGCCGTTGCCGGTGGACGAGCTGATGGAGTACCTGCTGCACACCACCGAGCGCCAGCTCGCAATCCTCTAGCGCCCATCGCGCCTACCAGCGAGGGTTTTGCAGGCGCGGCGTCAGCCGCGCACACCGGCCAGGCTGGCGCCATCCCTGGCCCTGGCCAGCAACCGCTTCATCCGCCACTCGAATGCGGTGGTCAGGGCTACCGCCGCGCAGGCCAGGCCCAAGGCCAGGCCCCACCACACGCCAACGGCGCCGCCACCGAAGGTGAAGGTCAGCAGCCAGGCACTGGGCGCGCCCACCAGCCAGTAGCAGCACAGGCCGATGAGGAAGGTGATCTTGGCGTCCTTGAGGCCGCGAATCGAGCCCATGGCGATGGTTTGCACGCCATCGAACAGCTCGAACCAGGCCGCTACCATCAGCAACTGCACCGCCAGTTGGAAGATGGCCGAGAACGCCGGATCGCTGCGGTCGATGAACAGCCCCACCAGGGCCTCGGGCAGCAGCCAGAACAACGCGGCGAAGGCGAACATGATCATCGCGCCGAAGCCGATGCCCATCCGCCCGGCGCTGCGCGCGGCCAGCAGGTTGCCCGCCCCGTAGTACAGGCCGACCCGCATGGTCACCGCATAGGACAGCCCGGTCGGCACCATGAAGGCGGTGGACACGATCTGCAGGGCGATCTGGTGCGCCGCCAGTTCCGTGCTACCCAACACGCCCATGCACAGCGCAGCGAAGGCGAACAGCCCGACTTCGACCATGTAGGTACCGCCAATCGGCAGGCCGAGTCGCCACAGCTCGCGCAGCGCCGGCAGGCTTGGACGCGCCAGGCCCTTGCGCAGCGGGTAGTCGGCGTAGGCGTGGTGCCAGCGGATATACAGCGCCAAAGCGATCGCCATGCCCATCGAGACCACGGCGGTGACCAGGCCGATACCCATCAGGCCCAGCTTGGGCAAGCCGAACATGCCTTCGATCAGCGCGACGTTGAGCAAATAGTTGAGCACCGTGCCGACCAGGCTGATGACCATCACCGGCGTCGAGCGGCCCAGGGCGCTGGTGAAGCCGCGCAGGGCCATGAACGTCAGATAACCGGGCAGGGCCAGCGGCAGCAGGGTGAGAAACTCAGCCGCCGCCTCGACGTTCTGCGGTTGCTGGCCAAACAGCAGCAATACCGGCTTGAGGTTCCACAGTGCCAGCCCGGCCACCAGCGCCAGGCCCCAAGCCAGCCACAAGCCGTTCTGCGCCAGGCGCGTGGCGCCTTCGATGTCGTTGGCGCCTTTGCGAATCGCCACCAGCGTGCCCACCGCGGCGATCACGCCCAGGCAGAAGATCGACACGAACGAATAGCTCGCTGCGCCCAACCCGCCGCCAGCCAGGGCCTGGGGGCTGATACGCGCCATCATCAGGGTGTCGGTAAGCACCATCAGCATGTGCGCCAACTGCGAGGCGACCAGCGGCCCGGCCAGGCGCAGCAGAGCCTTGAGTTCGGTAGTCGGCGCGACATGCATGAGGGTGGTCCTTTCCTGATTCGGATGAGCGAGCGACGATTCTGAGGCTTTGGTCAGGTTTATACAAAAGGATAAAAGCGATGCTTGCCATGAGTTCAACTCATGCCTAAAAATCCATCGCACGCCCCCTTGCTTCGATCAGCAGGTACCCATGTCTCGTCAACTGCCGCCCTTGTATGCGTTGCGCGCATTCGAAGCCGCTGCGCGGCTGAGTTCGTTCACCCGTGCCGGGGCTGAACTGTCGATCACCCAGAGTGCGGTAAGCCGGCATATCCGTACCCTGGAAGATCACTTCGCCTGCCGCCTGTTCGTGCGCAGCGGTCGCAGCTTGCAGCTGACCGAGGCGGCGCGGATGCTGCTGCCCGGCGTGCGCGAAGGGTTCGCTGCCCTCGAGCGGGCCTGCGATACCTTGCGCGGCGAGGACGATATCCTGCGCATGAAGGCGCCCTCGACCCTGACCATGCGCTGGCTGCTGGCACGGTTAAGCCGCTTTCGTCATCTGCAACCGGGAAACGAAGTGCAACTGACCAGCGCCTGGATGGACGTCGACCATGTCGACTTCAACCAGGAACCGTTCGATTGCGCGGTGTTGCTCAGCGACGGGGTGTTCCCGGCCGAGTGGGAGGTCCGTCGTCTGTTTGCCGAGTTGCTCATTCCGGTGGGCGCGCCGGATCTGCTGGGGCAGGGGCCATGGGACGAACGCCGCCTGGCGGCGGTCGAATTGCTGCACCCCACCCCAGACAAACGCGACTGGCGCGAATGGCTGCAGCGCATGGGCCTGGCAGATAAGGTTTCGCTCAAGGGCGGGCAGGTGTTCGATACCTTGGAACTGGGCATGATCGCGGCAGCGCGGGGCTACGGCATTTCCATGGGCGACCTGCTGATGGTCGCCGAGGACGTGGCCCAGGGTCGCCTGAGCTTGCCCTGGCCGACGGCGGTGCCCAGCGGCATGGACTACTACCTGGTATGGCCGCGCACGCGGCCAGGTGGCGAGCGCTTGCGCCGTTTGAGCCGGTTCTTGCAGGACGAAGCGGCGGCGGTGGACCTGCCGGAGGTGGAGATCCTCCGTGCCCTCTGAGCAGCGGCTTGGCCTGAGAAAACGTTTGCGAATATCCCGGCCCGACACTCAAGTATTCGCCCGCGACGCCGATCTACTGGCACCAGCGTCCCGGAAGAGGACGCGTACTCCCCTCGATAACGAGCGGATGGTCTGCGTGATCAGGATGATCCCGGCCTCTTGCCAGGAGCTTTTTCATGTCTCAACCGCGTGCCCGGATTGCCTCCCAGCTCGGTATCGCCCTCGCCATCGTGCTGGCGTTGGTGATTTCCGGCAGTACCCTGTTCGCCCTGCGTTCGCTGGACGACGCCAACCTCGCCACGCGCCAGGCCCACCTGGCCAGCGAAGCGCGCCTGTTGGCCGATCAGCTCGACACCTTTCATGGATCGCTCAAGGACAACACCCAGCGCCTGAGCGGGCTGTTCGAACGCCGCTTCGCTTCGGGGCTGTCGCTGCACCCTGGCGAGAGCGCCGAGGTCGCAGGCGTGGTCACTCCGGCCTTGTACCTGGGCGAGCGCCTGCTGAACAACGACTTCCAGGTGGTCGACGAATTCCAGCAGATGACCGCCGGCATCGCGACCCTGTTCGTGCGCAGCGGCGATGATTTCGTGCGCATCAGCACCAATCTGAAGAAGCAGGACGGCACCCGCGCCATCGGCACCCAGCTCGACCGCCAGCACCCGGCCTACGCCAAGTTGCTGGCCGGGCAAATGTATGTGGGCCGCGCCGTGCTCTTCGAGCGCAACTACATGACCCGCTATGTGCCGGTCAGCGATGCCGGTGGACGGGTCATCGCGGTGCTGTTCGTGGGCTTCGACTACACCGACGCGCAGAACGCCCAGTTCAGCAACCTCAAGCGCTTTCGCATCGGTGAAACCGGCTCGCTGGCGATTCAGGACCAGCAGGGCCAGTGGTTGGTGCCGCCAGCCAATGCCGACCAGGACCTGTTCAGTGCCAGCGCGCCGTTCGCCGAGGGGCCGTGGACGGTGGTTGCCAGCATGCCCAAGGCCGAGATTCGCCAAGTGACCTGGAGCGTTGGCCTGCGCCTGGCCATCGGCAGCCTGTTGGCCATGCTCCTGGCGGTGGCCGCCACGCTCTGGCTGCTGCGGCGCAAGCTGCGCCCGCTGGATGACCTGGTGCGCCAGGCCGAGGCGTTGGGTGCGGGTGATCTGAATGCGCGGCTGAACGTCACCAGCCACGACGAGATCGGCCAGCTGGCGCGCAGCTTCAACCAGATGGGCGAGGCGCTGGCGACCATGGTTGCGCACATCCGCAGCGCCTCCGAGCAGGTCAGCAGCCGTGCCCGCTCGTTGTCCGGGTTGTCTGCAGGTGCCTGCGAAGGCATGGAGCAACAGTCTGGGGAGATCACCAGCATGGCCGGTGCGGTGGAAGAATTCAGCGCCACCTCGATGAACATTGCCGACAACATGGCCGGCACCGAGCGTATGGCTCGTGACAACGCCCAGCAGACGCGCATTGGTCGCGGCGCCATGGATGAAGCGTCCAGCTCGCTGCGCCAGATCGCCGAGGCGCTGGGTGGCACCGCGACCGTGATGGATAGCCTCGGCGCGCGCTCGCAGGAAATTGGCGGCATCATCAGCGTGATCACCGCCATTGCCGAGCAGACCAACTTGCTGGCGCTGAACGCAGCCATCGAAGCCGCGCGTGCCGGCGAGCAAGGCCGGGGGTTTGCCGTGGTCGCCGATGAGGTGCGTGGGTTGGCGGCGCGCACGCGCCAGGCCACCGATGAAATCTCCGGGATGATCACCAGCATCCAGCAGCAGACCGGGCACGCCATCACCACCCTGGAGCAGGGCAACCAGCTCATGCAGGAAGGCTTGCAGCGCAACGATAAAGTCGCCCAGGCGCTGGCACGCATCGATGAGCAGAGCCGCATGGCCGGTGAGCAGTTCACGGTGATCAGCACCGCCACCCAGGAGCAGAGCAGCACGGCGACGGTGCTCAGCCGCAACCTGCAAAGCATTGCCCAGGCCAACACCGAGCAGCGTGATGTGGCCAATGAACTGGCCTTCACCGCCAAGGAACTGGAAGGCCTGGCCGCGCAACTGCGTCAGGAAGTGGACCGCTTTCGCTGAGCGGGCTGGCTGGCAGCGCTGAGAGCCTGGGGCGCGCCCGTTAAAGCGACCCCAGGTTCAGCGCCTGGGCACAGGCCTGCAGCGAACGTCGCTCGGTCTGCGCATAGAGCGTCAGCTCGTCTTGCACCTGCATGCCCAAGGCCGCCTCGAAGGCTTCGCGATTGGCGTTACTGCCGTACTGCGTCTGCCCGTCATCACCCAGGTTGGACTGGAAGATCCCTGCCGCGCTGACCGGCAGGAAGTCTTCGTAGACCAGCGCCTCGAAGTGCACGTGGCCTGCGCCGATCAGGCCTTCCAGGGTCTGAGGCCGCCCAGCCTGCGCCCGCTCGGCCAGGCCCTTGTCGGTGGCAAAGTAGCGGAAATAGGCCAGCCCCTGCTCGCGCATCTGCGCCAGGTCATCCGGAAATTCAGCAAAGCTTTGTTGCAGCAGCGTCATGTAGCGCTCAGCGGTGGCTTCGCTCGGTGAGCCGCCTGATGCTGCGCGAGCGGCCTCCAGCAACCGGTCATAGAGCGCGCGGCCCTTGGGCGTCAGGGCTGCGCCACGCTGTTCGATTTCGCCGAAGCGGGCAGTGTGACTGCCCTGGGCATCGCTGAACGCGACCGCTTCCTGCAGCGCCTTGAAGCTGGTCTGGCGCAGCAGAATCGGGTGGCGGCGGGCCGGCGGGCCTTCGATCACCGCCTTGGGCGTTATGCCCTTGGCTGGCATCCCGGCCTGGATCGCATCGATGTCCAGGGTGCGCGGCGTCAGGTGGTTGATATGCGGGCCGCGGAACGCCACGACATCGGCGATCAGCCGATGCTGGTCATGCAGTCGTCGGTATTGTTCGGCGCTCACCGTGGCGTCGCGGTGCCAGCGGAAGGTATGCAGCGCCTCTTGCACGAACGCTTGCGCATCGTCCGCCCTGAGCCCGCCGTCGCGTTCGGCCTGGGTCATCAGCGCCAGCGCCCGCGAGGTGAAGATCTCGCGCTCAGCCAGGATGCTGCGCGCCAGCTCACGCAGTTGCAGGTCATCGATCAATTCCAGGCGCAGCAGCGAGGTGAACACGCGAAACGGGCTGACATGCAGCGACTGCTCGTGCACGGCGCGAAACGCGGTGGAATGCACCGGCACGCCGGCTGAACTGAGATCGTAATAGCCCACCGGCTGCATGCCCATCACGGCGAACAAGCGCGCCAACGTGGCCAGCTCTTCCGCGCTGCCAACCCGAATGGCGCCATGTCGCTCCTGGTCAAGACGTTCGACTTCGCCGGTCCAGCGCAAGGCTGCGGCTATTTCGGGCTGCTTGGCCATGATCTGTTGATTGATCTCGCTCACCAGCCCTAGCAACGTGCCGTACAGCGGCACTTCCTGTTTGTACATGAGCGACATGGCAGCAGAGAACTGCGCGCGGATGCTGTCTGGGCTGACGAAATCGTGGGCGGGCATCGCTAGCTTCCTGGGTGGGTTCGGACCGTTACATGAAAGCTGGGAATGCACGTGGCCCACAAGCGAAAAAAAGTGCCGCTGTCATTCCATTTGTGATCGATCCCAGCGCATCCGCTTCACGCCTGGAGCTGCTGGCCAATCCATTGCACCAACGCCCGGACCTTGGGCACCTCCGCCGCATGCTCGGCATACGCCAGGTAGTGCTTGCCGGTACTGGGCATCGCGTGGTCCCAGGCAATCACCAGACTGCCTTCGGCCAGCTCCCTGGCCACCAGGTAGCGCGGCACCAGGGCCACGCCGCACCCGGCCTGCGCCGCACTCAGGGCCATGTAGAAGGTATCGAAGCGCGGCCCGTGGTAGGCGCTGACGCTGTGCAGGCCCAGCTCGAGAAACCACTCATGCCAGGCCTCTGGACGCGAGGTGCTTTGCAGCAGCACCAGGTCGGCCAGCTCGCTGGCGTCTTCCAGCGCGCGCCCGGCCATCCGTTCAGGGGCACACACCGGAACCACTTCTTCGTCGAACAGCTCGATGCACGTCGCACCTGGCCAGGTGCCCTGGCCGTAGAAGAACACGACATCCGCCGAGCCCTGCAGCAAGGCGAAGGGTTCCATCTCGTTGCGAATATCCAGGTGAATGTTCGGGTGCTGCTTACCGAAGCCCTTGAGGTGCGGAATCAACCAGCGCACGCCAAAACTCGGTTGAGTGGCTACCTTCAATATTTCGGTCTGCTCGCCATAGGTGAGGATGTAGCGGCTGGACATGTCGACCTGAGTCAGGATCTTGTTGACCTCTGCCAGGTACAGGCTGCCTGCCGGCGTCAGTTGCAGGCGGCGGCGAATGCGCAGGAACAGGTGGTGGCGCAGCATCTCTTCAAGCTGCGCCACTTGTTTGCTGACCGCGCTCTGGGTCAGGTGCAGCTCTTCAGCGGCACGGGTAAAACTCAAGTGACGGGCTGCAGCTTCGAAGCACTGCAGGGCGGTCATGGAAGGCACCAGGCGTTTGGACATAGCGGTCTCTGCGGCTTTGATCATTACCTCGCGGAATGATAAGCGGAATAAAGGTCGTTTGTTGCACAGCTGAGATCGGATTGATACTGATCCCACGGTTTTGAACCCTATCACCCGATGTAGGAGAAGCACGAATGGTTGCTGGATTGCTCGAGCGCCTCGGCGTTGCCGCCCAGGCCCACACCCAGGGCGACTACCCTGTCCATACGCCGATCGACGGCAGCCAGATCGCCTCGGTGCACTTGCTCGGCCAAGCCGAGACCACCGCTGCCATCGAGCGGGCCCACCGTGCCTTCGATAGCTGGCGCAGCGTGCCGGCACCGCGCCGCGGTGAGCTGGTTCGGCTGTTCGGCGAAGTGCTGCGCGAGCACAAGGCCGACCTGGGTGAGTTGGTGTCCATCGAAGCGGGCAAGATCACTCAGGAAGGTCTTGGCGAAGTGCAGGAGATGATCGACATCTGCGATTTCGCCGTTGGCCTGTCACGGCAGTTGTACGGCCTGACCATCGCCTCCGAGCGCCCTGGCCACCACATGCGCGAAACCTGGCACCCACTGGGCGTGGTCGGGGTGATCAGCGCCTTCAATTTCCCGGTCGCGGTGTGGGCCTGGAACACCACCCTGGCGCTGGTGGCCGGTAACGCGGTGGTGTGGAAGCCTTCGGAGAAGACGCCGCTGACCGCCCTGGCGTGCCAGGCCCTGTTCGACAAGGCGTTGACCGCCTTCGGCGATGCCCCGGCAGGTCTTGCCCAGTTGGTGATCGGCGGCCGCGAAGCCGGCGAAGCCCTGGTCGACGACCCGCGCGTGGCCCTGGTCAGTGCGACCGGCAGCACGCGCATGGGCCGTGAGGTGGGGCCGCGGGTGGCGGCGCGCTTTGGCCGCAGCATTCTCGAACTGGGCGGCAACAACGCCATGATTCTTGCCCCGAGCGCCGATCTCGACCTGGCCGTGCGCGGCATTCTGTTCTCGGCCGTGGGCACTGCTGGCCAGCGCTGCACGACCTTGCGCCGGCTGATCGTGCACCGTTCGATCAAGGATGAGGTGGTGGCGCGGGTCAAAGCTGCCTATGCCAAGGTGCGCATCGGCGACCCGCGTAAAGACAACCTGGTCGGCCCGCTGATCGACAAGCAGTCGTTCGACGCCATGCAAGGCGCGCTGGCCAAGGCCCGAGACGAGGGTGGCGAGGTGTTCGGCGGTGAGCGCCAATTGGCCGAACAATACCCCAATGCCTACTACGTTTCGCCCGCCATCGCCGAGATGCCGGCACAGAGCGAAGTGGTGCGGCACGAAACCTTCGCACCGATTCTTTATGTATTGGCCTATGACGACTTCGAAGAGGCCTTGCGCCTGAACAACGAGGTACCTCAAGGGCTGTCGTCGTGCATTTTCACCACCGACCTGCGCGAGGCCGAGCGCTTCCAGAGCGCCGCCGGCAGCGACTGCGGCATCGCCAACGTCAACATCGGCACCAGTGGCGCCGAGATCGGTGGCGCGTTCGGCGGCGAGAAGGAAACCGGCGGTGGTCGTGAATCCGGCTCCGATGCCTGGAAGGGCTACATGCGGCGCCAGACCAACACCGTGAACTATTCGCGCGAGCTGCCGCTGGCCCAGGGCATCGTCTTCGACTGAAGCGCCAAGCTGCAAGCTGAAAGCAGTTCGTGGCCTCAATGCGATCCGCGCTCGCTTGCAGCTTGCAGCTCGAAGCCGCCAACCGGCGGCGTCCTTACCACTGCCGGAGCCGGGCCATGGCTGAATTGCGTCAACAATGCTTGTGGGAACATGTCAGCCAACCGAGCGTCGCCAGCCAAGCCTTGGCCGGTGAGCACAGGGCCGATGTCTGCGTGATCGGCGGTGGTATCACCGGGCTTTCGGCAGCGATTCACCTGCTTGAACAGGGCAAGTCGGTGATCGTTCTCGAGGCCTGGAAGGTCGGCCATGGTGGCTCCGGGCGCAACGTCGGGTTGGTCAACGCCGGCACCTGGATTCGCCCCGACGATGTCGAAGCGACCCTTGGACAGGCGCAAGGCAGCCGCTTGAACCAGGTGCTTGGCCAGGCGCCCGCCGAGGTGTTCGCCATGATCGAACGCCTGGGCATCGACTGCCAGGCGCAGCACAAAGGCACCCTGCACATGGCGCACAACGCCAGCGGCATCGCCGATCTGCAGGCGCGCCACCAGCAGTGGCGCCGCCGCGGTGCCGATGTCGAGCTGCTCACCGGCGCCCAGTGCCAGGCGTACTGCGGGACCGACAAGATTTCTGCCGCGCTGCTCGACCGCCGTGCCGGCACCATCAACCCCATGGCCTACACCCAAGGCCTGGCTGCGGCGGTGACGCGCCTGGGCGGCAAGCTGTTCCAGCAATCGGCGGTCGAAGGCGTCGAGCGCGAGGGTGATGCCTGGCGGGTCAAGAGCGCACGCGGTTCGGTACGCGCCGACAAGGTGGTGATCTCCACTGGGGCCTATACCGAAGGTGATTGGAGCAACCTGCGGAAGCAGTTTTTCCGCGGTTATTACTACCAGGTCGCGTCCAAGCCGCTGCACGGTTCCGCCGCTGACAAGGTCCTGCCCCATGGCCAGGGCTCGTGGGACACCCGCACCGTACTGAGCAGCATCCGGTGCGACGATCAGGGGCGTCTGCTGCTCGGCAGCCTTGGCCGGGTCGACAACAAGCCGGCCTGGTTCATACGGCGCTGGGCCGACCGGATCCAGAGCCATTACTATCCGCAGCTGGGCACGGTCGAATGGGAAATGCACTGGACCGGCTGCATCGACTTTACCCCCGATCACCTGATGCGGCTGTTCGAGCCAGCGCCGGGGCTGGTGGCCGTGACCGGTTACAACGGTCGGGGCAACACCACCGGCACCGTGATAGGCCGGGCATTTGCCGAGTTTCTGCTCAAAGGCGAGGCGAGTAGCCTGCCGGTGCCATTCTCGCCGATGCTCGGTGTGCGGGCGCCGTCACTGCGTACCGCGTTCTACGAGTCGGGGTTCTCGCTGTACCACGCCGGCCAATGCTTGAGAGTGGTGCTGTAGCCAGCGGATCACCTGTGCAGCCAGCTGAGAAAGCCGCCTTTCTTGATTGAAAGCGGCTTTTGCAGCAGCAGCGACTCGCGGCTCTGGCGCCGGACATGCTGCAGCTTGGTCAATGCCGTCTGCACCTCACCGCGCTGCTTCAGGCAGCTCTGCACCTGGGCTTTTTCGATGCGGTACAGCACGCAGCTGGTCAGGGTGCGAAATTCCGCCAGCGACTGCTCTTCATCGATGATGCCCTCGATCCCCAGCACCTCGCCCGGGCCCATGCGCCCGGCTTCCAGCAACGTGTCGCCATCGCGCACCGAAGCCGACACCACACCGCTGCCGATCACCAGCAGATGTTCGGAGGTCGCGCCGACCTCGAGGATGACCTGGTCGGCCAAGTACTCCACGGTGGTCATGCGCTGGCTCAGGGCATCGCGCTCTTCGTCGCTCAGCGAGCGGAACACCCTGACCTCATCCAGCACTTCACGCTGGCGGCTGCGTGGCGCAGTGGCCAGGTCGACGTTCCACATCACGCCGCTGGCCTCAAGGTGGCGGTGCGCGAGGTCGAACAGCTGATTACGGGCATCGGTCTTGCCGGCCATGTCGGCGATGAAGCCGCTGGCTTCGTACTCCACCGATTCCAGTGTCGAGGTCTTGACCGACACCTTGGGCTTGGGAGTGGCAAGAATAGCGCTGGTGCCTTGCAGGGCCTTTTCCAGCGCATCGAATACGCGCTTGGGGCGGATCTTGGCCGGTACCACCACGCTGATCGCAACACCGTGCACATCCGGCGGGCGGCTGTGGTTGAGCAGGCGCGCCTTGGCCGCTACCGAGTTGGGAATCACCGCCAGGCTGCCACTGCCCGTCAACAGGCGGGTGGCGCGCCAGTCGATGTCCAGCACCTTGCCCTCGGTGCCGTCGATGGCGATCGAATCGCCGATCTGATAGGGCCGCGTGGTATTGAGCACGATGCCGCTGAACACGTCGGCCAGGGTGCTTTGCAACGCCAGACCGATGACGATGGCCATCACCCCGGAAGTCGCCAGCAGGCCCTTCACTGGCAGTTGCAACACGTAGCCTGCCGCAGCGACGACGGCCACCAGAAAGATCAGTGCCCCCAACACGTCTTGCAGCAAGCGTCCGCCATGGCTGCCACGGGCCACCAGCAGCAGGCCGAAGACCACCGTCACGGTGCGCGCACCGAACAGCCACCAGCCGATGGCCAACACCGTGGCCATCAGGTTGCGCGGCACATCGTCGGGCCAGGGTGGCGGCTGCAGCGGGCTCATACCGGCTGCCACCAAGACCATGCTGAAGAGCAGGAATATCACCAGTCGGGCACCGATACGCCAGGCGCGGCGCTGCATCGGTATCAGTTGCCAGAGTATGAGGTCGAGCAGGATCAGGGCGGTGCCGAGCAACAACGGGAACGACTGGATGAACGCCAGCATGATGGTCTCGGAAGAGCAGGGGAGGGCTTGCGTAGTAATAGTGCAGGTTGCTCGGCCAGGCAATGGGGCGAGCAAAAGCCGGGTGATGCCATCGTTCGCCAAATGGAACGCTAAAGCCAAAAATTGCTATCTACCGCACCAAAGGGTTAGCTTTTAATCTTCTCCCATCAACGCGAAACACCCAACTCACTGAATACCGAACCCCTTAGGAGCAACCGCCATGACCCCATTCAAATACAACCGCCTGAACAAAGACGACGCTGCTGTGCTGCTGGTCGACCACCAGGCTGGGCTGCTGTCCCTGGTCCGTGACATCGAGCCAGACGCCTTCAAGAACAACGTCCTGGCCCTGGCGGACCTGGCCAAGTTCTTCAACCTGCCGACCATCCTCACCACCAGTTTCGAGCAAGGTCCCAACGGCCCGCTGGTGCCGGAGCTCAAGGCGCTGTTCCCGGACGCCCCTTACATCGCTCGCCCTGGTCAGATCAACGCCTGGGACAACGAAGACTTCGTCAAGGCGGTCAAGGCGACCGGCAAGAAGCAACTGATCATCGCCGGTGTAGTGACTGAAGTGTGCGTGGCCTTCCCGGCGCTGGCAGCCCTGGAGGAAGCGTTCGAGGTCTTCGTGGTCACCGACGCCTCCGGTACGTTCAACGCCATGACCCGTGACGCCGCCCATGACCGCATGAGCCGTGCCGGCGCGCAGCTGATGACCTGGTTCGGCGTGGCGTGCGAGCTGCACCGCGACTGGCGCAACGACATCGAAGGCCTGGCCGCGCTGTGCTCCAACCACATCCCCGACTACCGCAACCTGATGACCAGCTACAACGCCTTCAACGCCAACAAGTAAGCCACGCAGCGGGCGCCGCCAGTCGGCGCCCGGCCAGCGCAGCACACCCATTCAATCCTCCGCCCGTCCGCCGTTGCACAGTGGATGCGGGCAAGCTCATCCCAAGGAACGCCGATGAACACCGCACTCCACGCCAAACCCGAAGTGGTCACCGTCTGCCTGCAGCACCAGGTGCTCGACCACACCCATGGCGCCAGCGCAGCGCAGCCACCTCGCTGGAAGCAGGCCCTGCTGACCTACCTGGTGATCTGCCCGATGACCATGATCGTTCCGCTGCTGCTGGCGCCGTTGTTCGCGCGCTTCCCGCAACTGGGCGGGGCCATCAGCGGCAATCTGATCGTCAACCTGTTCGTCATCCTGCCCGTGGTGTTCTACATCATGCCGTGGGTAACCCGCCGCTGCGCCAACTGGCTGCGCGGCTGAGCCAACGCCTTCATTTCGCCACTTTCAAGGAGCTACCGACATGACAACCCTCGTTACCCGCGACGGCACTTCGATCTACTACAAGGACTGGGGCACTGGCAAACCGGTGCTGTTCAGCCACGGCTGGCCGCTGGATGCCGACATGTGGGACTCGCAGATGGAGTTCCTGGCCAGCCGCGGCTACCGCGCCATCGCTTTCGACCGCCGTGGATTCGGCCGCTCGAGCCAGCCGTGGAGCGGCTACGACTACGATACGTTCGCTGACGACATCGCCGAGCTGATCGAGCACCTCGACCTGCGCGAAGTGACGCTGGTGGGCTTCTCGATGGGCGGCGGGGATGTCAGCCGCTACATCGCCCGGCATGGCAGTGAGCGGATCGCAGGCCTGGTATTGCTTGGTGCGGTCACGCCCGTGTTCGGCAAGCGCGACGATAACCCCGATGGTGTCGATTCGTCGGTGTTCGAGGGCATCTGCGCTGGCCTGCGGGCTGACCGTGCGCAGTTCATCGCCGACTTCGCCACGCCGTTCTATGGCCTGAACCATGGGCAGCAGGTGTCCCAGGGCGTGCAGACGCAGACGCTGAACATCGCCTTGCTGGCATCGATCAAGGCCACCCTGGATTGCGTCAGCGCGTTCTCGCAAACCGATTTCCGTCCGGACATGGCCAAGATCGACGTGCCGACCTTGGTGATTCACGGTGACGACGACCAGATCGTGCCCTTCGAGACCACCGGCAAACGGGCGGCGCAGCTGATCCGCAACGCCGAATTGAAAGTCTATGCCGGCGCCCCCCATGGCTTCGCCGTGACCCATGCGCAGCAGCTCAACGAGGACTTGCTCGCCTTCCTGCAGCGCTAACGGCGCGCCGCATGGCCCTGCCGGCCCAGCGCCTGGGCAGGGCCGATCTCGCCGTAGCCACCGCACATCCATGCAAGCCCTGAATGTGCCGCAGCCGGCATGCTGCACAGCTGTCCCAGCCGCCGCATCCAGACGGAGATCACCATGTCCCAGGACCGCAACGACAAGACCCGTCGCCAGTTCCTCGCCACCAGCACCGTACTGGGTGCCGCCGGCGCACTGTGGTCGGCATTGCCCTTTTCCGGGCAAGCCGGTTCTGCTTACGCATCCAACCAAGGAGGTTCCATGACCGCCGATCTGATCCTGTTCAACGGCAAACTGCACACCGTTGACCGCGAAAAGCCCACCGCCACCGCCGTTGCCATCAAGGACGGCCGCTTCATTGCCGTGGGCAGCGACGCTGAGGCCATGGCTCACAAAGGCAGCGCCACGCAGATCGTCGATCTCAAGCAGCGCACGGTGATCCCAGGCCTGAACGACTCGCACCTGCACCTGATCCGTGGCGGCTTGAACTACAACCTGGAGCTGCGCTGGGAAGGCGTACCGTCGGTGGCCGATGCCCTGCGCATGCTCAAGGACCAGGCGGCGCGCACGCCGACCCCGCAATGGGTACGGGTCGTCGGTGGCTGGAACGAATTCCAGTTCGCCGAGAAGCGCATGCCGACCTTGGAAGAAATCAACCAGGCGGCGCCCGATACCCCGGTGTTCCTCCTGCACCTGTATGACCGTGCACTGCTCAACCGCGCCGCCCTCAGGGCCGTTGGCTACAGCAAGGACACGCCCAACCCGCCGGGCGGCGAGATCCAGCGCGACAAGTTCGGCAACCCGACCGGCATGCTGATCGCCCGGCCCAACGCCATGATCTTGTATGCCACCCTGGCCAAGGGGCCGAAGCTGCCGCTCGAATACCAGGTCAACTCCACCCGCCAGTTCATGCGCGAGTTGAACCGCCTGGGCCTGACCAGCGCCATCGATGCCGGCGGCGGCTACCAGAACTTCCCCGACGACTACGCGGTGATCCAGGAATTGGCCGACAACGATCAGTTGACCGTGCGCATCGCCTACAACCTGTTCACCCAGAAACCCAAGGAAGAGCTGGACGATTTCCGCAAGTGGACCTCCAGCGTCAAGCTGCACAGCGGTACCGACTTCCTGCGCCACAACGGTGCTGGCGAAATGCTGGTGTTCTCCGCTGCCGACTTCGAGGATTTCCTCGAACCCCGTCCAGATCTGCCGCAGACCATGGAGCAAGAGCTGGAACCTGTGGTTCGCCATTTGGTCGAGCAACGCTGGCCGTTCCGCCTGCATGCCACCTACAACGAATCGATCACGCGCATGCTCGACGTGTTCGAGAAGGTCAACCGGGACATCCCGTTCAACGGCCTGCCGTGGTTCTTCGATCATGCCGAAACCATCACCGCGCAGAACATCGAGCGCGTGCGCGCGCTGGGCGGCGGCATCGCGATCCAGGACCGCATGGCATTCCAGGGTGAGTACTTCGTCGACCGCTACGGGGCCAAGGCGGCGGAGCAGACGCCACCGATCAAGCGCATGCTGGAAATGGGGGTGCCGGTGGGTGCTGGCACCGATGCCACGCGGGTGTCGAGCTATAACCCGTGGACCTCGTTGTACTGGCTGGTCAGTGGCAAGACCGTGGGCGGTATGGAGCTGTATCCGGAGGGTCTGAGCCGGGACACCGCGCTGCAGCTGTTCACCCAGGGCAGTGCCTGGTTCTCCAGTGAGCAAGGCAAGAAAGGTCAGATCAAGGTCGGTCAGTTGGCCGACCTGGCGGCGCTGTCGCTGGACTTCTTCAGCGTCGATGAAGAGGCGATCAAAGGCATCGAATCGGTGCTGACCATCGTCGACGGCAAAGTGGTCTACGCCGCTGCTGAATTCGATCGCCTTGGCCCGCCACAGGTGCCGGTGCTGCCGGAATGGTCGCCGGTGGCCAAGGTGCCTGGGCACTGGCGGGTAGGCACGCCCTCACTGGCGGCAACCGTGCACCAGTGTTCCGGCCCCTGCGGTGTGCATGCCCACAGCCACGACAAGGCGCGGCAATCGAGCGTTCCGGTCAATGATTTCCAAGGCTTCTGGGGTGCCTTGGGCTGCTCCTGCTTTGCCTTCTGAGCCAGGATGAGTACAGGGCCGCGTTGCGGCCCTTTTTGTCGCGCACTGCGCAGGCAACTGGCGACAGGGCGGCGATTACAGCGCCGTGGGCTCAGAAACGGCCAGTCAGCGGGTACTCGATAATCAGGTAGAGGCGATCGATGTCGTCGCCAGCCTGTGCACGGTTCGCGCGGTGGCTGACGTGCGATAACGCCACGCTCAAGTCTTTGGCAGCCCCTGCCTGCACCACGTACTTCAGGTCGATATCGCGTTCCCAGTGCTTGCCGCCTGCGCCGTACTGGCCTGCGTAGACGCCGCCTTGCGGCGCGTGGCTACCGTCGATGCCGCGACCGCTGACGTAGCGTCCCATCACGCTCAATCCGGGCACGCCCAAGGAGGTGAAATCAAGGTCATAGCGCAGCTGCCAGGAGCGCTCGCCGGGGCCGTTGAAGTCGGCGTACTTGATCGAGTTGGCCAGGTAGATGGAATCGCCCCCGACAAAATCGAACGGTGTGTCGCCGTCGATCTTCTGATAGGCCAGGCTCACCGCCTGCGCACCTGCGTGGTATTTGCCCAGCAGGCTGTAGGCCAGGGTATCGATCGCCCCCGCGCTGGCGTTGCCGGTATCGCGGGTCCTGTAGAGGTTGCCATCCAGGCGCCAGCGGCCCTCGGTCCAATTAAGGTTGAGATAGGTCTGGTGCCAGGTGTCCTGCAACTGCCCCACATACAGCGCCCCGCCATAGGCGCCGCCAGGCACGAACGTCGCACCCGCCAGGCTGATGGCGTGGCCATGGGTACTGGCGCCGTAACCCTGGAAATCATCATGGCGCGAGCTGTTGTCCTGATTGTTGAAGGCGTCGAAGCGCCCCGCCTGCAGGTGCCAATCGGGCACATCATCATTCTCGATCAGCCAACCGGTCGCATATTCAGGGTGCAAGCGTTTGTCGCCGGTATCGAACACTGGCGTTTCGACCATCATCTCGCCGTAGCGCAGGCGGGTGCTGCCCAGGCGCAGTTTCAACGCACCCCCGGCGCTCGCGTAGTCGGGGGCGGCGCGGCCGTCGCTGTCGCGTGGCAACAAGCCTGTGCCGGCATGGCCACGACCGCCGTCGAGCTTGACGCCCACAAAACCATGGGCATCCACACCCACACCCAGCACGCCGTCGGTAAACCCCGAGCGGACCTCGCCGATGAATCCCTGCGCCCACTCCTGGCGGTAGTTCTGGCCACTGGCGGAGGGTGAGCGAAAATCGCTGTGCAAAAAATAGTGGCGGCTGAGCAGCGACCAGCCGGGCTCCTCGGCGTGGCCGACGGCCGGGCAGAAGACAAGAGTGGCGAGCAGGGCACGGCCTGGGCCGGGGGTTGCGCGGATCATGACGGCTCCGGGAACGATGAACCGAAACTGTCGGCCAAGGGGCGACCGAAGGTCTTGTAAGGGTGTGCTGGTCGCAGCGCAACGATGCCCCTCGGTCGAGGGCATGCAGGCTTATGCCATGTCGCTGATGGCGAACTCTTCGGCCAGATGGTCGATCAAGGCGCGCACCGATGGCAGCAAACCGCGCCGCGACGGGAAGATCGCATGGACGATGCCGCAGCGCGGGTGCCAGTCCGGCAGCAGCTCCACCAGACGGCCTGCGGCCAGGTCTTCGCGCACCGCCACCCGCGGCAGGTGAGCGATGCCCACGCCTGCCACCACGAAGTGGCGCAAGGCGAACAGGTCATCGGTCACCATGCGTGGGGTATGCGGTATGACGATGCTGTGGCTGCTGTCTTCACCCTGGAACAGCTCCCAGTGATACTCGCGCTGGGCGCTGCCCCAATGCACGCTGGGCAAGGTGCTGAGCAGTTGCGGGTCGAAGCCTTCAGGCAGCCGTTGCAGGTACTGGGGCTGGCCCACCAGGCACTGGGTGCTGTTGCTCAGCACCTTCATCACCATGTCGGTGTTTTCCAGCGGCGGAAAGCGCACGCGCAGGGCGATATCGAAGCCCTCGTGCAGCAGGTCGACACGGCGGTTGGTGCTTTCGATGAACAGTTCGACCTGGGGATACTTGAGCATGTAGCGGGTCAGCATCGGCCCGACCCAGGAATTGAGCAGGGTGGTCGGGCAACTGATGCGCACCAGGCCGCGTGGCTCGCTGCGGTTGCGCTCGATGATCTCGGCCGCGCCCTCGGCTTCCACGCGCATGGCCAGGCAGCGGTTGTAGTAGGCCTGGCCGATCTCGGTAAGCGAACAATGCCGACTGGTGCGGTGCAGCAGGCGCACGCCCAGCCGCTCTTCCAGATCGGCGATGCGCCGGCTGAGCTTCGACTTGGGCATGTCCAACGCGCGCCCGGCAGGCGCAAAGCCACCGTGTTCCACGACCTGGGTGAAGTAGTAGAGGGAGTTGAGGTCTTCCACGGGCGATTCCTGGCTAACGAGGCTTGACGCAATGGGCGCAGTTTAACCGCAGTTGCGAAATCTCCTACAGAGTGTGCGGAAGGCGTAAAGACGCCAAAGCTTGAGCCCAAATAACCCGACTGATATTCGCCTGAAGGGTCAGTCCCTGTCCGAGGCGAACAACCGCTCCAGTTCGACCCGCGCTTCCTTGGCGGTCTGCATCACCTTGGCGCGGTCGTCGCGCACCAGCCCCTGGGCCACCAGCACTTCCTCGTCGTGCTGGGCGAAGCGTCGAATGCGGTCGGTCGCCTGGGCCTCGCTCAAGCCCAGGCCGATCAGGGCGCGGCGGCTCATCTCCAGGCTGGAATAGAACATCTCGCGGATCGGCTCGGCGCCGACATCCGCCAGCTTGTGCACATGCTGGCGATTGCGCGCGCGGGCCAGCACTTTCAGGTGCGGGTACAGGCGCTTGACCCGCTCAGCGGTGTGGATGGCGGCATCTGGGTCATCGATGGTGATGATGAAGTACTCCGCTTCACCGACCTTGGCCGCGTGCAGCACTTCCGGGCGCAAGGGGTCGCCGTAGAACACCGGCACCTGCTCGAACATGCGCGTCATCTCGATGGCGTCCACCGAGGTTTCCAGGGCGATGAACGGAATCTGCTGGGCCCGCAGGATGCGCGCGACGATCTGGCCCATGCGGCCCATGCCGACAATCACCGCCCTTGGCGTACCGGCGTCGATGGCCTTGTAGTGCTCAGGCACTTGCGCAGGGGCTGGCGGGCGCTTGAGCAGACGTGCGCCGCCCAGCATCAGCAACGGCGTGATGGCCATCGACAGGGTAATGGTCATCAACAGCAGGTCGTAGGTCTGGGCGTCGAACAAGCCTTGGTCCTTGCCCAGCTTGAACACCACGAAGGCAAACTCGCCGCCGGCTGCCAGCACCACGCCCAGGCGCAGGGCGCTGGCCTGATGCAGGCCACCGGCCAGGCGGCCGATGCCCATCAGCAACAGCAGTTTGACCGTCACCAGCAGCAGGGTCAGGCCCAGCAGCACCAGCGGCATGTCCAACAGCAGGCGCAGGTTGGCGCCCATGCCCACGCTCATGAAAAACAGCCCCAGCAGCAAGCCTTTGAAGGGCTCGATCTGCGATTCCAGTTCATGCCGGTATTCCGAGTCGGCCAGCAGCAGCCCAGCCAAAAAAGCCCCCAGGGCCATGGAGATGCCAGCCTCTTCCATGAGCCAGGCGGTGCCGATCACCACCAGCAAAGCGGTGGCGGTCGAGACCTCCGGCAGACCGGTACGGGCGACGATGCGAAACAGCGGCCGCAGCAAATAACGGCCGCCGACGATGACCACGGCAATGCTGGCGAACACCTGCACAGCGTGCTGCAGGCTGTCGCCATGGCGGGTGTCCGGGCCGCTGGCGGCCAGCAGCGGCACCAGGGCGATCAGCGGAATCGCGGCGATGTCCTGAAACAGCAGAATGGCGAATGCCAAGCGCCCGTGCGGGGCATTGAGCTGCTTGGTTTCGGCCAGACTCTGCAAGCCCAGCGCGGTAGACGACAGCGCCAGTCCCAGGCCCAGCACGATCGCCGCAGCCAGCGATTGGCCAAAGCCGAACCAGGCAATGGCGCCGATCAGCGCGCCGGTCACTGCCACCTGGGCCGTGCCGACGCCGAACACGGATTTGCGCATCAGCCACAACCGCTTGGGTGATAATTCCAGGCCGATGATGAACAGCAGCAGGACCACGCCCAGCTCGGAAATGTGGGCAACGCTTTCAGTGTCGCGAATCAGCCCCAGCGCTTGGGGGCCGATGGCCACGCCGGCCAGCAGATAGCCGATCACCGCGCCCAGTTGCAGGCGCTTGGCCAAGGGCACGGCGAGCACGGCGGCGAGCAGAAAGATCACTGCGGTTTGTAGAAGGCTGCCTTCGTGTGGCATTGGCTCGTACTCCATGAGCTGCCGCGGCAGCGTGTGAACAGATAGACGAGCCATTCTGCGCAATGTGTCGATGCCAGACAATCTACCTGCTCGGAGAAACATTGTCCCGAATCAGCTGACAGTTCAGCTTCAGACCCCGCCGAATTGCGCCCGGTATTGGGCCGGGGTCATGCCGATGCGCTCGCAAAATACCTTGCGCATGTGCCGATCACTGCCGAATCCGCAGCGTGCCGCGACTACCTTCAGCGCTAACTCACTGCCCTCGAGCAGCTTGCGCGCCTGGTCGATGCGCGCGTTCTGCAGGTACTGCAAAGGCGTGATGCCGACCTCGCGCTGAAAGGTGCGAGCGAAGTTGCGCCCGCTCATGGCCACCATGTCGGCCATTTTCTGCACGGTGTAGGCCTGGTCGATATGGTCGACGATATACGCCTGCACCCGCGCAATCGGTGAGTCGTCGCGCGGCACGGCGGCGAGCAGCGGCCCGTATGGCGTCTGCCCGCCCTGGCGATGGCGCGCCACCAGTAGCACTTTGGCCACTTCCAGGGCCAATGCCTTGCCGTGGTCCTCGGCAACGACGGCCAGGGCCAAGTCGATACCGGCGGTGATGCCGCCAGAGGTGATCAGGTTGCGGTCCATCACATAGATCTGCTCGGTTTCGACCTGCGCCTCGGGAAACATCCGCGCCAGGCGCTCGACGTAGTTCCAGTGGGTGGTGCAGCGATACCCGCCCAGCAGCCCGGCCCGCCCGAGCAGGAATACCCCGGTGCAAATCGCCCCGAAACGCCTGGCCTGGCGCGCAGCCTGGCCTAACCAGTGCTCCAGTTCAGGCAGGGTGATGTCGTAGGCACCGGGCCCGCCAGGCACCAGCAACAGGTCGGGGGCGCCCGGCAGCGCCGCCAGTGGCAGATCGGCGACCACCTGCAACCCGCACGAGCCACGGATCGCGCCGGGTTCGCAGGCGACGGTGAGCAGGCGATAGCGCTGGTCTTCAGGCAGGAAGCGATTGGCGATGGCGAAAGCATCCATCGGCCCGGTCACGTCCAGCAATAAGACATTGTCGAACAGCACCATGGCGACGGTGCGATGAGCGCGATTTTCCTGCATGCCGCTAAACCTTCTATACCTGTAGCGGAGCATCTTAGGCCAGCAGTGCCAATTAAGAAAAATTCAGTTTTGGCTTAGGACTTTGTAACAAGTAGGCAGCGAAACTTTCCCTAACGAACAGGAGAGTCGCCATGCACCACGGCCCGTCCCATGCGCTTGCGCCAACCCCCGGCGCCTTGACCCCGGCGCGCTTGCGCCAGGCCAAGGAACTGATGCTGCGCAGCTCGCTGTCGATCATCGAGATCGCCAGCGTCTGCAACCTTACCCGCAGTCACTTCTCCCGCGCCTTCAAGGTCGCCACCGGTCTCTCGCCGCAGGCCTGGCGGCTGCTGGCGCGCATGGAAAAGGCCAAGCGTCTGCTCGCAACCGAAGCGCCGATCACCCACGTAAGCCTGGAGTGCGGCTTCTGCGACCAGGCCCATTTCACCCGCGCCTTCAGCCGCCTGGTCGGCCAACCACCGAAGGCGTGGCGCCAGGCGCTGGGCCATTCTTAAAACGTCACTACCCGCCGGTATAACCCTGAGGAACAGGGCCGGCTGCTTCCCACCCCACCCAAGGAGTCATTGCAATGAGCCAAGCCGATTACAAGCGCCTTAATAAAGACGACGCCGTGGTGCTGCTGGTCGATCACCAGACCGGCCTGATTTCGTTGGTGCAGGACTTTTCCCCCAATGAGTTCAAGAACAACGTGCTGGCCTTGGGCGACCTGGCCAAGTTCTTCGGCCTGCCGACCATCCTGACCACCAGCTTCGAACAAGGTCCCAATGGCCCGCTGGTTCCAGAACTCAAGGAAATGTTCCCCGATGCGCCGTACATCGCACGCCCAGGGCAGATCAATGCCTGGGACAACGAAGACTTCGTCAAGGCAATCAAGGCGACCGGTCGCAAGCAACTGATCATCGCTGGCGTGGTTACCGATGTCTGCGTGGCCTTCCCGACACTGTCGGCGCTGGCTGAAGGGTTTGACGTGTTCGTGGTGACCGATGCTTCCGGCACCTTCAACCCGACCGTGCAACAGGCGGCGTGGGTACGCATGACCCAGGCGGGCGCGCAGATGATGAACTGGTTCTCGGTGGCGTGTGAGCTGCACCGCGACTGGCGCAACGATATCGAAGGGCTGGGTAACCTGCTGTCGCAGCGCATCCCCAACTACCGCAACCTGATGAACAGCTACGCGGCACTGACCGCACGCTGAGATGTACCGCTGCTGGCCTCGCCCCGGGGCCGGCAGCCGCTAAGCATCGGCACGGGGCAGACTGAAGCGGATCCGGCAACCGCCAAGCGGTGCCTGCAGCGCCTGCAACTGCCCGCCATGGGCGCGCACCACCGAGCTGCAGATCGCCAGGCCCATGCCCAGGCCGTGGTGCTTGGTGGTATGGAATGCTTCGAAGACCCGTTCGCGGTCGTGCGCGGCGATACCGGGGCCGTTATCGTCGACGCATATCTGCACCTGCTCGCCGTGTAGCCTGGAGCTGATCTGCAGCATGGCGTCAGGGCGGTAACCGGCCAACGCTTCCAGGCCATTGATGATCAGGTTGTACACCAGTTGCTGCACTTGCACCGGATCGGCCATGACCTTGAGGCCGGACAGCACCTGTGTTTGCACCTGCACCCTTGCGCGCGCCGCATCCGCCGAGGTCAGGCGCACCACTTCGACGATCAGCTCATCGAGCACCACCGCCTTGAGCTGCATCGGCGCCTGCTTGGCCAGGGCGCGCAGGGCACGGACGATGTTGGCGGCGCGCTCGCTGTCGTTGCGGATGTCTTCGAGGCCGGCGATCGCCTCCTCCAGATCAGGCCTCGGGCGTTTGAGCCAGCGCAGGCTGGCGGCGGCGTTGGAGGCGATGCCCAGCAGCGGCTGGCTGATTTCATGGGCGATCGATGCCGACAGCTCATTCATGACCTGCACATGCGCGCTGCGCGCCAGTTCAGCGCGTGATTGGCGCAGCTCCTCTTGAATCTGCGCGCGGGCTTGGTTGTCTTCGGCCAAGCGGGTATAGAACTTGGCGGTCTGCAGCGACACCGCGGCCTGGGCGGCGAGTATCTCCAGCATGGCCAGGCGCTGGCCGCCGAACAGGTTGGGCACCAGGCGGTTTTCCAGGTACACCAGGCCGATCAGTACGCCCTGGATCACCAGCGGCAGGCACAGCACCGAACGCGCCTGGCGTGCCTGCAGCTCCTGGCTGAAGGCGCCAGGGCAATCGTGCAGCGCATCGTTGAGCACCAAAGGCTTGCGGGTGCGCATGGTGGCGTTGATGACCGACAATGGCGCCTGGGTCATGAACTTCTGGCAGTTGTCCATGCTCACCTGCAGCCCGGCATCATCGATGTAGGCCAGGGCGGCCATCTGGAACTCGGCGCCACTGACGATCAGCAGCACACCGTGATCGGCGCCAGAATGCTCGGTAAGGTGGCCCATCAGCGTTTCGATCAGGCCTTCGAGCAAGACCTCCTCGGACAACGCCCGTGCCGCCTCGATACCGGCCTCAAGGTCGAGCTTGGCCTGCTGGTTGGAGCGATGGGTTTCCTGCACCGGCTGAGTGCGCAGGAACGGGTGCAGGGTTTCGAGCTGATGCACCTTGCCGGCAGCGCCCCAGAGATGAAAGCAGTCACGGGCGATGCGCAGGTGCAGGTTGGCGCCAGAGATCAAGCCGCTGGGAATACAGACCTCGGCCAGCTGTTCATGGGCCAGCGCCTGTTCGTGAATGAAGCCGGCGGCGGTCGCGGCAATCTGCGCCTGGTCGAAACAACGGATGGCCGCCAGGCCGTCACCGTCGAGCTTGGCGATCACGCCCTCGATGAGCAGCAGCTTGTTGCGAAAGGTGGTCGGATTGAACGCAGCCCAGCGTCTGAAGCGCTCGCGCAAACTGTACAGCTCGGCGTGTTTGGCCTCGAGGCTGCCGGGCGCCTCGGGAGTGCCCAGCGCCAGGCCGCGCAACAGATGGTAGTCGGCCAGATTGATGTGTCCGGGCACCGCCCAGGTATGCGCGCCCGCGCTGTCCAACTGCCGCAGGGCGTGGCGGGCGTCGCCCAGGTGGAACGCTGCCATGGCGCTGAACAGATGCTTGAAGAACAGCGTGGCGGGCGTAGTGGCCGCTGTCGGCAGGGCAGCCGCGCGGGCAACACCGCTGAGGTCGGCGACCAGGCATTGCTGAGCCTGCAGGATCTCGGCGATTTCCGGGTAACCATAACCAGCGACAGTGGCCAGGCCCTGTTGCACCTGCTCGGCGACGGCGGGCAACGGCTGCCCCATGAACAGCGAATCCGCGACCAGGTGCACCCAGGCATAACTGGTCATGGCCAGGTCGCCACTCACTCGCACTGATTCCAGCGCCTCGCGTGCAGTCCGATGTGCCAGGTCGATGGACGACGTCCAGGCGCTGACCTGTTCCAGGGCGAGCAGTGCGCTGGTGAGGTCGGTTTCCAGGCCGTGGCGCTCGATCAGTTTGAGCGCAGCCAGGCAATAGGCGTGGCCATCGTGGTAGCCGGCGAAGCGCTCTGCGACCATCACCCCATACCAGGCCATGCCATAGGTGCTGCCTGGCGCAACACCGTGCAGCAGCGACAGCTCCATCAGTTTGGCCAGGTGCAGAAAACAGATATCGTCCTTGACGAAAAACGACGACGACAACGTTGCCAGCAAGCCGATCGCGACCGCCACCTGTTCTGAGTCGGTGCGCGGCAATGACTCCAGGCAGTGCCGGCCTTTTTCGTCGATCAGGGCCTGTATACGTGCATGACTGGCCTCGACTTGCTGCGGGGCGAGGCCGCGCGGCAAGTGAATGCCCAGCAACGTCAGGCCGTCGAGAGCAACGCTGATGGCCTCCTGGTATTCGCCGCGCAGGCTATGCAAACGCGCCTGCAAGCGGCAGACCTGAGCCTGTTCCAGCGCTGAACAGGCCCGCAGGCGACAGCGCATCAAGGCATGCTCGGCGGCGAGCTTGCAGGGCATCTGCAGCGTGCATTCGGCGGCAATGCAGGCCATGGCAAAGCCATGGGTGGCGTGGCTTTGCGGGTTTTTCGTGTGGGCCAGGAACTGCTCGCAGGCGTGCAGGTAAGCTGCGGCCTGCTCATAGGCACCGCTGTCGCGTGAGCGTAGCGCCGCCTCGCGCAACAGGTACAGGCATGCTTCGTTGTCGGCCGCGGCAAACGCGCATGGGCTGGCGCGTTGCAGCTGATTGGCCAGCTCGAAGAGTGCGTCCTGCAGGCCGCTGCGCCAGACCTGCAGCATGGCCTGGGCGATACGCGCGTGCAGAGACGCGCGCGCCTCGGCGGGGGTGAGCGCATAGGCGGCGTGCTGCACGCGTTCATGGGCGAACCCCAGGCCGCTCGGTCCTCGCAGCAGAAAGCCTGCGTCGATCAGCGTCCTCAGCGGCTCGCCGACCGGTACCGCGAGTAAGCGCTGCAGCAGCCGCTCATCGCAGCGGCTGCCTGCGGCGCTGGCGATTCGCAGGACGTCGCGCTGCGCAGCTGGCAAGCGCGTCATGCGCCCGATGGTCAAGTCGGCGACATTATCGGCGTAGCGGTGCCGCGCCACCGCCTCCAGGGACCACGACCAGTGCATTGACTGGGCATCGAAGCTGAACAGCCCGTCCTCGACCATGGCCTTGAGTATCTGGTGAATGAAAAACGGATTGCCTGCGGTCTTGGCATGCACCTGCTCAGCGACCTGCCTGGCCTGCTCCGGGCTGACATGGTAGCGCTCGGCGATCAGCTCGGTGACGGCACCCACGCTCAGCGGGCGCAGCTTCAGCGCGGTGGCCTTCAGCGCTGCTGGCAAGGCAAGCGCGGCGCCGGCCGCAGGCGCGTCGTCGCGCTGGATCAGGATCAGCAGCAGATTATCGGGTGTGTCGGCCAACAGCTGCCCCAGCACTTGCCGGCTCGCATCATCCGCCCAGTGGACGTCGTCGAAACACAGTACCAGCGGCTGGCCTGGCCGACTCAGCATCCGCAGCAACTCGACGATGGCGCGCTGCTCCTTGAGCAAGGCCAGGCGCGAGGGCTGTTCCGCTAGATCAGGCAGCGGACCGAGCACCAGTTGCAGGTCGGCTGCCAGCTTGCCCAGCAACCGTCCGTGGCCTTGACTGCGCTGCAGGAACTGCGCGCGCAGCTCGTCCAGCTCATCGCTGTTCTTGGCCAGCAACTGGGTGGTCAACGCACCGAGGATGTCTACCCAAGGCGCGTAGGGCACTGCTTGTTCTGGGCTCGAACATTTGCCGATTGCCCAGTAGCCGGCGCCGCTGGCTTTCAGGGCCTCGCTTACCAGGCTCGATTTGCCCATGCCAGCGGCACCGCTGACCAGCAGCGCTTGAGGCCTGCACGGGCGGCGCATGCCGTTGAGCAACAGGGCGATGGCCTGCAGTTCGGCGCTGCGGCCGTAGAGCCGCTCATGCTCGAGCGACACCGGGTCGGCTGCGCCTGGCTCAAATTGGGCGATGTGCTTGCCTGCTGCCCATTGCCGACGGCAGTGGGCCAGGTCCACGGCCAGGGCGCGGGCGCTCTGGTAGCGGGCATCCGGCTCCTTGGCCAGGGTCTTGGCCAGGATCCGACTCAGCGGCTGCGGCACGCGGCTGTCGATGTCGCAGGCCTGGCGGGGTTGAACCCCGGCATGCAACTGCCGCCAGTGCTGCGGGTCGCGCCCGGCCAGCGGCAGCTCGCCGAGCAACAGCTGGTAAAGGATTGCGCCCAGGGCGTAGATATCGCTGCGTTGATCGTTGCTGTTGCCATGCGGGCAGACTTGCTCAGGGGCCAGATAAGCCCAATTGCCCAGCAGGTTGCCCAGGCCGCTGTGCAGCGCGGGGGGCTCGGCACGGAAGAAGCCCAGGCGCACCCGGTTGCCGGGCAGCAGGCGTACGTGCTGTGGCTGCAATGCCCCGTGCAACACCCCGCAGGCATGGGCCTGCGCCAGGGCATTGGCTGCGTTGAGCGCAATCTCGAAGAACGGCGTCAGCTCGGCGGGTCCGTGATCGAGCAGGTCGGCGATCGAGCGACCGCCCGGGTACACCAGCAAGGGTCCTTCGGCGGAGCGGACGAAGGCCGAAGGCAGCACCGCCCACTGTGGGTCCAGCTGCAGCCGGTAGTCACGCTCCAGGCGTTGGCAGGCAGCGGGTAGCTCGAGCGGCGCGCGTACCGCGATCCAGCTGTGCCCGGTGTCGCGGTCGAGCAGGCGAAAGTAGGCAAGCTCGCCTTCCTGGGCCAGTTGGGTGATGGCGCAACGATTCAACCAGGCGTCGTCGATCGACTGGTCGAAGTCGACCGGGCGCTGGGCGGGGCGCTCATCGAGCATCACGCACCTCCTGCTAGCGACATTCGAAATCCGAGTATACGCAGCAAGCCCAGCAACGATGCGGCCTGTAGCCTGCTTGGCAGGAACGGGCACACTGTTGTCCGTTATCCGCCCAGGGCCCACGAGCGGTGCTTGTATAGTTTCAGTTAGCCCCTATCCCTCGGGATAATTGTCTGTTCGCGTTCGCTGCCTTAGCCTGCCAAGGCTGCGCAAACGCCTGTGCACGCGCGAGGAAATCATGATCCGATTAGGCAATGCCCAGGTATCCCTGGAACGGCGCGAGGCCTTTCTCGACGGCAAGCCGATCGCTTTGGGCGGGCGGGCGTTCGAAGTGTTGGCGACCTTGATCCGGGCCAAGGGGCGGGTGGTCGACAAGGACGAGCTGTTCAGCCAGGTCTGGGCCGGCACCGTGGTCGAGGACAACAACCTGCAAGTGCAGGTCTCGTTGCTGCGCAAGGCCTTCGGCAACCGTGCGCTGATCCAGACCGTGCCGCGCCGGGGTTATCGCCTGGCGACCGAGATCAGCCTGGAAGGGCCGACGGCTAGCCTGGATCATCTGCCCGAGCCATCGCTGATCAACGCCATGGCCACGCTCGACAACACCGCCCAGGTGCCGGTGCTGGTGGTCGATGACGATGTTTCGGTGCGCAACGCACTGGGCCGTCTGCTGCGCTCGCAGGCCATCCCCCATCGCTTGTTTGCCCGAGCCGAAGAGCTGTTCGAGGCCCGCCTCGATACGCCGTATGCCTGCCTGCTGCTGGACATGCACTTGCCTGGCACCAGCGGGCTGGAGGTGCAAGCGGCGCTGCGCCGTTTGCAACTGCCCTGGCCGGTGGTGTTCATGACCGGCTTCGGCACCATTCCCATGACCGTGCAGGCGATGCGCGCTGGCGCCATGGAGTTTCTGACCAAGCCGTTCGATGAAGACCAGTTGCTGGCACTGCTGGACGCAGTGCGCACGCGGGCTGTCGAGGAGGGTCGCAAATGGCAGAACGCGCGCCAGGTCGAGGACAAGTACCAACGCCTGACCCAGCGTGAGCGTCAGGTTTTTTCGCTGGTGGTCGGTGGCCTTTCGCACAAGCAGATCGCCCGTGAGATCGGCACCAGCGAGGTGACCACCAAAGTGCACAAGAAGAACATCATGAACAAGATGCAGTCCCGCTCGTTGCTCGAACTGGTGGCCATGCACAGCATCGTCGAGGCTCGGTCTGGCCCATGAGCAGCGCGGTATGTATCGTCGATGACGATGCTTCTGTACGTAAAAGCCTGGCCAACCTGTTGCGCTCTGCCGGTTTTGACAGCATGGCGTTCGCGGCCGGCACTGCCTTCTTGAAATCGGCGGCAGCCCGAGAGGCCGGCTGCGTGCTGCTCGATTGGAAGATGCCCGGCATGAGCGGTCTGGACGTTCAGCGTGAGCTGGCATTGCTGAACTGGCACCTGCCGGTGATCTGCATGTCCGCGCATTGGGACGAAGCGGCAACCCGCGCGGCGCTGGGCAACGGGGCGCTGGCGTGTCTGGGCAAGCCCTTTACCGAAGAGGCGTTGCTCAAGCTGGTGGAACAGGCACTGGCCAGCGGCTAGCGTTCAGCCGCTGCCGGGTCGGTACTGCAAGGCCTCGGCCAGGTGGCTTTTACCGATGAGCTCGGTTCTTTCCAGATCTGCCAGGGTGCGCGCCACTTTCAACAGCCGATGTGCGGCGCGTAATGATAGCGTCAGGCGCTCGCAGGCGCTTTCCAGCCAGCGCTGGTCCGCCGCCGCCAGGGCGCAATGACGACGCAAGCCTTCCAGGTCGAGAAACGCGTTGGCACACCCTTGGCGGCGTTGTTGCAGGTCGCGCGCCTGGGCCACTTCAGCGGCGACCTCGGCGCTGGACTGGCCGCTGGGCTGATGGTCGAGCGTGGTGGCTTCGCGGGCGACGGTCAGGTGCAGGTCGATGCGATCGAGCAAAGGACCTGACAGTTTATTGCGATAGCGGGCGATCTGCTCGGTGCTGCAACGACAGCGTCCGGTTGGGTCGCCCAGGTAACCGCAGGGGCATGGGTTCATCGCCGCCACCAGCTGAAACCGCGCCGGAAAACGCACCTTGTCGCGCGCCCGAGCAATCACGATCTCGCCCGACTCCAGCGGCTCGCGCAGCACCTCGAGCACGCGGCGTTCGAATTCAGGCAACTCATCGAGAAACAGCACGCCATGGTGCGCCAAGGTGATCTCGCCCGGCTGGGGTCGGCTGCCGCCGCCTACCAGCGCAGGCCCTGAAGCCGAATGATGGGGATGACGAAATGGCCGCTGCGGCCAGCTGCTCAGCGGGGTGTGGCCACTGACCGATTGGATCGCGGCCACTTCCAGTGCTTCGTGCTCATCCAGTGGCGGCAACAAGCCGGGCAGGCGGCTGGCCAGGAGAGTCTTGCCAGTGCCCGGGGGCCCGGTAAACAGCAGGTTATGCGCGCCGGCAGCCGCCAGTAGCAAGGCGCGCTTGGCGGCGACCTGACCTTGCACTTCGCCGAGGTCAGGGTAGGGCTGCTGCTGCAGTACCAGGCCATTGGCAGCGAACGGGGGCAATGGCACCTGACCGTTCAGGTGCGCGACCAGCTCCAGCAGATGCCCCACGGCATACACCACCAACCCGCCGGCCAGGCTGGCCTCTTCGGCGTTTTCCCGCGGTACCACCAGTGCCCGGCCGGCCTCGCGGGCCGCCAGTGCGGCTGGCAGTACGCCCTGTACCGGGCGCAACTTGCCCGACAACGCCAGCTCGCCGAGGCATTCCAGTTCAGCCAGGGCGGCGACGGGCACCTGAGCGTCAGCGGCGAGGATCCCCAAGGCGATGGCCAGGTCGTAGCGCCCGCCATCCTTGGGCAGGTCGGCCGGTGCCAGGTTCTGGGTGATGCGCCGCTGCGGGTAATTCAACCCGGAATTGACGATGGCGCTGCGCACCCGGTCTTTGCTTTCCTTGACCGTGGTTTCCGGCAGGCCGACCAGGGTGAGATGGGGCAAGCCGTTGGCCAGGTGCGTTTCGACGCTGACTGCCGGGGCCTGCACGCCAACCTGCGCGCGGCTGTGAACGAGGGCGAGTGACATGGACGCTCCGTTGTCGCTGGGGAGAAACCGCTTCCTGCGGTGCGACGAAGCTTAGTGCGACGGATGCCGGGGCGCCTGGCAAGTGTGCGACAGGGCTTTTCAGTCGTGGCTGGCCGGTGCCATTCGCGCCTCCAGGTCAGCCACTTGTTTCTCAAGGGCCTCCAGGCGGGCACGGGTGCGGGCCAGGACCACCATCTGGCTGTCGAATTCTTCACGGCTGACCAAGTCAAGTTTGCTGAACGCGCCTTGCATCAATACCTTGAACTGGCTTTCCAGTTCGGCGCGAGGTTGCGCGGTGTCGCCGCTGAACAGGCGCGAGGCCTGGTCGCTCAGGGCATCGAGAAAGGCTTTGGGCGCGAGCATCGGCGGTCGTCCATAAGTTGTGAAATGGGCGTGCAGTCTAGCATGGCGCGGCAGCGGATCCGCTGCGCTGCGCAGCTGCACACTTATTGCGCAACGCCCGGCCCGGCGCTGCACCTAAGTTGTGCATCTTTTCCATGCTGGCGACTGGCCAAACACCGTCGAATGGCCTAACCCGCTGTTTTCGCTTCGGTTAACCGACCTGGCAAGGTTTCTGCAAAGACCAGATCGAGCCATGCACTGATGCGGTTCCCTGTGACCAGGCAGTGCGCACGCGCAGCCGGACACCGACGACGCGTTACAAAGCCAACCGCTGCGCTTAGACTTGAGACGGGTTTGTTTTCCTGGGGCAAGTCCACCAAATCGGGAGAGAGTTTCATGAAGCTAGTCACAGCCATCATCAAGCCGTTCAAGTTGGACGACGTGCGCGAGTCGCTGTCGGAAATCGGCGTGCAGGGCATTACCGTCACCGAGGTAAAAGGCTTCGGCCGGCAGAAGGGCCATACCGAGCTGTATCGCGGCGCCGAGTACGTGGTCGACTTCCTGCCCAAGGTGAAGATCGACGTCGCCATCGACGACAAGGACCTCGACCGTGTGATCGAAGCCATCACCAAGGCAGCCAACACCGGCAAGATCGGTGACGGCAAGATCTTCGTGGTGAATCTGGAGCAGGCGATCCGCATCCGTACCGGCGAGACCGATACCGACGCGATCTAAGCGCCGCAACAACGCCTCACCAAACCCAACGCCCCAGGAGAAAACAACATGACTCTGCGTAAGATCGCAGGGCTAGGAGCCCTATTGTCCCTCGCAATGCCAGGCCTCGCCCTGGCCGAGGAAGCAGCTGCCCCCGCGCTGAACTCCGGCGACACCGCCTGGATGCTGACCGCAACGGCGCTGGTGCTGTTCATGACCATTCCAGGCCTGGCCCTGTTCTACGGCGGCATGGTGCGCTCCAAGAACGTCCTGTCGGTGATGATGCAGTGCTTCGCCATCACCGGTCTGATGAGCATTCTCTGGGTCGTCTACGGCTACAGCATGGCTTTCGATACCACCGGTATGGAAAAGGGCGTGCTCAACTTCAACTCCTTCGTCGGTGGCTTCTCCAAGGCGTTTCTCAGCGGCGTGACCCCCGAGAACCTGACCTCCGCCACCGCGCTGTTCCCCGAAGCGGTGTTCATCACCTTCCAGATGACCTTCGCCATCATCACCCCGGCGCTGATCGTCGGTGCCTTCGCCGAACGCATGAAGTTCTCGGCGATGCTGATCTTCATGGGTATCTGGTTCACCTTGGTCTATGCGCCGATCGCGCACATGGTGTGGAGCGGTGACGGTGCCCTGATGTGGGACTGGGGCGTGCTCGACTTCGCGGGCGGCACCGTGGTGCACATCAACGCCGGTATCGCCGGTCTGGTCTGCTGCCTGGTGCTGGGCAAGCGCAAAGGCTACCCGACCACGCCAATGGCCCCGCACAACCTGGGTTACACCCTGATGGGCGCGGCGATGCTGTGGATCGGCTGGTTCGGCTTCAACGCAGGCTCTGCCGCCGCCGCCAACGGCACTGCCGGCATGGCCATGCTGGTGACCCAGATCGCCACCGCCGCCGCCGCCTTGGGCTGGATGTTCGCCGAGTGGATCGGCCACGGCAAACCCAGCGCACTGGGCATCGCCTCGGGTGTGGTGGCAGGTCTGGTCGCCATCACCCCGGCAGCCGGCACTGTCGGCCCGATGGGCGCGCTGGTGATCGGCCTGGTTTCGGGCGTGGTCTGCTACTTCTGCGCCACCACCCTCAAGCGCAAGCTCGGCTACGACGATTCGCTCGACGCCTTCGGTGTGCACGGCGTGGGCGGCATCATCGGTGCCATCCTCACTGGCGTGTTCGCAGCCCCGGTGCTGGGCGGCTTCGGCGCAGTGACCGACATTGGTGCCCAAGTCTGGGTGCAGGCCAAGGGCGTGATCTTCACCGTCGTCTACACCGCCATCGTCACCTACGTGATCCTCAAGGTGCTGGATGTGGTGATGGGCCTGCGGGTCAACGAAGATGAAGAGTCGGTCGGCCTCGACCTGGCTCAGCACAACGAACGTGGTTACAACCTGTAACTGCGACGCTGGAAAATCTTGCCCGGTTTACCGGGCATTTTTTTGCCTGGATTTTGCCTTTTTCCGCAGTGCAAACGATTTATCTGACACGTTCGCGACGTAGGGCAAAAACTTACAAGTTGCAGGGCGTTTATGGAGCTTTGCTTTTTCTGCGGGCGCGCTAGAATGCGCGCCGAAGGGTGTTGACGCGCAGTCCACACCCTTCGCCAGCCTTTGCTAGGCTTGCCAATAGCGTAAAGCCAGCAACGGTTCATGGATTTGTCAGGGCCTGCCAGGAGCAGGGCCTGCTGGGCAGCGCATGCCAACCGCAGCGCAGTCCCAAAGGCAGTGGCCACACCCACACCCACGGCCAGTTGAATTTTCACCAGTGACCGCCGGTCTACGGCTGCATTGGTCTATAACTAACCTGCTTTTCGCAAGTCATGAGGTAGAACATGAGCGACGACGATCTGGAAAACGACGACCTCGAAGTAGGCGACGAAGACGAGGCTGACGAAGGCCTCGAAGCGGCGGCTGACGATGGCGCCGAAGATGCTGGCGACGACGACAGCAGCCCGGCCCCCGCTGCCAAGGGTAAATCCAAGGCGGCTGTCTCGGTAGACGAGATGCCGAGCATGGAAGCCAAGCAGAAGGAGCGTGATGCCCTGGCCAAGGCGATGGAAGAGTTCCTGTCGCGCGGTGGCAAGGTGCAGGAAGTCGAGGCCAACGTCGTCGCCGATCCGCCCAAGAAGCCAGACAACAAGTACGGCAGCCGCCCTATCTGAGTGGCTGAACGCAAAAAGCCCGCCGTCGCTGCGGGCTTTTTTGTGCCTGTCGTCGAGACCGCGTTGGCCCTGTCAGGCCCAACGGGTCAGCACATCGGGGAGCTGCGACAAGCGCTGGATCTCGGCATCCGGGGCCTGTTCTGCACTCCAGGCCTTGCCTTGCGGGTTGAACCACACCGCACGCAGTCCGGCGCGCTGGGCGCCGGCGATGTCATCACCGGGATGATCGCCCACGTGCACTGCCGCATGGGCCTCGACGTTGCCGCGCTTGAGGGCTTCGAGGAACGGCGCCGGGTCTGGCTTACCGATTCCCAGGTCTTCGGCGCACAGGGCGAAGGCGAAGTAATCGGCGAGGCCAAGGCGGCTGACATCGGCATTGCCATTGGTGACGACGCCCAGGGTGTAGCGCTGGCGCAGCACCTCGAGCATGGGCTGCACTTCAGGGAATATCTCGACCTGGTGGCGGGCATGCAGGAACACTTCGAAGCCTTCGTTGGCCAGTTCACGGGCGTGCTGGTCGCTGTAGCCGACCGCCTCCAGGGCATGGAACAACACGCGCCGACGCAGCGCGCTGATGCGATGCTTGAGCGCCGGCTCGGCCTGCACCAGGCGTTCACGGATGGCAAACAGGTGCTCGACCGGTACGCCGCCGAGCTTCGGCGCATTGGCTTCGAGCCAGTCGCGCAGCACCACCTCGGCGCTGGCAATCACTGGCGCGGTGTGCCACAGGGTATCGTCGAGGTCGAAGGTAATCAGCTGGATGCTCATGAGTCTGTGCCTTTGCTGCGTTTGGCCCGGGGGTGGGCGCTGTCGTACACGGCCGCCAGGTGCTGGAAGTCCAGGTGGGTGTAGATCTGCGTGGTGCTGATGTCGGCGTGGCCGAGCATTTCCTGCACCGCACGCAGGTCCTGGGACGATTCCAGCACATGGCTGGCGAAGGAGTGGCGGAGCATGTGCGGGTGCAGGTGCTGGCCCAGCTCGCGCTCGCCAGCGGTCTTGACCCGCAGCTGGATGGCCCGTGGGCTCATGCGCTTGCCTTGGCGGGTGATGAACACCGCAGCATCGCGCGGGTTGCCGATGCCGCGCAGTTTGAACCAGGCCTGCAGCGCTTCACGCGCTTTGCGCCCGACCGGCAGTACGCGGGTCTTGCTGCCCTTGCCGACCACCTGGACCAGGCCAGCAGCCAGGTCCAGCTGTTCCAGGTCAAGGTTGGTGAGCTCAGACAGGCGCAGGCCGGAGGAATAGAACAACTCGAGGATCGCCTGGTCGCGGCGGGCGATGAAGTCGTCGTCGACACCGCCGTCGAGCAACTGCAAGGCGCGGTCGGTGTCCAGCACCTTGGGCAGTCGCCGTTCACCCTTGGGCGCGCTGAGGCCTGAAGCCGGATCGTGCTGGCAGTGGCCTTCGCGGTTGAGGTAACGGTACAGCCCGCGTACTGCCGACAACAGGCGGGCCAGGCTGCGCGAAGACTGCCCCTGGTGGTGCTGGCGAGCGATCAGCTGGCGCAGCTGCTGGATCTGCAGCGCGCCCCAGCCGTCGATGCCTTGGCTGGCGCAGTAGGCGATGACCTTGTCGAGGTCGCGGCGGTAGGCCAGCAGCGTATGTTCCGATACCTGGCGCTCGTTGCGCAGGTGTGCGCAATAAGCCTCCAGCTGACGTTCCATCAGCGCACCGAGCGCAAGGTCTGGGTCACGCGCGGCACGACGCGCCCCAATACTTCGGCGATATAGCCGAGGAACAGGGTGCCGACACTGCTCTTGTAGTGCTGCGGGTCGCGGCTGCCAATTGCCAGGACTCCGTGCAAACCTTGGTATTCGAGGGCGGCTACGGCGCTTGAACCGACCTGCGCCTGCTGCTCCTTGCCGAACAGGAACAGCAGTTCATGTTCGCGCAGGTTGCCGCTGACCGTCTTGCCACCGCCCAACAGGCCACCGATGGCCTGTTGGGCCTCGGCGTTGCTGACCCAGCGGCCGACCGGCGCGGCGTTGTCGCCAAACAGGATCAGGCTGACGAACGGCACCTGAAACTCCTGGCGCAGGCTGTCTTCGACGGCCATCACGACCTCTTCCAAGGTGCTGGCGTCGAGCAGGTCGAGGATCAGCCGTCGCGTCTTGTCGAACAGCCGGTCGTTGTCGCGGGCCACGTCCATCAGTTGCGAAAGACGATGGCGCATCTCGATGTTGCGTTCGCGCAGCAGCTTGAGCTGGCGCTCGACCAGCGACACGCTGTCGCCACGCTGGTGGGGGATGCGTTGCTCGATCAGCAACTCATCGTGCTCGGCGAAGAAGGTCGGGTGGGCGCGCAGGTAGGCGACCACTGCGTCGGCATCGAGCTCATCGGACTGCTTTGCTACTGGCTGATCGGTCATGGCGGTTACTCGCTTAGAGACGAACCTGTCCTTCGAAGACGCGTACGGCAGGGCCGGTCATCAACACCGAGGTGCCGGGACCTGCCCATTCGATGTGCAAGCGGCCACCTGGCAGGTCAAGGGCGACCGGCGAATCCATCCAGCCCTGGCTGATCGCGGCCACTGCCGCGGCGCAGGCGCCGGTGCCGCAGGCCTGGGTTTCGCCAGCGCCACGCTCCCACACCCGCAGGTTGGCGCGGTGGCGGTCGATGACCTGCAGAAAACCGGCATTCACCCGTTGCGGGAAGCGTGGGTGATGTTCGATCTTCGGCCCCAGCTCGTGCACGGGCGCGGTCAGCACGTCATCGACGCGCAGCACGGCATGCGGATTACCCATCGACAGCGCGGCGATCGAGTGCACCTGACCGTCGACCTCCAGCGGGTAGCTGCTGGCCTGCGCATCGGCAATGAACGGAATTTCTGCCGGGACGAAACGCGGCGGGCCCATGTCGACACACACCTGGCCGTCGTTCTGCACGTCCAGCTCGATGACGCCGCCCTTGGTTTCCACCCGGATGCGTTTCTTCGCAGTCAGGCGTTTGTCCAGCACGAAGCGAGCGAAGCAGCGCGCACCGTTGCCACACTGTTCGACCTCGGAGCCGTCGGCGTTGAAGATGCGGTAGCGGAAATCCACTTCCGGGTTGCTCGGCGCTTCGACGATCAGCAGCTGATCGAAGCCGATCCCGGTGTGGCGGTCGCCCCACTGCTTGGCGTGCTTGGGCTGGATGTGCGCGTGCTGGCTGACCAGGTCGAGGACCATGAAGTCGTTGCCCAGCCCATGCATCTTGGTAAAGCGCAGCAGCATGGGCTCACTCCGGCAGCAGGCTTTCGCCGGCATACAGTTCGGCGATGGTCTCGCGGCGGCGAACTTCGAAAGCCTGGTCGCCGTCGACCAGAATTTCCGCGCAACGGCCACGGGTGTTGTAATTGGAGCTCATGACGAAACCATAGGCGCCTGCCGACTGCACGGCCAGCAGATCGCCTTCGGCCAGGTTCAGCACGCGATCCTTGGCCAGGAAGTCGCCGGTCTCGCAGATCGGGCCGACCAGGTCGTAGGCACGGCCTTCGCCGGCGCGTGGAACCACCGCGCTGACGCCCATCCAGGCCTGGTACAGCGCCGGACGGATCAGGTCGTTCATCGCCGCGTCGATGATGGCAAAATCTTTGTGCTCGGTGTGCTTGAGGTATTCCACGCGGGTCAGCAGGGCGCCGGCGTTGGCCACGATGTAGCGCCCAGGCTCGAACACCAGCGCCAGGTCCCGGCTGCCGACGCGTTCGCGGATGGCCTTGATGTAGTCGGCGACCAGCGGTGGCTCCTCGTCGCGATAACGCACCCCGACACCACCACCCAGGTCCAGATGGCGCAGGTGGATGCCGCATTCGGCGAGGCGATCGACCAGCGCCAGCAGGCGGTCGAGGGCATCGAGGAAGGGGTCGACCGTGGTCAATTGCGAGCCGATGTGGCAATCGACGCCCACCACATCCAGGTTCGGCAATTGCGCAGCACGTACGTAGATGGCTTCGGCATCGGCGATGGCGATGCCGAACTTGTTCTCTTTCAGGCCGGTGGAGATATACGGGTGGGTGCCGGCGTCGACGTCCGGGTTGACCCGCAGCGAGACCGGGGCCACCTTGCCCATTTCGGCGGCCACCACTTGCAGGCGCTCCAGCTCATCGGTGGATTCGACGTTGAAGCAGTGCACGCCGACTTCCAGCGCGCGGCGCATGTCTTCGCGGGTCTTGCCAACGCCGGAGAACACCACGCGGTCAGCCCGGCCGCCGGCGGCCAGAACGCGCTCCAGCTCGCCGCCGGAAACGATGTCGAAACCTGCGCCCAGACGCGCCAGCACGTTCAGCACGCCGAGGTTGGAGTTGGCCTTGACGGCGAAGCAGACCAGGTGCTCGGTGCCCTGCAGGGCGTCGGTGTAGCTGCGGTACTGGGCTTCGATATGCGCGCGCGAATACACGTAGGTTGGCGTGCCGAAACGTTCGGCGATGGCGGCAAGCGCCACGCCCTCCGCGAACAGTTGACCGTCGCGGTAGTTGAAAGCGTTCATCTGAATTCCTTACTGCTCAGGCGTTTGCTCAGGCTGGATGGGCTGCTCGTCCTGGGCTTGGACCGCTGGAGCATGCTGGTGCTGGTGAGCGTGTTTCGAGTCCTTGCCATCCTTGCCGTCTTCCGGCAGGTACAGAGGGCCCTTCTGACCGCAGGCCGAAACGAGGCAGGCAACCGCGACCAGCGCCGCGAGCGAGGAAATCAGGCGCTTCATGGTGAAATCCTTTGAAATATGCAGTATTGCGCCCGAGTATACCGAGCGACCGACGGCTTGCCTATGCAAGGGCCGGTCCGTCGGGCGGGCAGCGCGAGGTGCAGCTTGCAGCTGGCGCCATGCGCCCGTATCGTGCCGGGCTTGCCGTACCGCAGCCAATTTCGAGGTTCCTGCAATGAGTTTGAGCGAAGCGCGTTTCCATGATCTGGTCGATGCGACCCAACAGGCTCTTGAAGACCTGTTCGATGAAAGCGGAATGGACCTGGACATGGAAAACTCCGCCGGCGTCCTCACCGTCACCTTCGAAGGCGGCGCCCAACTGATCTTCAGCCGCCAGGAGCCGCTGCGCCAGTTGTGGTTGGCCGACCGCTCCGGTGGCTTTCACTTCGACTACGACGAAGAGAGCGGCAAGTGGGTCTGCGAGAAGAGCGAAGAACTGCTCGGTGAGATGCTGGAGCGCATCGTCTGGGAACGTGCCGGCGAAAAGCTGGACTTCGACGAAATCTGATGACCAGCCCAGCACGAGCGCCGAAGCCGCTCTACAGCAACGTCAGCCCTGCGGTGGCGTCACCGTGCATCAGCGTCTGCCGGCTGGACGAGCAGCGGGTGTGTACCGGTTGCCATCGGCATGTCGAGCATATCCGCGAGTGGCGCTCGGCCGATGACGAGCGCCGCCGGCAGATCCTGCGCGAAGCCGAGGCCCTGCGCGCACGGGGTTGAGTATTTGCTGCGCTGTGGTAGTGTCGGGTCATGTGTCGGTGACGCCGATGCATTCACAAACCCCGCCCTTGGGCGGGGTTTTGCTTTATCTGCCCACAGCAAACCGCCTGTACCAAGGAGTCTGACTGGATCATGAGCACCAAGCCTTCCCTCATCCTCACCCGATTGGACGTGCAACGTCTCGAGCGCCTGATCGATAGCCTCGATGAAAGCACCCCGGGTGTGCTCGCTTTGCAGGAGGAGCTGGACCGTGCCGGTCAGGTGGTCGGCCACGATGAAGTGCCCGCAGGCGTGGTGACCATGAACTCGCGCGTGCATTGCCGCGAGCAGGGCAGTGGCAAGGATTACCACCTGACATTGGTCTATCCCAAGGATGCGGGCGGCGAGGGCAAGGTGTCGATCCTGGCGCCGATCGGCTGCGCTTTGCTGGGCCTGTCGGTAGGCGAGCAGATCGATTGGCCGGCGCCAGGGGGCAAGACGCTCAAGCTGGAACTGTTGGAAGTCGAGTACCAGCCAGAAGCGGCAGGCGATTACGCTCTCTGAACCCGCCAAGCGATCAAGGTGTGTTCAGCGCCTTGAGCTTGCAGGCATGTATGCAGTTGTCGACGATGCGGCTACGCAGCGACCAGTCGGTGTTGATGATGTGAAAGCCCTGGATGTAGCTGTGCAGATCCTGGGAGTCGAACCACTCATCGACCTTGTCGCTGAAATCGTCCGCCGTGAAAACGATCTTGTTGTACTTGGCACATTGAATCGAGCGTAGCCTGCCGACAGGCTTGTGCTGTCCCCGATGCTGGTCCATGAACGCCTTCAACTCCTCGGTGGACGGTGTGTTCTCACCGATCCACACCTGGTCCACGCCATCCCAATGGCTTGCGCGTGCGCCGTGGTTGTAGGCGATGACCACGGCTTTGCCGGGATGCTCGTTCCACAGCTGATCCAGGGTCAGTGCATGCAGCTCGTAGGGGATGATGCGCTGGCCCAGGTGCTTGTCCAGCGACATCAGCAACCACTGGTGTTCCTGGGCGCTGAAGTTGTCGAATTGATGAAAGTCGAGGATGACGATTTCGCGTTCGTTGGCCGGGTCGCTGTAGAACTGATTCAGCTCGGTCACGACATCACCTAACACGGTCCGGCCGGATGTGCTCATGTGATAGAGCTTGTAGCGGTAGGGTGAATCTGGGGTGTATTCGCGATTGGCCCTGACGCGCAGGTCCAGTACGCGGATGCCGGCGCGAATCTGCTCGATGCACGAGACATCCTGGGTCACTTCCTGAGCCGGCACGATGTTGTCGGCCTGCTTGTCCATGCCCGAGTCATGGCTGCCGGGCAGGATCAGCTGATCGATACGCAGGCGACCCAGCTCGGGTGAGGCGGCCATCCAGTTCTGCTTGTTCATGTCGCACTTCCGATTGTCCAAGAAGCGCGCAGCATGCAGACGGCAACCCGCACGAAGCAGAGGGAAGCGCCGCTGGGCTCAGGGCGTCAGCGTCGGCTGCAGCGCCTCGAGCCCTTGGTTGAGCGCCTGCTCCAGCTGGCGCTTGTGGCGCAGGTAGAGGCTGGTCGATCCCTGTTCATCCGCCAGTAACCCGGACAGGTCCAGGTCGGTGATGTAGCACCGATAATGCCCGGCGCTGCGGCGCTGGCCGAGGATCTGTCGGGCGACCACTTCGTACAGCTGATCGCCATGTTCCAGCTCCGAGAACTCCTGCTGGTCGCAGTACAGCGTCACGTGTACCTTGCCTTGCGCCGCGGCCTGGATGATCGCCTGCACCTCGTAGTACGGCTGGTCGAGGTCTGCGCTAGGCGCAGGGCGGGCTTCCAGGCTGCGGGCCTTGCCGGGACCGGACGGTAGCAATTGGGCGTAGTGGATACCCAGGTGGGCTTGCTGCACAGGTTCGAGCGGCTGGCGCGCCGCGTGGCGCATCAGTACCGAGCGCAGAAAGCGCTGCACCGGCAGCAGCAGATGGCCCTCGTCGAACAGCGGCACGCGCTGTTGCCAAAGGACGTTGTATTCATCGAGTACATACAGATCGGCGCAGTCGTCGAGCAGGCGGTAGAACACCTGGATGCAATTGCGCCGTCCCTGTTCCAATACCAGCGGCAGGTCGCTGTCCTGCAAGGCATGGCGGTCCAGATGCAGCGGGCTGTAGCAATGGCGCTCCTGGCCCAGGTGCTGCACTAACGCATCGTGTCCGTTCAGGGTGGTCAGGCTGACTTGATCAGGCAGCCGCTCAAATACGTGGGTGTGCTGCGCCACCTGTAGCACATAGCGCTGATCCGGACCTCGAGCGAGCAACGCCTGGAGCGTCTCGACGATCTCTTCGACCCGCTGGGCGATGGCTTGGGCACGGTTATGGCAGAAGCAGCGCACCTGCACGCGCGGTCGATGACTGGAATGCACAAGGCTGTTGAGGAGTTCGCGCAAGCAACGCAGCAGCGCATGCTCACCGTCATAGCGCTGCACCAGCACTTCATTCCAGCTGTTGCGGGTGACCTGGTCAACGGTCAGGACCAGGTTCTCGCGCACGCCGGCATAGCTCAGCGAATCGGTGCGCTCGGTGGTCATGAGAATGTTCAGGTCACGATGGTGGCGCAGCGGGTCGATGCCGACGTTGACCAACAGCAGCACCTGGTCAGCCACGCTGGGCTGCAGCAAGCGTGCCTCGCTGACCGGTTCGAGCGGCAGCGCGATGCTTTGTTGCAGGCTGCCCAACAGGTTGAACAGCTCGAATTCGCTCAGATCGCTGTCGCCGGGGTGCAAAGCCAGGCGCGTGCTGCTGTCGATGACGCCGTTGCGGTGGGCCCAGGCCAGCAGTTCGAGCAGCTCGCGGCAGCGTTTGATCGGGCTGAAATATTCCCACTCGTGCACGCCAAGGTTGCCGTTGTACAGCCCCCAATGATGACTACCCGGCTCCTTGCGATTGGGCGACTGCACCAGGGTCAAGGTGTCTTCGGCGATGTCTGGGGCGATGCCTGGGTTGATCACCTCGATCTTGCCGGCCCGCCGCTCGAAGGCGGCGTACAGGCGCCGACCCAGCACGCTCAAGTCGCGCAGCTTGGCGCGGCTACTGGCGCCCTGGGTCTGGGCGAATTGGGTTAGAAAGCGGTAGCTGCGGGTCAGCTCGGCGACCAGGTCGCGGCGCTCCACGGCGACCTGGCGCACCTTCCACTGGCTGCGACTGTCGAGCAGCGTCAGTTGCTGCTCGCTCCAGCCCCATTCGTCGGTCAGGCGCTGCAGCAACCGGCGCTGCCAGTCGGTGTGGCGTGAACGGTCGAGCAAGCTCAGCTTCTTGTTCACTTTCAGGTACAGACTGCGCCGCACCAGCTCCAGCCTGGTGGTTTCGCCACGTTGTTGCAGGTAGCGCTCGATGCGGCGGTACACCATGACGTAAGGGTCGAGCTCGTCGAGGTCCAGCTGGTTGGCATACACCGCCTGCTTGTAGTCCAGGCTCAGGCAACGGACAGAGGGATGCTCGCTGGCGTAGGTTTCTGTGAGCAACAGCTTGAGCAGCGACTTGTAGGGCGAGTCGATCCCCTTGAACAACTGCCACAACCCCGCGCCGACATATTCGCCCGCGGGAATCTGCGCCAGGTTGCCCAGATCGAGGGCCTCCTGGGGGCTTATGAAACGCTTGCGCAACAGGGTTTGGGTGTAAGCCTGATAGTTGTGCTCTTCATACACCGGCACCAGCCACCACAGCGGTGTACGCCCGGCCAGCCAGATGGCCGTGCGGTAGAACTCGTCGAGCAACAGAAAGTGCTGCGTGCTGCCGCAATCCTCGGTACTCAACGGGCTGTCGCGCTGGCCTTGGGCGAAGCCCTGGGGATCGACCAGAAAGACGTGAGCCTCGGCGCCCAGGCTGGCAGCCCAGGCTTCCAGCAGCTCGCACTTGCGCTGCAACTCCTCGCGCTGGGCCTGCCCCAGGCTTGGCGCATGGCACACCCACAGGTCCATGTCGCTCTGCTCGGCTTGCGCCAGCGAGCCGAGGCTGCCCATCAGGAAAACACCCTGGATCGGCCGAGGCGGGTTGCCGTGGCGCGCGCGGTAGGCGAACGAGCGGGTCAGGCGCTGGGCCTCGGCGATGTGCTCGGCGCTGGGTTCGAAGCCCGCAACGCCTGCGGGTGTAGTGCCGGACACATACCCTGGCAGCAGCGGGTGGTTGACATGAAACAGCAACGGCAGCAGCGTCAATACCTGCTGTTGTCGGCTCGACAAGCCGTCGATGGCCCGTTGCAGCCTGCGCTGGTTGATCTGCAGAAAACGCGCGCGCAATGTCGACAGCACTTTGCGGTCGATGCCTTCGTCCAGTTCAAGGCGAATTTCATGGGGGTGTTTCATTGCGCACTCAGGGCAGGCTGCGGAAGCAGCGGCGAGTTTAGCCTGAGTAGAAGGGTCGGATAAGCGAAAAATGGATTATTGACGCCATTTTTCTACCGCTGATCTGGCCCCTGTCGCGGGCAAGGCGCGCCACCCGCGAAGGGGTCGGTGCAGGCTCAGGCGGGTTGCGGGTTCTTCAAAACATTGAGCAGCAGCTGCACGCTTTCCACGGCATCGTGGCCCAGGCTGGTCAGGTAACCGCCATCGGGCTGATCGGTCAGTTGCTTGTCATACAGGCGTTGAGCAGCGGCCACCAGGGTAGGGGATGCGTTGGCGTGTATCTTGATCCCTTCCTGGCTGCTGTCCAGGTTGAACAGGGCGAGCACTTCCAGTTCGGCGATCAGTTCGGGGGTGAAGGACATGGCGACTCCTGACTTCCAGACAAGGACGGCGGCACCGCCAGCGGTGCCTGACCCTGGAGTGTAGTCGGGTTATTCGGCGTCGCCTTGATCTGCCTCAGGTGGCAGTTCCGGCAGGGCGCGCAGGGCGTCTTCATACCACTGGCCGTCGAACGGGCGATCGTCCTTGAGCATGTTGTCGATTTCGATCGCCAGCACGTGGGCCATTAGGTTGAGGATATCTTCACGGGCATAGCCGACCAGGCTCAGCTTGTTGAAGGTGGCCTTGGCAGCTGCCGGTTCGCCGCTTTCGATCTGGTTCTCAATGGCCTCGGTCAGTGTCGCCTCGGCGAATGCTTCTTCGTCGTTTTCGATCTCGTCGTGCTCGCTCATGGCGCAACTCCTGTGGTGGGGGGTGCACAGTTTGCCACGCCCGTGCCGGCAATGCCCGGTCATCGACCAGGTGCATGACGCTGGTCAAGGGCTGGCCGAAGGTCTATAACAGCCCAGCCATCCCCATACGGCCTGGAGGCTGTAACCCATGCTCAAGCTTCACGGATTCTCGGTCAGCAACTACTACAACATGGTCAAGTTGGCGCTGCTGGAGAAAGGTGTGCCTTTCGAAGAAGTCACCTTCTACGGTGGCCAGGCGCCGGGGGCGCTGGAAGTCAGTCCGCGCGGCAAGGTGCCAGTGCTGGAGACCGAACAGGGCTTTCTCAGCGAAACCAGTGTGATTCTCGACTACATCGAGCAGACGCAAGCGGGCAAGGCCCTGCTGCCGAGCGACCCGTTCGCTCAGGCGAAAGTGCGCGAGCTGGTGAAGGAAATCGAGCTGTACATCGAGTTGCCAGCCCGTACCTGCTACGCCGAATCGTTCTTCGGCATGCCGGTCGAGCCGCTGATCAAGGAGCGGGCCCGCACAGAGCTGCTGGCGGGTTTCGCCACACTCAAGCGCAATGGGCGTTTTGCCCCTTATGTCGCCGGGGAGACGTTGACGCAGGCTGACCTGATGTTCGCGTTTTCGGTAGACCTGGCCTGTGCGGTCGGCAAGAAAGTGCTGGGCATCGATTTTCTCGCGGACTTCCCGCAGGCCAAGGCATTGCTGCAACTGCTGGGCGAGAACCCGCACATGGCGCGGATCGTGGCAGACAAGGAGGCGGCAATGCCGGCCTTCATGGAGCTCATCCGCAGCGGCAAACGCTGACGCCGCGGCACAGCCCACGCGGGCAAGCCAGCAACTGGCGTGCCCGCGAGCGAGGGCGAGGGCCAGGCCCTCGCACTGGCGTTTTAACGTGAAGCGAGCAAGGCCTTGCCGCGCACCACGGCCGCACGCACCTGCGCCGGCGCCGTACCACCGACGTGGTCACGCGCATTCACCGAGCCTTCCAGGGTCAGCACGGCGAACACATCCTGCTCGATCTGATCGCTGAATTGACGCAGCTCGTCCAGGCTCATTTCGGCCAGGTCCTTGCCGGTGTCAACGCCATACTTCACCGCGTGGCCGACGATCTCGTGGCAGTCGCGGAACGGCAAGCCGCGGCGCACCAGGTAGTCGGCAAGGTCGGTGGCGGTAGAGAATCCGCGCAGCGCCGCTTCGCGCATGATGGCGTGCTTGGGCTTGATCGCCGGGATCATGTCGGCGAAGGCGCGCAGCGAATCGCGCAGGGTGTCGGCGGCGTCGAACAGCGGCTCCTTGTCCTCCTGGTTGTCCTTGTTGTAGGCCAGCGGCTGGCCTTTCATCAGGGTCAGCAGGCCAGTCAGGGCGCCAAATACGCGGCCGCTCTTGCCACGTACCAGCTCCGGCACATCGGGGTTCTTTTTCTGCGGCATGATCGAGCTGCCGGTGCAGAAGCGATCAGGCAGGTCGATGAACTGGAACTGCGCACTGGTCCACAGCACCAGCTCTTCGGAGAAGCGCGACAGATGCATCATCGCGATGCTTGCAGCGGCGCAGAATTCGATGGCGAAGTCACGGTCGGAAACGCCGTCCAGCGAGTTGCCCGATACCGCTTCGAAGCCCAGCAGCTTGCAGGTCAGCTCACGGTCGATCGGGTAGGTGGTGCCAGCCAGCGCGGCGCTGCCCAGGGGCATGCGGTTGGCGCGCTTGCGGCAATCGAGCAGGCGCTCGTGGTCGCGGCTGAGCATCTCGAACCAGGCCAGCAGGTGGTGACCGAAGGTGACCGGCTGGGCCGTCTGCAGATGGGTGAAGCCGGGCATGATGGTTTCGGCCTCGCGCTCGGCCTGCTCCAGCAGACCCTGCTGCAGACGGGTGATCTCGCCCAGGATCAGGTCGATTTCATCACGCAGCCACAGGCGGATATCGGTCGCGACCTGGTCGTTGCGGCTGCGACCGGTGTGCAGCTTCTTGCCGGTGATGCCGATGCGGTCGGTCAGGCGCGCTTCGATGTTCATGTGCACGTCTTCGAGGTCGACGCGCCAATCGAAGCTACCTGCTTCGATTTCGCCCTGGATGGTCTTCAGGCCATCGATGATGGTGTCACGCTCGGCATCGCTGAGCACGCCGACCTGCGCCAGCATGGTGGCGTGGGCGATCGAACCCATGATGTCGTGGCGGTACAGGCGCTTGTCGAAGTCGACCGACGCGGTGAAACGGGCGACGAAAGCGTCGACGGGCTCACTGAAGCGGCCGCCCCAGGACTGATTGGTCTTGTCAGTGCTCATGGATTCACTCATTGCAGGCGTGAACGAAAAAATTGGCGCCGATGATAGCAGGGTTGAGCCCGCTGCCGCAGGGCATCGGTCAGCAGAAAACGCTGCGAACCCTCGGCAAAGATGGGTGTTGAGGATATTCACGGATTGAACGGCAGTGTTCCATGGACCGTCTACAGTTGGACAGAGCACTGGCAGTGTTTCTGCCGGCTCAGTGAATCTTTGGCCTTCGCACCGGTCTAGAGCGTGACCGCAGTGTCGCTCGACCTGCTCTTGTCTACGCTACACCCGTGCGAGACTCACTCAGGAATCCAGAGCAATTATGAATGTCCTGATCGTTGATGACGAACCCCAATCCCGCGAACGCCTGACCCGGCTGTTCGCCGAACTGGAGGGCTACACCGTGTTGGAGCCCAGCGCCACCAACGGCGAAGAGGCCTTGGCGCTGATCGAGAGCCTCAAACCGGATGTGGTGCTGCTGGACATCGGCATGCCTGGCCTGGATGGCCTGCAGGTCGCCGCACGCTTGTGCGAGCGTGAAGCGCCGCCGTCGGTGGTGTTTTGCACCGGTGACGATGAATACGGAGCCGAGGCGTTCCAGCACAGCACCCTCAGCCACGTGACCAAACCTATCCAGCCGCAGACCTTGCGCGATGCCTTGCGCAAGGCCGACAAGCCCAACCGTGCTCAATTGGCCGCACTGACCCGCCCGGGCACTGAGGGCGGCAGTCCGCGTAGTCATATCAGTGCTCGCACGCGCAAAGGTATCGAGCTGATACCGCTGCCGCAGGTGATCTATTTCATTGCCGATCACAAGTACGTGACGCTGCGCCACGAGGCCGGGGAAGTGCTCCTGGACGAGCCGCTCAAGGCACTGGAAGACGAGTTCGGCGAGCGCTTCGTGCGCATCCACCGCAACGCACTGGTGGCCCGTGAGCGCATCGAACGCTTGCAACGCACGCCGCTTGGGCACTTCCAGCTGTTTCTCAAGGGGCTCGAGGGCGATGCGCTGACCGTCAGCCGTCGGCATGTAGCGGGTGTGCGCAAGATGATGCAGACGCTGTGAGCCGCTAGCAGTCCGGCCCGATCCTGACCCAGGTCTGCAAGCGATGCCGGTGATGCTGTTATCATCAGCGGCATTTCTCTGCATCGGGGCGTTTCATGTCCACTCGCGAAATCCGCATCGCCACCCGTAAAAGTGCCTTGGCCCTGTGGCAGGCCGAATACGTCAAAGCCCGTCTCGAGCAGGCCCATCCCGGCCTGCAGGTGACCTTGGTGCCCATGGTCAGCCGCGGCGACAAGCTGCTCGATGCACCGTTGGCCAAGATTGGCGGCAAGGGCCTGTTCGTCAAGGAGCTGGAAACAGCCCTGCTGGAGGATCAAGCCGACATCGCCGTGCATTCGATGAAGGACGTGCCCATGGACTTCCCGCAGGGGCTGGGCCTGTACTGCATCTGCGAGCGCGAAGACGCGCGCGACGCCTTCGTTTCGAACCATTTCGCCAGCCTCGACGCGTTGCCGGCAGGCAGCATCGTCGGCACCTCCAGCCTGCGTCGCCAGGCGCAACTGCTGGCCCGCCGGCCCGACCTGACCATTCATTTCCTGCGCGGCAACGTCAATACGCGCCTGGCCAAGCTCGATGCTGGCGAATATGACGCCATCATCCTCGCCGCCGCCGGTCTGATCCGCCTGGGCTTCGAGGAGCGCATCACCGCTGCTATCAGCGTCGAGGACAGCCTGCCGGCCGGTGGCCAGGGCGCGGTGGGTATCGAATGCCGCAGCGCTGACAGCGAAATTCATGCGCTGTTGGCGCCGTTGCACCATGCCGATACCGCTGACCGTGTGGTTGCCGAGCGTGCTTTGAACAAGCGCCTCAATGGCGGCTGCCAAGTGCCGATCGCCTGCTATGCGGTGCTTGAAGGCGATCAGCTGTGGCTGCGCGGCCTGGTCGGTCAGCCTGATGGCGCCAACCTGCTGATGGCCGACGCCCGCGCACCACGGGCGAACGCCGAAACCCTCGGTGTACAGGTGGCCGAAGACTTGCTGGGCCAGGGCGCCGAAGCCATTCTCAAGGCGGTCTATGGCGAGGCAGGCCATCCGTGAGTCGTTGGCGCCTGTTGCTGACCCGGCCCGAAGCGGACTGCGCGGCACTGGCGCAGACACTGGCCGCCGCAGGTATCGCCAGCAGCAGCCTGCCGTTGCTGGCCATCGAGCCGCTGCCGCGAAGTGACGCGCACATTCGGCAATTGGCCGCACTCGCCGGCTGCCAGGCGATCATCGTGGTCAGCAAGCCTGCGGCACGCTTGCTGCTCGAGCGCTTGCACGAAGCGGGCATCCAGGCGCCACCGCGAGGCTGGTTCAGCGTCGGGGAAGCCACGGCGGCAGTCTTGCAGGCGGCAGGTTTGCAGGTGACATATCCGGCCCTGGGCGACGACAGCGAGGCGCTGCTCGCGCTGCCGGCCCTGCGCCAGGCGATCGCTGGCGCCAGGGTACAGGTGATGATCGTGCGCGGCGTGGGAGGTCGTGAACTGCTGGCCGAGCGTCTTGCAGAGCAAGGTGCTAGTGTCGATTATCTGGAACTGTATCGGCGCTGCCTGCCGGACTATCCGTCCGGCACCCTGGTACGTCGCATACAAGCGGAACGCCTCAATGGCCTGGTGGTCAGCAGTGGACAGGGTCTTGAACACTTGCAGCAGATGGCGGGCGCCGATTGGCCGCAGGTGGCCAGCCTGACACTGTTCGTACCGAGCGCGCGGGTGGCTGAACACGCCCGGGCCGCCGGAGCCCAACAAGTTGTGGATTGCCGTGGCGCGAACGCCACGGCCTTGCTGGCAGCTGTGCAGCGCAGTGCTGCACCTGCCTCCTAAGGCGCTGTGAGCGCCCCCATGCAAAGGATGGATACGTGAGCGAAACTGTCTTGTCCAACAATGATCAGCCGTCGGCAACGGAGCCGACGCACCCCATCACCGACAAGCCCGTAAAGCGCTCTGGCAACGGTCTGGCCGTGCTGGCGCTGCTGCTGGGCGCTGCCGGCGTCGCCGTCGGCGGCTGGGGTGTGTGGCAGGTTCGGCAGCTGCAAGGCAACGAACTCAATCAAGGCGAGCACATCGAAGCGCTCAACCAACGCGCCGAGGCGTTGCAGCAGCGTGAGCAGCAGATCAGCGCGCAGCTGGCCAGCCTGCCGGCCGCCAACGAACTCGAAGACCGCCGCCGCCTGGTGGCGCAATTGCAGGGCGATCAGCAACGCCTGAGCCAGAAGCTGGAAACCGTGTTGGGCGAAAGCCGCAAGGAGTGGCGCCTGGCCGAGGCCGAGCACCTGCTGCGTCTGGCCACCTTGCGTCTCTCGGCCCTGCAGGACATCACCAGCGCCAAGGCCTTGGTCGAAGGCGCCGATCAGATCCTGCGCGAGCAGAGCGACCCCGGCAGTTTCGCCGCCCGCGAGCAATTGGCCCGCAGCCTGGCCATGCTCAACAACACCCAGCAACCAGACCGCACCGGGCTGTTCCTCAAGCTCGCCGCCCAGCGCGACCTGGTGCAGGAACTCAGCGCCCAGTCACCAGAATTCGCCAGCGACGCCGATGCGCTGGGCGCGCTCAGCGCCGATGGCGATGTCAGCAGTCGTCTGTCGCAATGGTGGGCAGAGATCTCCAAGTACTTCCAGGTCGATTTCAACGCCGATGACAACGTGCGGCCCTTGCTGGCCGGTCAGCAGCTGAACCAGCTGCGCCTGGCCTTGAGCCTGACCATCGAGCAGGCCCAGTGGGCGGCGCTCAACGGCGAGGCCAAAGTCTACAGCCAGGCGCTGGACGACGCGCGCAGCGTGCTGCTGGCCAATTTCAACGCCGACAACCCGCAAAGCAAGGCAATGCTCGACAGCCTCAACGCATTGGCCGACGAGCCGGTTGCGGTTGCCACCCCGGACCTGAGCGAAAGCCTGGCTGCAGTGCAGGCGTATATCCAGCGTCGCCACCTGCCGGCCGAGGCTGAAGGGAGCAAACCATGAAGCGCATGTACCTGCTGGCGGTGCTGGCAATCGTGGTAGCGGCGGCGCTGGGTATCGCCGTGGCCAAGCATACGGGCTACGTGCTGATCGCCTACGGTGGGTTCCGCTATCAGTCGGGCTTGTGGGCGGCTTTGGCGGCGTTGCTCGTCCTGGTGCTGGTGGTGCTGCTGCTGCGCTACCTGATCGTCCTGGTGCTGACCTCCAGTGGCGTGCTCAACCCTTGGTCGCGGCGCAACCGTAGCCGTCGCGTGCGCGTGGCGATCGAACAGGGCCAGCTGGACCTGGCGGAAGGCCGCTGGGCCAGCGCCCAGCGCCACCTGCACCGCGCTGCCGAAGCTGAGCGCCAGCCCTTGATGTATTACCTCGGTGCCGCCCGCGCGGCCAACGAGCAAGGCCGCAAGGAAGACAGCGACAACCTGCTCGAGCGCGCCCTGGAGCGCCAGCCGCAGGCTGAGCTGGCGATCGCCCTGACCCATGCGCAGCTGCAAATGGACCGTGGCGAGCGTGATGAAGCACTGGAAACGCTGTTGGCCATGCAGGCCCGCCACCCGCAGAACACCCAGGTCCTGCGCCTGCTGCAGCGTCTGCATCTGGAGCGTGGCGACTGGTCGTCGCTGATTCGCCTGCTGCCTGACCTGCGCAAGGCCAAGGTCTTGCCGGCGGCAGAACTGGCGGCGCTGGAACAGCGGGCCTGGGGCCAGAACCTGGGTCTGGCCGCTACCCGCGGCGACGATGCGCAGGCCGCGCGACAGGCGCTGGAATTGGCGTGGCAGCAGCTGACCTCAGCGCAACGCCAGGAGCCTCAACTGGTGCTGGCCTATGCCGAACAGTTGCGTCAGGTCGGTGCTCAGGGCGAGGCGGAGCAGGTGTTGCGCACTGCGCTCAAGCGCCAGTACGAGAGCCACTTGGCACGTCTCTATGGGCTGGTGCGCGGCGATGATCCGGCGCGTCAGTTGCAGACGGCCGAAGGCTGGCTCAAGGAACATCCGCAAGACCCAAGCCTGCTCCTCACCCTGGGCCGGTTGAGCCAGCAAAACCGCCTGTGGGGCAAGGCGCGCGACTACCTGGAAAGCAGCCTGCGCCTGGAGCGCAATCCGGAAACCTGCGCCGAACTGGCCCGGCTGCTGGCCAGCCTGGGTGAAACCGAGCGCAGCAACCAGTTGTTCCAGGAAGGCCTGGGCCTGCTCGACGAGCGCCTGTTGGCGCTGCCGCTGCCAGAAACAGCACGCGCCTGAGGCAGTCATGGGCCCCGCCAAGTGCGCGGGCCCATGGGCTCGGTAATTAAGCCGAGACACTTCGTTAGTTATGCTGCGGCCTCCCCGGAAGTTTCCTACAGCACTAATAGAAACTTCCTTCGCTATACAGCGACTTCTCATTCCAGTAGCGCCTTGAAACAAGACTGGGCTTTCCTCTACCGTTCCAAATCAATTCATTTCTTCTGGGACATCACTGCCCATGCCGACGGCCAGTCCGCGCATTTTATTCGTTTGGGCATGCCTTGCCTCGCTGGCGGTGCTGAGCGCGTCTTTTTATCTGGAAAGCGTTATTGGGCTGGTGCCCTGCCCGTTGTGTTTCAGCCAGCGCGTACTACTCGGTGGCTATGCGGCGGTATGTCTCGGTGCGGCGCTGCATGATCCCGGTATTGCCGGCCTGCGCCTGTATGCGCGCACGGCGCTGTCGTGCGCTGCCGCTGGCGCCTTGTTGGCGGCACGGCATGTCTGGCTGCAGGGCGCCAACGCCATAAGCCCTGTCTGCCCATTGCCGATCGGCCGGATATTCGAGATGTCCTGGCGCGAGGTCGCCCGGCAGCTGCTGTTTGGTGGCCCTGATTGCAGTGCGTTGACCTGGAGCTTCATCGACCTGACCCTGCCCGAATGGAGCCTGCTGGCCTTCTTGCTGCTGGCGGCGCTGCCGCTGAGCTGCCTGCTGGCGTGTCGGTTTCGTGCACTGCGCAATTATCCAGCCTGATCTTCGCCCGCTGCAGCTGGCACGACCAGCGGTGCCCGGCGAGCGTATTAAACGCTTGTATGAACTTAGTCGGCTGCGTACCTTGATGCTCAGCACCTGCGGGAATAATCTCCCTGCACGCCTATTGAAAACACAACTGCCCGATGCCGTTCTGCTGATGTCACCTGTGTGCCGCACGGTCGTGGTGCCAGGTGCAGCGGCATCCACCCAGAAGGGAAGAGATCGCCATGCTCGATAGTTGTCAGAACGCCCAGGAACGCTGGGGTGGGGTTCACAAGCTGATCGACCGTTGGCTGAATGAGCGCCATGACCTGGTGCAGGCGTTCCGCGCGCTGCGCGACGCCAAGCCGGCCTTCGCCGACAAGGACCAGAACCGCGATTTCTGCGCGATTCTGGTCGACTACGTTTCGGCCTGGCATTTTGAAGTCAGCGAGCAACTGGTGACCGAAGCCAAAGCCTTCGGTGATGAGAAAGCGCTGAAACTGGCCGAAGAGATCAATCCGCGCATCAACGACATCACCCAGATCGCCCTGGCCTTCAACGACCATTGCGAAAAGGGCGAATGCAAGGACACCGAGCGCTTTGCCGAAAAACTCGGCAAGCTGGGTAGCCTGCTGCATGAGCGCTTCGAGCTGGAAGACTGCCTGATCGAAGTGCTGCACAACGCGCACAAGGAAGAAGGCGCGGTACAGGCCTGAAGGTCGCCGTCAGTCGGCGACCGCCAGCAGTTCGATCTCGAACACCAAGGGCGTATACGGCGCGATCAGATCGCCTGCGCCCTCGGCGCCGTAGGCCAGCGCTGACGGAATCACCAGGCGCCAGGTCGAGCCGGCTGTCATGTGCGGCAGCGCGATGCGCCATCCTTCGATCACCGAATCCAGGCTGAACCACTGTGGTTGCTGGTTTTGGTCGAAAACCGTGCCGTCGGGCAGCTTTCCTGTGTAACGCACCTGCACTTTGCCGCCGGCTTTCGGCTGCGCACCGGTGCCGTGCTTCACCTCGGTGTACAGCACGCCCTCGGCCAGCGCCTGCGCGCCTTGCCTGGCTCGCTCGCTGGCCATGAAACGGCTTTCCACCGCCTGTATACGGTCCATTTCGGCCTGCTCCGCCGCTTTGCTGGCTTGTGCTTCATGCGCCTGCAGGATCGCTTCGATGCGCGCCTGGTCCAGGCTCAGTGGCTGGTTCTGGTAGGACTGACGCAGGCCTTCTACCAGCGCATCGAGCTGCAAGCCAGGCATTTCCTGGCGCAGGCGCTCGCCCAGGCTTGCGCCAAGGCTGTAGGCCAGATCGTGGTCGTTGGCAGGTATGACAGCGGGTGCTGCCAGCCCATGGGGCGCCAACAAGCACAAACCGATAGCAAAATAACGCAGCATGGGTAACTCCAGCTCGGTGAACGCGTGATTATGCCAGCGTTGCTGCAGGTGCTCAGGTAAATATCAGCAACGTCTTGTTAAACAACTACCCTGCAACAAGCTGCCTGATGACGACTTTGCCCAGGCATGCAACGCGGTGCTTGCGCTACTGTCCACATGCCCTAGCGGCGGCAGCAGCACAAGCATAGTATGGGCCGCACTCTCATCAGTCAGGAGGTAAACCATGTCGGCAAAAAAGAAGCCAGTAAGTACGCCGTTACACCTGCTCCAGCAACTTTCGGGCAGCCTGCTCGAACATTTGGAAGAAGCCTGTGCGCAAGCGCTGGCTGATGCGGAGAAACTGCTGGCCAAGTTGGAAAAGCAGCGCGGCAAAGCTCAGGAAAAACTGCACGATGGGCGTCTGAAGTTGCAGGATTCAGCCAAGGCTGGCAAAGCCAAGGCGCAGAACAAGGCGCAAAAGGCCGTCGGCGAACTCGAAGAGTTGCTCGACTCGCTCAAGGACCGTCAGACCCAAACGCGCATTTATATCCAACAGCTCAAGCGCGACGCACAGGAAAGCCTGAAGCTGGCTCAGGGCGTTGGCAAGGTACGCGAGGCCGCTGGCAAGGCCCTCGACCAACGTGCCGCCGCAGCCACTGCCACACAACCGGGCGCAGCCAAAGCATCGACCCGCAGCGCCAGCAAAGCGGCGGCGAGCAAGCCTGCAAGCGAGCCGGCTACCCGCAAAGCACCTGCGCGTGCTGCGGCCAAGCCAGCAGTCAAACCAGCTGCCGCTAAAGCGCCGGCCAAAGCCGCTGCTGCCGCTGCTGCTAAGCCTGCGAGCAAACCAGCCGCTACCCGGACCGCTGCCGCCAAGCCAGCCGCCAAGCCAGCTGCCGTCAAGGCACCAGCGCGCGCTGGCGCGAAACCGGCTGCAGCCAAGGCACCTGCCAAGGCTGGCGCTGCAACCAAGCCTGCAACCAAGCCCGCTGCTGCCAAGGCGCCAGCCAAGGCAAGCCCCGGCAAGCCAGCAGCCAAGCCTGCAACCAGGGCCTCTGCCAAGCCGGCCGCTGCGCAAGCTGAGCAAGGCACCACGGCTACGGCGGATGCCGATAAACCGATGACCAACTCGGCCAATCCCTCGGCCACCTCGACTCAGGCGCCGTCTTCGGCCTCCTGAAGCCCTGTGGCCGCGACGCGCAAGCTGCCCAGCGCGTCGTGGCCACGGGCCTGCTCCGGCGCCAGCCGATCCAGCCAATCATGCGCACACTCGGCGTTCTCGCCTGACCAGCCCTGAGCGCATTGCTCGAGCCTGTGCAGCAGGGTTCTCTCCGCTTGCAACTCCAAGTCCTTGAGCTGTTCACGTACTGCGGCCAGCTGCCGATCGTGCAGGGCTGCCGTGCGCCATTGCTGGCGCAATGCACGCAATGGCGTGACCACATCTTGCTGCCATGGCCCGGCGATGGCCTGCAACTGACCGGCGCGTGCTTCGCTGAACGCGATCGCACGGCGCTGTAGCCACGTCGCACACAGCAGCAGGCAGACGTCGCCGCCCAGCGCCTGCAGCTCCAGGCAGGCCGCTTCGATACCTGGGCGTGCGTAGAGCGCCAGGGCGTGATTCCACAGGTCGGTGCACATGATTCCACTCACGCTGCGGGCCGAGGAAGCTGGTAGACTCCGCGACCACTATGATCAGACTATCCAACCTCACTTTACAGCGTGGTCCGCAGCGCTTGCTAGAAGGCGCCGAGATGACCCTGCACGCCGGTCACAAGGCCGGCCTGATCGGCGCCAACGGCGCCGGAAAATCCAGCCTGTTCGCGCTGCTGCGCGGTGAGCTTTCGCCTGACGCCGGCGACTGCCAACTGCCCAGCGATTGGCGCATTGCCCACATGCGCCAGGAGGTCGACACCCTCGAGCGCCTGGCGGTGGACTATGTGCTCGACGGCGATGCGCGCCTGCGCAAGGTCCAGGCCGAGTTGGCGGTGGCCGAGCAGGCCCACGACGGCACGGTATTGGCGCGCCTGCACAGTGAGTTGGAAGTGGCCGACGGTTATACCGCCGACGCCCGCGCGCGCAAGTTGCTGGCCGGCCTTGGCTTCACCAACGAGCAAATGGATCGCCGCGTCGGCGACTTCTCCGGCGGCTGGCGGATGCGCCTCAATCTGGCCCAGGCGCTGATGTGCCCGTCCGACCTGCTGTTGCTCGATGAACCGACCAACCACCTCGACCTCGACGCGATCCTGTGGCTGGAAGACTGGCTCAAAGGTTATCCCGGCACGCTGTTGCTGATCTCCCACGACCGCGATTTCCTCGACGCCGTGGTCGACCACGTGCTGCACGTCGAACAGCGCAAGCTCAACCTGTACAAGGGCGGCTACAGCGCCTTCGAGCGCACCCGTGCCGAGCGCCTGGCGCAGCAGCAACAGGCGTACGAGAAACAGCAGGCGCAGCGCGCGCACATGGAAAAGTACATCGCCCGCTTCAAGGCCCAGGCCACCAAGGCCCGGCAGGCGCAGAGCCGTATCAAGGCACTGGAGCGCATGGAGGAGCTGTCGGCGGCCCACGTCGACTCGCCATTCGATTTCGTCTTCCGCGAGTCGCAGAAGATTTCCAGCCCGCTGCTGAGCCTGTCCGAGGGTCGCCTGGGCTACGGCGACAAGGCGATCCTGGAGAAGGTCAAGCTGCAACTGGTGCCGGGTGCACGCATCGGTCTGCTCGGCCCCAACGGCGCAGGCAAGTCGACCTTGATCAAGAACCTTGCCGGCGAACTCGAGCCGCTTGGCGGCCGTCTGGTGCGCGGCGAGAACCTCGCAGTGGGTTACTTCGCCCAGCACCAGCTCGACTCGCTGGACGACAAAGCCAGCCCGCTCCTGCACCTGCAGCGCATCGCCCCGACCGAGCGCGAGCAGACCTTGCGCGACTTCCTGGGCGGGTTCGATTTCCACGGTGACCGCGTCGACGAGCCGGTGGTGAATTTCTCCGGTGGCGAAAAGGCCCGCCTGGCGCTGGCCCTGATCGCCTGGGAGCGGCCCAACCTGCTGTTGCTCGATGAACCGACCAACCACCTGGACCTGGAGATGCGTCTGGCCCTGACCATGGCCTTGCAGGAGTTTGCCGGCGCCGTGGTGGTGGTGTCTCACGATCGACACCTGCTCAAGAGCACCACCGACGATTTCCTGCTGGTGGCCGATGGCAAGGTCGAGCCTTTCGATGGCGACCTGGACGATTACAGCCGCTGGCTGGTCGAGTACCGCCAGCGCAGTGCACCGGCCAGTAGCGCGTCGGTGAACCCGGACAAGACCGACAAGAAAGCCCAGCGTCAGGCCGCTGCCGCCCTGCGCCAGCAGCTGGCGCCGCACAAGAAGGCCGCGGACAAGCTCGAGGCCGAGTTGAACCAGGTCCATGCCCAGTTGGCCGAGGTCGAGGCAGCACTGGGCGATGCCGGCGTGTACGAGGCAGCGCGCAAGGACGAACTGCGCGATCTGCTGGGGCGCCAGAGCACGCTCAAGCAACGCGAAGGCGAGCTTGAGGAGGCCTGGATGGAGGCCTTGGAAACCTTGGAGAGCATGCAGGCCGAGCTCGAAGCGCTGTCCTGAGTGAGCGCGGGGTAGGGCGATGATGCCGAGCCCCGCGCGAATACCATTGCAGGCGACAGAATCCGCTGGTTATTTTTTCGCCGACACCTTAGCTTTAACCTTTTGCAACAGTTGCTCGAGCGAGGTGTGGGATGTCGATGGAAGTGTGGCTGGGCTTCTTTGCTGCGTGCTGGGTCATCAGCCTGTCGCCAGGCGCTGGGGCCATCGCCTCGATGTCCAGCGGCCTGCAATATGGTTTTTGGCGCGGTTACTGGAATGCCCTGGGCCTGCAGATCGGCCTGGTCGCTCAGATCGCCATCATCGCTGCCGGGGTTGGTGCGATTCTCGCCGCCTCGGCCACCGCGTTCCAGCTGATCAAATGGTTCGGGGTGGCCTACCTTGTCTATCTGGCCTACAAACAGTGGCGGGCACTGCCGATGGACATGGCCGATCCTTCCACGCTGCGCCCGATCGGCAAGCCGCTGAGCCTGGTGTTCAGGGGGTTTCTGGTCAACGTCAGCAACCCCAAGGCGCTGGTGTTCATGCTCGCCGTGCTGCCGCAGTTCATCGACCCGCATGCCCCCCTGCTGGCGCAGTACATCGCCATCGCCGTGACCATGGTCAGCGTCGACTTGCTGGTAATGGCGGGGTACACCGGCCTGGCTTCGCGGGTACTGCGCCTGCTGCGCACGCCCAAGCAGCAAAAGCGTCTGAACCGAACCTTTGCTGGTCTGTTCATCGGCGCCGCCACCTTCCTCGCAACCCTGCGCCGCGCGCCGATCTGACGCGCCCAGGTGCCTGCCCGACAAAGCCGTTGATCGAATCGAGTCGTACCCGCCTGCCAGGTGTCTACCCGAAGGCGGGTGGCCACGATCATCTGCTTACCATCAACCAAGCCGCGCCGACGCCCTGGGTGATCGGCCGGTGGAGGAGGCACCATGGAACAACCGAACCATCATTTCTCGGAAATTTTCAAGCAACTGGGTCTGCCTGACGATCCGGTGGAAATCGAGCGTTTCATCACCACGCACTCGCCGCTGGAAGACGATGTGAAGCTGGTCGACGCCCCATTCTGGAATGAAGGGCAGCGGGCGTTTCTGAAGGAAAGCTATACCGCCGATGCAGACTGGATCCCGATGATCGACCAGCTCAACGAGGCGCTGCACGAGAAGAAGAAATAAAGCGCCGAGTGGCACCTGACGACTGATCGGCCGTTGCTATGCTCAGGTAAAACAATAGGGGATAGCGTGATGAAAGATCCCTATGCACCGGCGTTCTGGTGCGCCGTGACAGTCCTGGGCACCCTGACGGCCGGTTATTTCTACGGCATCCGCCACACCCACCAGATGAGCCAGGCCGTGCAGTTCCTGTATGCCGCCGCTGCGGTCACTGCCGCAGTGGCGCTGGCCACTCTGACCTGGATAGCCTGGCAGCAACTGCACCTGAACAAGCGTGAAGTGATTCAGGGCCGCACACTGCTGACCATCTGGAATACCAAGGTGGCACTACGCCGAGTCGAGACCGTGTTCGATCGCTACTTCTGGGGCAGCTATTGGCATTCCGGACGTACCTTCGAAGAGGTCATGGGCGAACTCAAAGGCACGCCGCTCGAGCAGAGCCTGGACGCGCTCAAGCACCAGTGCCGCGCACTCGACCGGGAGATCCACGATCACCATCACCACTGGCTGGCCAATGCCCGCGACCTTTCCAGCGTAGCCACGGCCATGGCCCGTGAGCGCTATCAGCTGGACCTCGGTGAGCCGTCAGGCAACCGCCAAGGCAACACTGCGGTGCTCAACCGGGATCTTGAAGTGCTGGTCTATACCTGGTCGGCACGTCTGCGCAGCTTCGACCATCAGCTCGACGAGCTGGAGCGCGCCTACCACTGAATGGCCTGTCACTCACCGCGGATGTACTGCTCCAGTTGCACGATGAGATTGGCCTGCTCGGCAATGGTTTCCTTGACCAGGTCACCGATCGACAGCAGCCCGAGCAATTCGCCGTTGGCCACCACCGGCAAATGGCGCAGGTGACGATTGGTCATGAGGTTCATGCAGAACTCGAGATTCTGCTTGGGCTCTACCGTGACCACTGGCGCGCTCATGATATCGCGCACCGGGGTGGCCGCTGACGAGCGCCCTTTGAGCACCAGCTTGCGGGCGTAGTCGCGTTCACTGACGATCCCCACCACCTGATTGTCCTGCACTACCGGCAGCGCGCCGACGTTCTTCTCCGCCAGCAGTTTCAACGCGTCGAGCACCGAATCATCCGGGCCGATGGTGTAGACGGTGTGGTGATCGGACTTGGACTTGAGGATTTGTTCGACGGTCTTCATACGGGCCTCTGCGGGGGAGAATACGAGTGCTGGATGTAACTAAAGCATCGTGTACGCCGGCTTGCACGGCAATGCAGGAAACGGCATCGAGCCGATTGAAAAACGTCATGACGAGCTACAGCCGCTGCCGACTGGATGCCGGCAGCGGCTGATCGGACGTGCGGCTCAGAGTGAAGGCATCTGCCCGATCCGCGCCACCATCTCGCTGACCACCTGCAGGTCCAGCTCGAACTGCTCCACCGTCTTGAACTCGTTGTCGTTGTGCCCGGTGTACTTCACGTCTGGCATCGCCAGACCGAATTGCACGCCGTTGGGCAGATCGTGCACCGAGGTGGCGCCAGCGGAGGTGCCGTACTCATGTTTCATGCCGAGGTTTTCGCTGGCCACGTCGAGCAAGGCCTTGACCCACTCGCCCTCGGGGTTGCGGTACATCGGCTCGTCGAGGCTGTAGTCGAAGGCGACCGAGGTGTGCTGCTGGCGGGTCCACTGGCCGAGCTTGTCGGCAATCTGGTCCTTGAGCGTTGCCAGTGGCTTGCCCTTGGGGATGCGCAGGTTGACGGCCAGCTTCACGCCTTTGTCATCCACGCCCACGAAGGTTGGCGAGGCGGTCAACGGGCCCATGAAACTGTCCTTGAAACCGATGCCGAGCTTGCCGCCCAGGTAATCCAGCCCCCAATTGTCGGCCGCGTAATGGGCCGCGTCGGTGAAGTGGTTGTGCTTGAGCGGCACCTGCTTGCCCAGGCCTGCAAGGAAGTCGAGCATGCGGGCCACGGGGTTGACGCCGGACTCAGGCTCCGAGGAATGCGCGGACACGCCGGTCACGGTCAGCACCACCTTGCCGTCTTCGGCCTTGGCCTCGATGCTGAAGTCCTCGCCGTTGCGCTGGCGATAATCTGCGCCAGCCTTTTGCAGCTGCGCGGCCAACTCGGCGGGCTGGTCGCTGAGCAGGGTCGCCACCGAGGTGGTGGGGATCTGGTTGGTCGCCAGGCCGCCGGTCAGGTCGGTGATCTCTGCGCCTGCGCCGGTGGCTGGGCGCTTGCTGAAGCTCGCCATGACCGTGCCATAGCCCTTCTCGGCGATCACCACCGGATAACCGCCGTCCAGCGCCAGGTTGTAGTCCGGCGTCGGGTTGCGCTCGAAGTAGTAGGGAATGGCGTCGCCGCTGGTTTCTTCAGTGGTATCGATCAGCAACTTGAACTGTCGGGCCAGCGGCAGGTTTTCATCCTTGGCAACCTTGAGCGCATACAGCGCGACGATAATGCCGTTCTTGTCGTCTTCGGTGCCACGGCCGTACATGCGGTCGCCCACCAGGGTGACCTTGAACGGATCGAGGCGGGTACCGTCGGCGAGCTTCCAGTTATCCGGGTTGACCGGCACCACATCGGCATGGGCGTGGATGCCGACCACTTCCTTGCCCTGGCCTAGCGAAATCTCGTAAACCCGATTGTCGACGTTGCGAAACGCCAGCCCGAAGCGATCGGCCAGGGCCTTGATCTTGTCGGCGATCTTCACGAACTCGGGATTTTCGTGCTGTGCCACGCCCTCGACGGCGAAGGTGGGGATGGCGACCAGCTCGCGCAAATCCTGCTTCGCAGCCTTGGCGTACTTGATGCGCGTGTACAGGCCCAACAAGCGATTGATCTGGTTGTGCTGCTCGGCGTCCAGCGACTTGCCGGCCAGGTAGGCGTCCAAGGTGGCCGCAAGATCATCGACCTTGGCCAAGTCGCTGGCCTTGAGCTTGCCGAGAAACTGCTTGAAGTCGGCCGGTTGGCTATCGGCGAAGGCACCTACGATGGCGCTGGACTGCTGTTGGGTGAGATTGGCCTGCGCCGACTGGATGGACAGGCCGAGGCTGGCCAGCAGCAAGGCCGTGGCGGTGAGTTTGTTCAGGGACATGTGTCGCGCATTCCTTCGCAAGCGGGTAAGAAAAGCCACGCTAACACCATTGCTTCTGGTACGGGAGTCCTGCTGATGCGACATGTCGCACAAATGAAAAAGGCCCGCTTTGTCCAAGCGGGCCTTTCTCTACTCGAGCGTTGCCTGGAGTCACAGCCCGTTGGGCAAGAACCGAGTGGCGCCGCTGACATCGTCGATTTTCTTGATACGAAATGCCTTGATGCAGGTTTCGTTGCGGGTGTTGCTGTCAGGGCAGTAGTGGTGGACGAAGTCGTTGAAGGCCATGTCCTGGCCGTTCACACTTAGCACCCGCTTGTAGTACTCGCCCTGAATACCCTGTGCCTGACGCGCGCCGGTGACTTCCTGGTCAACGACCAGGCGGCCATGCAAGTCCACGTTGGGGAATGCAGGTTCTTCCTGCAGGCAGCCGCCCAGCAGCAGGCCGGCCGTAGCCAGCATGATCAGTCGTAGCATGATGTTGTCTCAGCTTCGGGCTGCCCAGGCAAGCGCGTGGGCAGCGCCATGGATGGTCACTCGCCGAACAGGCCGCCCGCGCGTTTCACTTCGGCCTTGCCGACGTCTTCGAGCAAGGACTTGGCGCCCGAGCTGACGTTGCGCGCGGCATCGGCGTTGGACTGAATCATGTCGGTACGCGCGGCGCTGTCGCGCAGTTCGGCATCGATGTAGTCGTTGGCGCGGGCCACCTGGGCTTTTTTCGCTTGCAGCTTCAGGCGTCGTTCTTCGAGCTCCAGCGCCCGCAGTTCGTCCTCGAACGATTCCTCGCGGGTTTGCACGCGCTTGCGCTCAGCTGCCTGTGCCTGATGCTGCTCGGCGGCGCGCTGGGAAGCCGCACGCTGGGCTGCCGCACGCTGTTGGCGCGCAGCGGCTTCGCGCGCTTCGGCGCGCTGCTCGGCGGCGGCTGCCTGGCGCAGACGCTCGGTTTCCAATGCCGCCTGGGATTGTTTGGTCTGCTGCTCGATCTGGTACAGCTGGTCGAACTGACCGGCCGCAGCGCCAGTCGCCGCCAAGACAAGGGTGGTGGCCAGAACTACTCGCTTCATGGCTCAGGCCTCAGGTGGTCTTGGGATCGGGGCAGGTGGCGTTCGGCTGGATGCGCGTCTCGTTGGACAGGGTCATGACCATCAGCGAGATGTCACCGACCTTGAAATCGCACGGACGGCCCACCTGCGCCGAGGTGTAGACCTTACCGTTTTCCGAGTAGCCGATCAGTACACCCGGTACCAGCGTGGTATCGCTGACCAGCGAGCCCGCCAGCGCACCAACGCCGCCGCCTGCCACGCCACCGACGATGGCGGTGTCCTTGTTGTGCCCAGCGCCCAGCGCTGCACCGCCCAGCGCGCCCAGCACGCCGCCGATGACCATGGCCGCTTTCTGGTTCTTTTCGTTGCTGACCTTGATGCGGGTCGGCGATACCGTGATGATTTTCACGGTCTTGGCTTCTTGCTGGGTATTCACCTGACTGGCATCGAACACATCGGCTTGGTACTGCTCGCCGGTCGCTTGGCAACCCACCAGCGCAGCGGCAACGGTCAAAGCCAGACAGTGTTTCAGCATTTTCATTCCTGGATCCCTGGAGAGAGTGATTGATCGGCAAGCGATCAAATTACGGGTACGGCAAAGTGCCATCATTCTAGCGGGATGGATCCAATCAGGTAAAGTCGATGGAACTAATTTTGAATTGAGGTGTCGCGTCGCCAGCGTCGATTACACAAAACTCAAACCCCAGAAACGACAAAGCCCGCTCAAGGCGGGCTCTGGAAGGTATGGCGCACTCGGCGGGATTCGAACCCACGACCCCTGCCTTCGGAGGGCAGTACTCTATCCAGCTGAGCTACGAGTGCAACGCGCAGGCATGATACCCATCTCCTGCGAGAACGTCCATGGCCTTGATCTAAGGTTACTTTTCCGGCGGTGTCGCCATCGGCCGGTCGTGGCCTCGAGAACAATCTAACCATATGCCAACTCGGTATTTCCGCTACTGGTCTAGGCCCGCATAGCATCTGGTCACAACTTGTTATAACAAGTATTCGATCAGCGAAGAGACCCATGGCCGACCTGCTCCCCTTTTCTCCCGTTCCGCTCTACACCCAGCTCAAGGACCTGCTGCGCGAGCGCATTCTCGATGGCAGCTATGCACCGCACAGCCGCATGCCCTCGGAAAGCGAACTGGGCAAGGCCTTTGCGGTGAGCCGCATCACCGTGCGCCAGGCGCTTGGCGACCTGCAGAAAGAAGGACTGATTTTCAAGATCCATGGCAAAGGCACGTTCGTCGCCAAGCCCAAGGCGTTCCAGAACGTCAGCACCCTGCAGGGCCTGGGCGAGTCGATGACGCAGAGGGGCTATGAGGTGATCAACCGCCTGCGCAGCCTGCGCCATGTGCCTGCCAACGCCGTGGTCGCTGCGCGCTTGCAGCTCGAGGAAGGCAGCCTGGTTACTGAAATTCGCCGCGTGCGCTTGATCAATCGCGAGCCGGTATCTCTGGAAATCACCTGGCTGCCCAAGGCTGTCGGCGAAAAACTGGAGCAGGCCGACCTGGTCACCCGAGACATTTTCCTGCTGCTGGAAAACGACTGCGGCATCGCCTTGGGTCACGCTGACCTGGCCATCGATGCGGTGCTCGCCGACAGCGACTTGACCCAGGCGCTACAGGTGGAGGAGGGCGCGCCGATCATGCGTATCGAGCGTCTGACCCATGCCGCCGATGGTACGCCGCTGGACTTCGAGCACCTGTATTACCGCGGCGATGCCTTCCAGTACCGCCTGCGCATCGACCGCCAGAAGGGGAGCAACGTATGAGTATCGAAACCCAGGACTACGACATCATCGTCATCGGCGGCGGCACGGCCGGCCCCATGGCCGCGATCAAGGCCAAGGAGCAGGACAAGAGCCTGCGCGTGTTGTTGCTCGACAAAGCCAATGTCAAACGCAGCGGTGCCATCAGCATGGGCATGGATGGCCTGAACAACGCCATCATTCCCGGGCATGCGACCGCCGAGCAGTACACCAAGGAAATCACCGTCGCCAACGACGGCATCGTCAACCAGGCCACCGTGCATGCCTATGCGACGCACAGCTTTGAAACCATCGAGCAGCTCGACCGCTGGGGCGTGAAGTTCGAAAAGGATGAAACCGGCGATTACGCGGTGAAGAAGGTCCATCACATGGGCGCGTATGTACTGCCCATGCCCGAAGGCCACGACATCAAGAAAGTGCTGTATCGCCAGCTCAAGCGCGCCCGGGTCGACATCACCAATCGCATGGTCTGTACCCGCATATTGCTCGATCAACAGGGCGCCGCTGCTGGTGTCATGGGTTTCGATTGCCGCAGCGGTGGATTTCGCGTGGTCCGTGCCAAGGCGGTGATTCTCGCCTGTGGCGCGGCGGGGCGTTTGGGCCTGCCTTCGTCGGGCTACCTGATGGGCACCTACGAGAATCCGACCAACGCCGGCGACGGCTACGCCATGGCCTACCATGCCGGGGCCGAGCTGGCCAATCTCGAATGCTTCCAGATCAACCCGTTGATCAAGGACTACAACGGCCCGGCGTGTGCCTATGTGACCGGCCCGCTCGGCGGTTACACCGCCAACAGCAAGGGCGAGCGCTTCATCGAGTGCGACTACTGGAGCGGCCAGATGATGTGGGAGTTTCATCAGGAACTCGAAGGCGGCAATGGTCCGGTGTTTCTCAAGCTCGATCACCTGGCCGAGGAAACCATTCAGAACATCGAAGAGATCCTGCACAGCAACGAGCGCCCCAGCCGTGGCCAGTTCCATGCCGGGCGTGGCACCGACTACCGCCAGCACATGGTCGAGATGCATATCTCCGAGATCGGTTTTTGCTCGGGCCATTCGGCCTCGGGGGTGTGGGTCAACGAGAAGGCCGAGACCAGCGTTCAGGGCCTGTATGCCGCCGGAGACATGGCGGCGGTGCCGCACAACTACATGCTGGGCGCGTTCACCTACGGATGGTTTGCCGGCGTGAACGCGGCGCACTACGTGGCCGGGCGGGCGTTTGCCGAGGTCGATGATGGGCAGGTCGAGCGCGAGCGCACACGGGTGTTCGCCCCGTTGCAGCGTGAGCATGGCCTACCGCCAGCGCAAGTCGAGTACAAGTTGCGGCGCATGGTCAACGATTACCTGCAGCCACCGAAGGTGACCAAGAAGATGCAGATCGGCCTGGCGCGCTTTGCCGAGATCGAGCGAGATCTCGAACAGATCAAAGCCAGCAATCCGCATGAGCTGATGCGTGCGATGGAGGTCTCGGTCATCCGCGACTGTGCCGAAATGGCCGCGCGGGCCTCGCTATTTCGCGAGGAGAGCCGCTGGGGCCTGTACCACCATCGGGTCGATTTCCCCGAGCGCAACGATAGTGAGTGGTTCTGCCACTGCCATTTGAAAAAAGACCAGAACGGCGAAATGACCAGCTTCAAGAAGGCCGTCGAGCCTTACCTGATCGCGCTGGACGCCCAGGAACAGACCGCCTATGACCGGCTGCGCGTGAAAGCCGACGCTGCCTGAATAAAACCGAGGGCTCAAGGCCCCAAGGACTCCGTGAAATGGCTTACCAGCCCCAGGAAATCTTCTTTCGCAGCAGTGCCCCGGTGACCATCGACGAAGACAAGTGCATCGCCGATAAAGGTTGCACCGTCTGTGTCGAGGTCTGCCCCATGGACCTGTTGGCGATCAACCCGGCCACGCAAAAAGCCTACATGGCCTTCGACGAGTGCTGGTACTGCATGCCCTGCGAAAAAGACTGCCCCACGGGCGCGGTGAAGGTCGATATCCCGTACCTGCTGCGCTGATTCATCCCCGCCATCCGGCGAACCACCGGACGCGCCTCCTGCCTCGCCCCTCGTTTCCCACCCCCCGCACCGGGCGGCGGAGACGATTTCAGCATCCACAACGATTCGAGGGGAAACATCCATGCGCCTTGTAGCAACCCTGGCCGGCCTCGCGCTGGCGCTTACCGGCCTGAATGCCAGCGCCGAAACCATACGCATCGCCATCGGCACCCAGGACACCACCATCAATTGCGCCACCGGCGGCTTGCTGATCCGTGAGCTGGGCCTGCTCGAAAAGTACCTGCCGCACGATGGCAAGTACAAGGATGCTCAATACCAGGTCGAATGGAAGAACTTCACCAGCGGCGCGCCACTGACCAACGAGATGGTCGCCGGCAAGCTGGATTTCGGTGCCATGGCCGATTTCCCTGGCTCATTCAACGGGGTCGCGCACCTGGATGCCGGCAAACGCAGCCTGTTCATCAGCGTGCTGTCGGGGAGTGTGCATGGCAGCGGCAATGGGATCGTCGTACCGGCCGCCTCGCCGGTGCAGTCGCTGGCCGAACTGAAGGGCAAGACCATTTCCGTACCCTTCGCCTCCACCGCCCACGGCATGCTGCTGCGGGCCGTCGCGGCGCAAGGCTGGGACCCGCAGAAGGATCTGCGAATCATCGCCCAAGCCCCGGAAATCGCTGGCTCCGCCTTGCGCAGCAACCGCATCGAAGCCCATGCCGACTTCGTGCCGTTCGCCGAACTGTTCCCCAACCGCGGCTTTGCCCGCAAGATCTACGACGGCGCCCAGGCCAACGCGCCTACGTTTCACGGCGCCCTGGTCGATGCCGACTATGCGCAGAAATACCCGGAAGTGGTGACCGCCTACCTGCGCGCCAGCCTCGAAGCAGACCGCCTGATCGCGGCCGAACCGGAAAAGTACAGCGAGCTCATCGAGAAGGTCACCGGCATCGAAGCCGAGGTCAATTACCTGTTCCACGGCCCGCTCGGTCTACAGACCCGCGACCTGACCTGGAAGCCGGAATACCGCCAGGCCGTGGCGACGTCCATTGAAACGCTGAAACTGCTGAAGAAAACCGATCGCGGCCTCGACACGCAGCAGTTCATCGACGACCGCTATATTCGTGCAGCTTTCGCCCAGGCCGGCCTGGATTATGACCAGGCGCTAAAAAACTACGAGCCGCAGCCGCTCAAGGCCAATGACGCGCTCACGGGCAAGCCGATCACCGACTTCAGCCGCCTGGCGCAGGTCTGGGTACGCGGTGAAGGCAAAGTTCGTCACTACGCTTCGCCGCAAGCTGCCCTTGGCGCGTTGGCCCAGTTGGAGCACGAGGGCAAGGACATCCGCGCCGTCTACGCCCAGGCTGCCGACAGCGGCATCAAGTTGCTGGCCAACCAGGCCTGGTTCGTCCGTGATGGCAATGGCGAGCTGGCGGCTTTCCTGCTCAAGGACCAGGCCGAGCAATACGCCAGAGCGCATGGCGGGGAGGCGCAAGACTTCGTCAGCGCCAACCAGAAGCTGCTCGCCCAGCGCTGAACGGGAGGCACCGAGATGACCCGCGACTTCAAGCGCTGGCCCGTGCGCCTGGTATCGCTGCTGACCTGCCTGTTGTTCTGGCAGGTGGCGGCCAGCGTCAAGCTGGACCTTGGCCTGCTGACTTTCAGCTATGTGCCCACACCCCAGGCGGTGCTGGGTGCGGGCTGGCAGTTGCTGACCTCCAGCACCCTGCTGGCGCACCTGAGCAGCAGCCTGACGCGGGTGTTTGCCGGTTATGCCGCCGCGGCAGTTCTGGGCGTGGCCCTGGGGCTGTTGATCGGCCGCTCGAGATGGGCCGAAGACACCTTGCTGCCGCCCCTGGAGGTGCTGCGGCCGATACCGGCGGTGGCGTGGATCCCGCTAGCGATCCTGATGTTCCCGTCGTCCGAGCTGTCGATGGTGTTCATCACCTTCACCGGCGCGCTGTTCCCGATCCTGCTCAACACCGTGCACGGCGCCGAGGCCGTCGACCCGCGCCTGGTGGCCTCGGCGCGCAGTCTCGGTGCAGGGCGTTGGGCAATCCTCGGCGAGGTGGTGCTGCCTGGTGCGCTGCCGAGCATCGTCACCGGCCTTGCGATTGGCATGGGCACCTCATGGTTCTGTCTGGTGACGGCCGAGATGATCGCCGGGCAGTTCGGCATCGGCTACTACACCTGGGAGTCATACACCTTGCAGAACTACCCGAACATCATCGTCGGCATGCTGTTGATCGGCGTACTGGGCATGGGCAGCAGTGCGCTGATCAAGCGCCTGGGGGCACTGGCAACGCCCTGGTATCGCACCCGGAGAGCTGCCTGATGAATCTTCATCAACAAGCACCGGGGCGGATCGATGGGCACGGCCTGTCGATTCGGCTGGGGCAGGGCGGTGAGGCCTTCGAGGCGGTGCAGGGCCTGGATTTCGCCGTGCAGGCGGGGGAGTTCGTCTGCATCCTCGGGCCGTCCGGCTGCGGCAAATCGACCTTGCTTGGCGCGTTGGCCGGGCACCTGGTGCCCTGCAGCGGCCAGCTGTGCGTCGACGGCCTGGCCGTGCAGGGGCCTTCGCCGCAGCGCGGCATGGTGTTTCAGCACCACACCTTGCTGCCCTGGCGCAGCGTGCTGGACAACGTCGCCTTCGGCCTGAAGATGCAAGGCCTGGGCAAGGCCGAGCGCCGCCAACAGGCACGGCAAATGTTGCAACTGGTGGGCCTGGCGGACTTCGCCGAGCGCTGGCCCAGCCAGTTGTCCGGGGGCATGCAGCAGCGCGCCGAGATTGCCCGGGTGCTGATCAACCGTCCGCGCCTGCTATTGATGGACGAGCCCTTTGGTGCCCTGGATGCGCAAACCCGTTCGCGCATGCAGGAACTGCTGCTGGATATCTGGACGCGCATCCGCACCACCGTGGTGTTCGTCACCCACGATATCGACGAGGCCTTGTTCCTGGCCGACCGCATTCTGGTGATGAGCCCACGCCCTGGTCGCTTCATTGAAGACCTGCGCCTGGACTTCGCGCGCCCGCGCCGCGCCAGCCTGCTGACCAGCCCTGAATTCACCCATCTCAAACGCCATTGCCTGGCCTTGCTGCGTCATGAAGAAGGCCGCGAACTGCCGCGGCTGACGCCCCTTGGCTTGCCGACCAGCGAACACCCGCCGTTAAGGATCGCGCTATGACCGAACGAAGCACCGACAACCCCGAGATTCTCCAACTGCTGCCGCGTCTCGAAGCTGACGACGCCGGCGTGCGGCGCATCGCCTTGATCGAGCTGGCCGATCTTGAAGTCGCCGAAGCGTTGCCATGGCTGACCGATGCCTTGTTGGTCGATGGCGCCGAGCATGTGCGCGCCGAGGCCGCGCGCCTGCTGGAAGCCTGGGAGGAGCCACACGTGGTGCATGCGCTGTGCGCGGCGTTGGCCGACGGCGCCGAGGCGGTACGTCTGGCTGCCGCACAGAGCCTCAGTGAATTGAAAAGTGCACAGGCCGGTCAGTTGATTCTGCCGTGGACGAACCATGCCGACGCCTTCGTTCGCGCCAGTGTCCTGCGCGCCCTGCGCGAACTGCGCCTGGCGGACGCCGCCGAACCTGCGCTGCGGGCACTGCAAGACCACGACCCGGCAGTACGGCGCGAAGCCGTCGGTATTCTGGGCTGGCTGAAGCACCAGCCGGCGCTCCCCGCCTTGGCCAATCTGGCGGAACACGAGGCCGATCTTGAGGTGCGTCGCGCAGCGATTGGTGCCTTGGGGCTTGCGCGTGATCCGGCGGTACTGCCGGCGCTGGTGGGCGCTCTGCGCGATCCCGCCTGGCAGGTGCGTGAAGAAGCTGCCACTACCCTGGGCAAGGTTGGTCACGCGCAGGCGGGGCCGGCACTGGTGGCGGCGCTGGCTGATGGCTTCTGGCAAGTGCGCTTGCGCGCCGCCCGCTCGCTGGGTCGCCTTCGCCATGCTCAAGCGCTGGATAGCCTGGTCGACTTGCTCGACCACGGCATCGCCAACCTGCGCAAGGAAGCGGCGCTGGCGCTGGGCGAGCTGGGCCTTGGCCGAGCCTTGCCCGCACTCCAGGCAGCCGAGGCCGACAGCGATCCGGAAGTGCGCAAAGCGGTGCGTATTGCCCTGGCCCAATTGCGCGGTGCCGCGTAATGGATAGCCCGCGTGCAATCGGCAATCGCCGCGCACTTGGCGTACTGACGTTGCAGTGGCGCGATGGCGAAGCTGTCATCAGTCATGTCCGGCTACGGGGGGCCTGCCCCTGCTCGCAGTGCCGGGCAGCGCGCTTGCAGGGACGCCTGCCGTTGGTCAATGAGGCGGTGCGTATCGAGCAGGTGGTGGCGCAAGGTTACGGCGTGCAGCTGATGTTCAGCGATGGCCATGATCGGGGGATTTATCCCTGGGCGTACCTGCGCACGCTTGCCGAGCCAGTACCCCTGCTACAAGGCGATCAACTCAGGCCGTAAGCCTTCCACTCGGCGTGCTGGCGGCGGCAGGCGACCGCCGTCACCGGTGATCTGATGCAGCACCTGCTCGCGCAGCCCGTGCAAGGCCACGCTCGTGCGCAGGCGCGGATGCGCCAGCTCGATGTCCACCACCGACTTGATCCGCCCCGGACGCGGCTCCAGCACGATTACCCGGTCGGCCAGGTAGGTGGCTTCTTCGGCATCGTGCGTCACCAGCAAGGTGGTGATGCCGGCGCGGTCGCGGATGGCGAGCAGTTCGTCCTGCAGTTGCTGACGGGTCAGCGCATCGAGGGCGCCGAACGGCTCGTCGAGCAACAGGATGCGCGGGCTGGCCACCAGCCCCCGGGCAATTGCCACACGTTGCGCCATGCCGCCGGAGAGCTGGTGCGGGTAGGCCGACTCGAAGCCGACCAGACCGACCAGCAGCACGAACTCATGCACCCGGCGGGCACGCTCACCTTGGGTCAGGTGCTCGTTGACCAGGCCCAGGGCGATGTTCTGCGCCACCGTCAGCCAGGGAAACAGGCGATGCTCCTGGAACACGATGCCGCGTTCACTGCCGATGCCGCTGACCGCCTGGCCATCGACGCGGATGCTGCCACTGTAGTCGGTGTCCAGCCCGACCAACAGGCGCAGCAGGGTCGACTTGCCGCAGCCCGAGGCGCCGACGATGGCGATGAACTCGCCCTGGTTGATGGCGAGGTTGAAGTTGCGGATGGCTTCGAGGGGCTGGCCATCGACGTGGAACACTTTGCCAACGCCTTCGAAGCTGACCAGCGGCGGCGTGGTGTCGGCCTGATTGGCCGCGAGCAGGTGTGAAGCATTGAAGGCATTCATGCGTTTCTCCAGCGCGTGGCGCGCGATTCGAGGCGTTGACCGAGGATGCCGAGCAGGGCACCGACCAGGCCGATCAAGACCATCGCGGCCATGACCTGGTCCATGCGAAACAGTTGCTGCGCGCCGATCATCAGGCTGGCGATGCCACCGTCCGAGGGCATGAAGTATTCGGCCCCGATGGTGCCCAGCCAGGCGTAGATCAGCGACAGGCGCAGGCCGGCGAATATGGCCGCTGCGGCGCCGGGTAACACCAACAGGCGCAGACGTTGCCACAGGTTCAGGCGCAGTGTGCGGGCCGCCTCGCCCAGTTGCGGCGAGAGGCTGGCGATACCGCGCTGGGTGGCGATCAGCAGCGGAAAGAATGCCGCCAGGGCGACGAACACGAGCTTGGCCCCTTCACCGAGGCCAAACCAGGCTGTGAGCAACGGCACCCAGGCAAACAAGGCCACGTGCCTCAACGCAGAAAAGCTTGGGCCGAAAAAGCGTTCGGCGCGCGGCGACAATCCCAGTAACAGTCCACTCAACAGACCTGCGCTGCCGCCCACTAGCAGGCCGGTCAAAGTACGTTGCAGGCTCAGCAGCATGGCTTGCGGCAACGAGCCATCGGCCAGACCGCGGACCAGGGTGCGCAAGACGTCCAGTGGCGAGGTGAGGATGTTCGAGTCGATCCAGCCCAGGCTACTGCTCACCTGCCACAGCGCCAGCAATGCTGCTGGCAGCAGCAGGCTTTGCCAGCCCCGCGGCACCGGGCCGCGCTGTTGTTCGCCAGTGGCCGGTTGCGGCCAGTGCAGCAGGCGCTTTTCCAGGGCCGAAAAGCCACGTTCCAGCAGTGCGCCAACCAGGCCGATGACCAGGATGCACAGCAGTACCAGGTCGAGCATGAACAGCTGCCTGCCCCATACCATCAGGTAGCCGATGCCTTCGCTGGAGGCCAGCAACTCAACGGCGAGCAGCGAAGTCCAGCCGGTTGCCAATGCCAGTCGGGTGCCGGTGAGAAAGGCGGGCAGGGCGGCCGGCAGCAGCATGCGCAGCCACAGCAGATGGCGTGGTAGACGCAGCACGGCGGCGGCTTCGCGTAGTTTCGGTTGGGCGTCGCGTACGCCAACCAACGTGTGCAGCGCGACCGGTACCACCACAGCTTTCACCAGCACCACCAGCTTGAGCAGTTCGCCGATACCGAAGAACAGCATGAACAGCGGAATCCAGGCCAGGGTGGGGATCTGCGCCAGCGCCACGAATGTTGGCAGTACCCAGGTTTGCGCTTGCCGCGAGGTGCCGAGCCAAGTGCCGAGCAGCAAGCCGCTAGCGATGCCTGCCAACAGCCCCCAGACCAGCCGTTGCAGACTTATCCACACGTGGCCCCAAAGCTCACCCGAGCCGAATTCCAGCGCGCTCTGCCACACCAGTGAAGGCGCCGGCAATATCTGCTCGCTCATCCACTGCTGCCGGCTCGCCACGACCCACAGCAGCGCAATCAGCCCAGGCAGCAACCAAGGCAGCAAGCGGTCGCGGCTTATTTGAGAGGGGCCGTGTGTCAGGATGAGGCGGTGAAACCGCCTCCGGTTGCCACTCAGAACTCCATTCATCGGCAGTGTCTCCAAGTGTTCCATTGTTATTCACTTATAGAATTAAAAATTAACCAAAGTGACTTTCAAGAGATAAGAACATGCAAGCTTTGCCTGCGTAACCCCTTCGCCCTTGCGTTTTCCTCATATTTTCCATGCGTTTCCCGCAAGTAACCCGGCGCACCGCATGGATCCTCATTTATGTCTTTCAGTTACTAAAAAATGAAGTTTTGATCTTTGTAGGTTCTAACCAGACCTGCCTAGCTTCTGGACAAAGCGCTGGCCATCGTCGGTGGCAGCTTGCCAAGGAGCCTTGTCATGAAAACCCTTCTACGCCACCTGATCGCCGCCCTCGGTCTGGCTGTCACCCTCAGTGCCCCTGCGGCGGAGCCCGCCCAACCGCAGAGCATCCGCATCGCCGTGCCGGACCTCAGCGCTGGCAGCAAGCACAGCGCTGGCGGTGTGGTCGATGTACTGCGTGACCAGCAACTGCTGGAGAAAGCCTTCGGCGAAGACGGCATACGCATCGACTGGGTTTTCTTCAAAGGCGCAGGCCCGGTGGTCAATGAAGCATTGGCCAATGGCCAGGCCGACTTCGCCTACCTGGGCGACTTGGCCGCAATCGTCGGCAAGGCCAATGGCCTGGACACTCGCGTGCTGGCTGCCGGTGTGCGTGGGGTGAAGAGCTATCTGGGCGTGGTGCCCGGCTCTGGCATCCACAGCCTGCATGATCTCAAAGGCAAGCGCGTTGCCGTTTTCCGCGGTACGGCCAACCAACTGTCCTTCGCCAGTGCACTGGCAAGCCAAGGGTTGTCGGAGCGCGACCTGAAAGTCATCAACCTGGATTTCAACGCGGCCAATGCCGCCATTGCCGCCAAGCAGATCGATGCGACCTGGGGGCTTTCCAATCTGCTCTCGTTGCGTGAACGCGGCTTGGTCGAGTTGCCGGTCAACTCTCGCGATCTGCAAGGTGCCGGCAGTACCCAGGCGGTGCTGCTGGGCACCGGCGACTTCATCCGCAAATACCCGCAGCTGGTGCAGCGCCTGGTCGATGCTCAGGAACAGGCCAGCAGCTGGTTGCGCGACGAGCACAACCGCGATGCGTACGTCGATCTGGTGGCCGACAACGCCAGCTGGCCGCGCAGCATCCTTGCCGATGACCTGGCCAAGGAAGACTTGGCCGATTACTTCGACCCGCGCCTGGACGCCGACTTTATCGCGCAGTTGCAGCAGGGTGTCGACCTTGCTGCCCGCGAGCGCCTGATCCGCCGTGGCTTCCAGGTTTCCGAGTGGATCGAGCCGCGTTTTCTCGATGCCGCACTGCAACACCCACAGGCCGCGCAGGCCGCCCGCTGAACCCAACTTTCAACCATGACCGCAAGGACCACGACCATGAGCAATGCCGCACAGGCCTTAGCGCCAAACGCCGTCGAACTCGACATCCACCCGGTTGCCGGCCGCATCGGCGCCGAAATCCGGGGGCTGAAGCTGTCAGCCCACCTTGATGCCACCACTGTCGAGGCCATCCAGGCGGCCTTGGTCAAGCACAAGGTGCTGTTCTTCCGCGGCCAGACACACCTGGACGATCAAAGCCAGGAAGGCTTCGCCAAGCTGCTGGGCGAGCCGGTCGCGCACCCCACCGTGCCGGTGGTGGACGGTACTACCTACCTGCTGCAACTGGACGGCGCCGAAGGGCAGCGGGCCAACTCCTGGCACACCGACGTGACGTTCGTCGATGCCTATCCCAAGGCATCGATCCTGCGCAGCGTGGTGGCACCGACGCACGGCGGCGACACGGTCTGGGCCAACACCGCAGCGGCCTACCAGGCGTTGCCAGCGGCATTGCGCGCGTTGGCCGACCAGTTGTGGGCGGTGCACAGCAACGAATACGACTACGCGAGCGCCAAGCCCGATGTCGATCCGAGCAAGCTCGAGCGCTACCGCAAGGTGTTCACCTCGACCGTGTACGAAACCGAGCACCCGGTGGTGCGCGTGCACCCGATCAGCGGTGAGCGGGCGCTGCAACTGGGGCATTTCGTCAAGCGCATCAAGGGTTATTCGCTGGCTGACTCGCAGCACCTGTTCACGGTGCTACAAGGCCATGTGACGCGGCTGGAAAACACCGTGCGCTGGCGCTGGCAGGCGGGTGACGTGGCAATCTGGGACAACCGTGCGACGCAGCACTACGCCGTCGACGATTACGGCACCCAGCCCCGCATCGTGCGCCGCGTGACCTTGGCCGGTGAAGTGCCGGTCGGCGTCGATGGGCAGTTGAGTCGGACCACGCGCAAGGGTTGATATTGGCGGGCCGCATCGCGGCCCCGCCAGCTATACCTCGGTATCACAGGCAATCAACTGCCTGACCAGTCCCTGAGCCAATGGCGACAAGCCATACCCCACCCGGCTTACCACCCCGTAACGGGTGTAGAACGCCTCTTCCTGGCTGGGCGTCAACTCTGCCAGCTGCAGTGCTACCAACCCCTGCTCTGACTGATAAGGCCGCAAGTTGGCGTTGCAGGCGATGCCGATGGTGTCCGAGTGCATCACCACGTTCAACAGTGCATAGCCATGCTCGCACTCCACTGTCGGGAGAAAATCCTGACGCCCGCTGAGGTCGCTGAGGATCTTGCGGATGTTCGGTGGCCGGAAAGTGGTCGCCAGCGGGTAATCGAATACGTCCCGCGCGCGTACCTCTGCCTGTTCGGTCAATGGATGACCTGCGCGGCAGCAGAAGTGCCAACGCTGCGGCGCCAACCGGTGAACCTGGTAATCGGGGTCGGATTCGAACTGGCGGGTGTCGGCCACGAAGAATTCGATCTCTTCGGCCATGAGCTTGCGGTTCAGTGCCTGCCAGTGATCCACCTGAAAACAGGTACGCGCCGCTGGAAATTCCGCCACGAAGCGCGCCACCGCTCGTGGCACCAGGCCGCCAGCAGGGGCCGGGCCGCAGCCGAAACGCACCACCCCAGTGGTCGCCCCATTGAACTGGTGTATTTCGTTGACCAGATTGTGCGCGCCGTGCACCAGGCGCCGCGAATGCTCCAGCACCAACAGCCCCTGACGGGTAGGCGCTAGCTCCTTGCTGGCGCGGTCGACCAGGCGGCAGCCGATGTTGTGCTCCAAGGTCTGGATGCTGCGGCTGAAGGCCGATTGCGACAGGTTCACCGCCGCCGCCGCCGCTACGAAGCTGCGGTGTTCCACAAGGGCGATGAAGTGTCGGAGCTGGCGGAGGTCTATATGCATTTTCTACATGAAAACTTTCGGTGAAATGCAATTGCTGACAAGGGTTAGCCACCCTTATAAAGGCTGTTACTTATTCCACAAAATATGATTTAAAACTATTTATATCTCTTAAAAGAATATAAGCCCAACACACCGCGATTCGATTCCGCCAACGGAAATGCTCGCACAGGGCCAGTGCCTCAAGGAGCATTTGCATGTACGACTTATTCCGCAGGCCAGTGCGCGGCTCGCGTTGCACCCTGCAGCCCCTGGCCGCAGGTGTCTTGCTCGCGATTGCCAACGGCAGTTACGCCGATCAGCCGCTCACCCCCACCCCGGCGCTGGAGCAGGATGCCACCCTCGGCACCGTCACGGTCAATGCCCGCCGCCGTGAAGAAACCGCTCAAGATGTGCCCACGCCGATCAGTGTGCTCAGCAGCCAGACCTTGGAAAGCCAGCGCATCTATCGCGTGCAGGACCTGCAGCAACTGGTGCCCAGCACCAATGTCGCCTATGTCCACGCCCGCCAATCGAGCATTTCGATCCGCGGCCTGGGCAACAACCCGGCCAGCGATGGCCTGGAAGGCAGCGTCGGCATCTACCTGGACAACGTCTACCTCGGTCGCCCAGGGATGGCGGTCTTCGACCTGCTCGATGTCGAGCAACTGGAAGTGCTGCGCGGCCCGCAAGGCACGCTGTTCGGCAAGAACACCACGGCCGGGGTGCTGAACATCACCACGCGCAAGCCTACGTTTCATCCCGAAGGCAGCGTGCAGCAGTCGATTGGCGAAGACGGTTATCGCCAGACCCAGGGCAGTTTCTCCGGCCCCATCAGCGAGACCCTGGCGGGGCGTCTGAGCGCCTACCGCAGCGAGGACGATGGTTATGTGAAGAACGTCCACAACGGCGATGAGCTCAACGGCGGCAAGCGCCAGGGCTTTCGGGCCCAGTTGCTGTTCGAACCCAGCGAAACCTTCAACCTGCGTTGGATCGGCGAGTACAACGAGGAGGATTCCAACAACGGCATCCTCAGCCTGTACAGCACCGGCCCGACGCTCAACGGTATGAACCGTTACGAAAGCCTGGCGGCCCAGGCTGGCGCGACGCTGGTGTCGGGCAAAGACCGCAAGGTCAACTTCGATGCCGATCAACAGGTGACGGTGTTTCAAGGCGGCACCTCGGTGGAGGCCAATTGGACCTTGGCCAATGATTTCACCCTGACCTCGATCAGCGCCTACCGCTGGTGGGACTTCACCCCGCGCAACGATGACGGCCTCAATGTGCCGGTGTTCTACAGCGCTGGGGTCTCGGTGCGCGACAAGCAGTACTCGCAGGAAATCCGCCTGGCCTCGCCCACCGGTGGCGCGTTCGACTACGTGCTTGGCGCCTATTACTTCAAGCAAGACCTGGACAACAAGTCCTTCACCTACTACGGCCCGCAGGCGGACATCTGGAACCTCACCCCGGCCGGTGCGCTGGCCAACGTCGATACCGTCGGCAACGGTCATATCGATACCGATAGCTATGCACTGTTTGCTCAGGGCACCTGGCACGTCACCGACCGCCTGGACCTCACCGCAGGCGTGCGCGGCACCTACGAAGAAAAGAGCGCCTGGGTGACCCGCGATGCGCCAACCGGCGGCGCTGGTTTAAGCGCTGGCGCCGCTGCGGCGCGCCAGGCCCGGGTCGGCGCCTATGATTCAGGTGACCTCAACCAATATGGCTTCAGCCCATCCGGGTTGCTCGGCGTGAGCTACCGCTTCAATGAGCAATTGCTCGGTTACGCGACCCTGACCCACGGCGAGAAGTCCGGGGGCGTGAACCTCACCGTCGGCGCCGCGCCGCGCCTGGGCACCGATTCTCTGCTGGTCGGCACCGAGCGCGCCAACAACGCCGAGTTGGGCTTCAAGAGCACGCTGCTGGACAACCGCCTGCAACTCAACACCAACCTGTTCTGGACCGAGGTGCATGGCTACCAGGCCAATGTCTACGACCAGATCAACCGCGTGCAGTACCTGGCCAACGCCGGCAGCGTGCGCTCACGCGGGCTTGAGTTCGAGGCCACGGCGTTGCCGGTGCGTGGCCTGACGCTCAATTTCAACGGTTCGTGGAACGACGTTCGCTACCTGAAGTACGACGATGCGCCGTGCCCGCCCGAGGTGAGCCTGGCCAACGCCGCTGCCACCTGCGACCTGTCCGGCCACCAGGTGGTCGGCGCCTCCAAGTACATCGCCAATCTCAATGGCGAATACAAATGGCAGGCCAGCCAGCATGTCGAGCCATACGTCACCGCCAGCTATGCGTTTCGCTCGAAGGCGGTGGGCACCATCGACGATTCCGATTACGGCCAGATTCCCAGCTATGCGCTGATCAACCTTTCCGCCGGTGTGCGTCTGGACCAGGGCGACGGCGTGGTCGACCTGTCGTTGTGGGTGAAGAACGCTGGCGACAAAACCTACTTCACCAGCCTGTGGAACTCCGCCAACGGCGGTTACGCCGGCGTGCTCGGCACCCCACGGACCTTCGGCGCCACCGCGCGTTACGACTTTTGAGTAAAAAAGGAGCGTTGCCATGAATGCCAAGACTGAACATCCCGTACTCCCCGAAGGCGCCTGCCTGACGGCCAAGGTCCCCGCGCGTGACCAGGCGCTGCTCGGCGATGTCGTGGTCAACCCGTACCGCCTGGCGCCGCTGACGGCGGTCATCCGCGACGGTGGGCGCCGGCTGAGCGTTGCCCATGTGCGGGTGCGCGGCAAAGGCGAGCGCGGTGTCGACATTGCCTATGACGTGTCGGACCGCTCGCTATGGACTTATGGCGGCATCCCGGTATTCGGCCTGTACCCGGATTACGTCAACCAGGTCGAAGTGACCTACAAGCTCGACGACGAGCGCATCCGCGAGGAGTACCAGATCTATGCCCCGGCCGTGCGCCTGCCGGTGGTGGCCAGGCAGACCGCCGCGCTGCCTGAAGTGGAGCCGGTGACAGTAGCGCCAGGTTTCGAGCAACGGCTGTATCTGTTCAACCATCTGCAAGGCGACATCCCCGGTGGCCGCGCCTTCAAGTGGAACGGCCTGGGCGGCGCTGCCGAATGGGACCAGGTTGGCAGCAACTGGATCAGCGACAGCAATGGCGATGTGCGCTGGTACCTGGATATCGAGCAGGTTCACGACTCCAATCGCCGCGATGGCCTCGGCGGAACCATGGGCTTCCAGCAGACCCGCGACGGCAAGCTGATCTGGGGGCAGGGCCAGACCTACTCGAAATACGACTTGCTGGGGCGGCGCATCTGGCAACGCAACCTGCCGGACAAATTCGCCGACTTCTCCCACGAGATCCGCGAAACCGCCAACGGCACCTACTTGCTGCGGGTCGGCACCAGCGACTATCGACGCCCGGATGGCAAGCGTGTGCGCTCGATCCGCGACCATATCATCGAAGTCGATGAAACCGGTGACGTGCTCGATTTCTGGGACCTGAACCAGATCCTCGACCCCTATCGCGGCGACCTGCTGGAAACCTTGGGCAAGGCTGCGATCCAGCTGCCGCCAGGGGTGGCCAAGCAAGATGACCGGCTGGCCAACGAACTGGCCGAGGGTGACCTGCCGTTCGGTGACACCCCGGGCGTCGGCACCGGGCGCAACTGGGCGCACGTCAACGCCATCGACTACGACGCCGATGACGACAGCATCATCGTTTCAGCCAGGCATCAAGGCGTGGTCAAGATTGGCCGCGACAAACAGGTGAAGTGGATTCTCGCCTCGCCTCAGGGCTGGCCCGAGCGGCTGCGCGACAAGGTACTGACCCCGCTGGGAGGGCCGGATTTCGACTGGGCATGGACGCAGCATACCGCCTGGCTGACCGGCAAAGGCACGTTGACCGTGTTCGACAATGGCTGGGGCCGTGACTTCGCCCCGACCAAGCTCAGCGGCAACTACAGCCGCGCGGTGGAGTACCGCATCGACGAAGGCCAAGGCACCGTCGAGCAGGTGTGGGAGTACGGCAAGGAGCGTGGCGAGCAGTGGTACAGCCCGGTCACGTCAGTGGTGGCGTACCGGCCTGAAACCGATACCCAGTTCATCTATTCGGCCTCGGTGGATTTCCTGACCCCTGAGAAGCTCACCACGACCGTACTCAACGAGGTGCGTCGCGGCACCCAGGACGTGCTGGTGGAGCTGAAGGTGCACAGTCGCCAACCTGGCTCGGTGGGTTACCGGGCCTTGGTGATCGATGTGGCGCGCGCGTTCTGATGGATTGCTTGGGAGGGCCTTCGGTCCTCCCTGTCTACGTTTCAAGCCTCCCGTCTAACCTCTCCCGGTGCCGGCGCGCATCCTGAAACTGCGCCGGGGTGTTCAACCGTTCGTTCTTTTTTTCGAACAGGCTATTGTCCAACCCCCCAGCACACGCTTAGCATTCGTTTGAGATTTCAAACGCTCGATGCCCTGCGTTGGGCGCTTTTCATACAATCAACAATTCGGGAAGCCGACATGCAGCTCAAAGACGCTCAGTTGTTCCGCCAGCAAGCCTTCATCAACGGTGAGTGGCTGGATGCGGACAGCGGCCAGACCATCAATGTGACCAACCCGGCCACCGGTGAAGTCATCGGTACCGTACCGAAGATGGGCACTGCGGAAACCCGCCGCGCCATTGAAGCCGCCGACAAGGCCCTGCCGGCCTGGCGTGCACTGACCGCCAAGGAGCGTTCGACCAAGCTGCGTCGCTGGTTCGAACTGATGATCGAAAACCAGGACGACCTGGCCCGCCTGATGACCACCGAGCAGGGCAAGCCACTGGCCGAAGCCAAGGGCGAAATCGCCTATGCCGCCTCGTTCATCGAGTGGTTCGCCGAAGAAGCCAAGCGTGTCTACGGCGACACCATCCCTGGCCACCAGCCAGACAAGCGCCTGATCGTCATCAAGCAGCCGATCGGTGTTACCGCGGCCATCACCCCGTGGAACTTCCCGGCCGCGATGATCACCCGTAAAGCCGGCCCGGCCCTGGCCGCTGGCTGCACCATGGTGCTCAAGCCTGCCTCGCAAACCCCGTACTCCGCCCTGGCCCTGGTCGAGCTGGCCAACCGTGCCGGTATCCCGGCGGGTGTGCTGAGCGTGGTGACCGGCAGCGCTGGCGAAGTCGGCGGCGAGCTGACCGGTAACGCCCTGGTGCGCAAGCTGTCCTTCACTGGCTCGACCGAGATCGGCCGTCAGCTGATGCAAGAATGCGCCAAGGACATCAAGAAGGTTTCCCTGGAGCTCGGTGGCAACGCCCCGTTCATCGTGTTCGACGACGCCGACCTGGACAAGGCGGTCGAGGGCGCGATCATCTCCAAGTACCGTAACAACGGCCAGACCTGCGTCTGCGCCAACCGTATCTACGTGCAGGACGGCGTCTACGACGCGTTCGCCCAGAAGCTGGCGGCAGCCGTCGCCAAGCTGAAGATCGGCAACGGTCTGGAAGAAGGCACCACCACCGGTCCGCTGATCGATGGCAAGGCCGTGGCCAAGGTCCAGGAACACATCGAAGACGCCGTCGGCAAAGGCGCCAAGGTTCTGTCCGGTGGCAAGCTGATCGAAGGCAACTTCTTCGAGCCGACCATTCTGGTCGACGTGCCGAAGACCGCAGCCGTGGCCAAGGAAGAAACCTTCGGCCCACTGGCGCCGCTGTTCCGCTTCAAGGACGAGGCTGAGGTCATCGCCATGTCCAATGACACCGAGTTCGGCCTGGCCTCGTACTTCTATGCCCGTGACATGAGCCGTGTGTTCCGTGTCGCCGAGGCGCTGGAATACGGCATGGTGGGTATCAACACCGGCCTGATCTCCAACGAAGTGGCGCCGTTCGGCGGCATCAAGGCCTCGGGCCTGGGCCGCGAAGGTTCCAAGTACGGTATCGAGGACTACCTCGAAATCAAATACCTGTGCATCAGCGTCTGATCACCCGGTAGACCGTTTTACCTCGCCAGCGGGGCGCGAGAGCGACGTCTCGCTGGCTTTTTTGACATCGCAGCACCTGGTGGTCAGGGCGTTCACGGCAGTCGATCAACGAATACTGTCCGCGAGCCCACCCGGCCACCCCCGAATAAAAGCGCCGCTGATCGGCGCAAATGAGGGCATTATGAGCAAGACCAACGAATCTTTGATGCAACGTCGTGTAGCCGCCGTCCCACGTGGCGTAGGCCAGATCCACCCGATCTTCGTCGAGTCGGCGAAGAACTCCACGGTGATCGACGTTGAAGGCCGCGAACTGATCGACTTCGCTGGCGGCATCGCCGTACTCAACACCGGCCACCTGCACCCGAAAGTGGTAGCAGCGGTGCAAGAGCAGCTGACCAAAGTCAGCCACACCTGCTTCCAGGTGCTGGCCTACGAACCCTATGTAGAGCTGTGCGAAAAAATCAACAAGCTGGTCCCAGGCGACTTCGACAAGAAGACCCTGCTGGTTTCCACCGGCTCCGAAGCCGTCGAGAACGCCGTCAAGATCGCCCGTGCCGCCACTGGCCGCGCTGGCGTGATCGCCTTCACCGGCGGCTACCACGGCCGTACCATGATGACCCTGGGCCTGACCGGCAAGGTCGTGCCGTACTCCGCTGGCATGGGCCTGATGCCAGGCGGCGTGTTCCGTGCCCTGTTCCCGAGCGAGCTGCACGGCGTGAGCGTCGACGACGCCATTGCTTCGGTCGAGCGCATCTTCAAGAACGACGCCGAGCCACGTGACATCGCTGCGATCATTCTGGAGCCGGTGCAAGGCGAGGGCGGTTTCCTGCCTGCGCCGAAAGAGCTGATGAAGCGCCTGCGCGAGCTGTGCGACAAGCACGGCATCCTGCTGATCGCCGACGAAGTGCAGACCGGCGCTGGCCGTACCGGCACCTTCTTCGCCATGGAGCAGATGGGCGTCGCGCCTGATCTGACCACCTTCGCCAAATCCATCGCTGGCGGCTTCCCGCTGGCCGGTGTGTGCGGCAAGGCCGAGTACATGGACGCCATTGCGCCAGGCGGCCTGGGCGGCACCTACGCCGGCTCGCCGATCGCCTGCGCTGCGGCTCTGGCCGTTATCCAGGTGTTCGAAGAAGAGAAGCTGCTGGACCGTAGCAAGGCTGTCGGTGAGCTGCTGACCGCGGGCCTGCGCAAGATCCAGGACAAGCATCCGATCATCGGTGACGTGCGTGGCCTGGGCTCGATGATCGCTGTCGAAGTCTTCGAGAAAGGTACCCATACCCCGAACGCAGCTGCCGTTGCCCAAGTCGTGGCCAAGGCGCGCGACAAGGGTCTGATCCTGCTGTCCTGCGGCACCTACGGCAACGTCCTGCGTATTCTGGTCCCGCTGACCGCTGAAGACGCTCTGCTGGAGAAAGGCCTGGCCATCATCGAAGAGTGCTTCGCTGAACTCGGCTGATGTGATCTGCGTCACAAAAAAACCCGCCTAGGCGGGTTTTTTTTATGCCCAGTGCCGGCCGCTGGCGCTATGGTTGGCAAGGGATCGGCCTTGCACGGTGACAGGGCCTGGTAGGACAGGGACATTCAGGAGTTGGCCATGAACGCTGCAGATATCGCACCCCCTTGCGTGCTCATCGCAGAAGGTGACCCTTGGGTGCGCGAGATGCTCAGCGAAATGCTCCTCAGCGTGCGCTGCGATGCGCGCCTGCAGGTGTGCGCCGACGGCTCGCAGGCACTCACCGCACTGGCGAGCAAGCCCGACCTGATCATCGCTGCCCGCGAGCTGGCCGGGTTCGATGGCCTGGACCTGCTGCGCAAGGTACGCGCCAAGGGCCCAGGCCTGCCGTTCATTCTCATGAGCAGTCGCAGTGACAGCGCCAGCGTGCGCGAGGCGCTGCCATTGCACCCGACGGCCTACCTGAGCAAGCCGTTGAACCTGGAAAAACTGCGCAAGAGCCTTGAGCAACTGCTGCTCGCGGTGGGCCAGCAAGTCGCCTGTCCGGTGCCGCCTTTGCAGCCCGGCGCGCAGTTGCCGTCCTACCTGGAGCAGCGTCGGGCCAATGCCGATGGCGGGCCGTTGTTCGCCGATGTCCAGCAAGCCATCAAGCGTGCACTCAATCCTGGCGGGCTGGACCTCAAGGTGCTCGCCGAGCAGGTCGGCGACGATCCGCAGATCACTGCCGTGCTCATCGCCGCGGCCAATAGCGCTGCCCTGCACCGCGAGGCGCCGGTGCAAACCTTGATGCAGGCGTTGCACAAGCTCGGCAGTACCCAGAGCATGAATCTCATCCTGGGCCTGACCCTCAAGCGCAGCGCGCGCTTGAGTGACCCGCTGCTGACCGAGCACGCCACCCATTTTTGGAACCTGTCGCTGCACACTGCCGAATACGCCCGCTCGCTGGCACGCCTGCTCGACGTCGATCAGGAGCGCTGCTATTGCGCGGGGCTGCTGCATTGCCTGGGTGACTTGGCGGTGCTGCGCTGTCTGCAGGAGTGGCGCTTGGCCGGTGGTGAGCTGGGGCCGCGCGATGTGCAGCAGGCGCTCAGTGAGTTCGGCGCAGCGTTCGGTTCGGCGCTACGCACCCGCTGGCGCTTGCCGTTGAGCCTGCGCGAGTTGATCGCGGCGATCTATCAGCTGGGTGGCGGGGTGTATTCCCGAGAGATCCTGGCCATGAACCTGGCTGGGCAACTGGCGCGTCTGCCAGCGGATCAGGGGCTGGAGAAGATCGCCAGCAACAAGACAGCGCGCTTGCTGCGCATGGGCATGCCCGAGCTGGGTCGACTGCGCAAGGTCGACACGCAGCACACCCATGGCGCGCATGAGGCTAGCGAGCCAGACGCCTGAGCCGGCGCGTGGCGGTCAAGCCAGGACGATCTGGTTCTTGCCTTGGCGCTTGGCTTGATACATCGCCGCATCGGCGCGGGCGAACAGGGTATCGAGCGACTCGTCGGCATCAGTGAGGCCGGTCAGCCCTTGGCTTACCGTGACGTTGTAGGTCTGCTCGCCGTGGTTGAAAACCTGGCGCTGGATTTCGCGCTGCAAGCGCTCGGCAATCTGCTCGGCCAACTGCGCGCTGCACCCCGGAAACACGGCAGCGAACTCCTCACCGCCAATGCGCCCGAACATGTCGCCACGGCGCAGCACCGCCCGGCCACTTTCAGCCACGCGCTGCAGTACCTGATCGCCCTGCTGATGGCCGTAGGTGTCGTTGATACGCTTGAAATCATCGATGTCCAGCAGCAGAAAAGCCAGCGGCGCGCCGTTCTGGCGCGCGCTGTCGAAGGCCTGCTGGGCATATTCGAAGAAATGCCGGCGATTGCTGGTCTGGGTCAGTACGTCGGTGGTCGCCAGGCGATGCAACTCGCCCTCCAACTGCTTCTTTTCGGTGATGTCCTCGGCGATACCGACGATGATCACCCGCTCGCCGGTGCGGTGCTGGTTGATGTAGCACTTGTCGCTGAGCCAGCGTACTTGGCCGCTGGCGTTGATGATGCGGTACTCGCGGTCTTCCACGGCGCCTTTGACCAGCACTTGCGAAAGGGTGTTTTCGGCGAATTCCAGGTCGTCGGGGTAGATGCTGTCGCGCCATTCATTGAAGTCGGCCAGCACCAGGCTCACCGGGCGGCCGAAGATGCGTTCGTAGGCCGGGCTGACATACAGCACTTGGCGGGTTTCCCAATCGAAGGCCCACAGCACGGCATTGACGCTGTCGAGCAAGGCGCTGAACAGCTGTTCACGTTCGCTCAGGCGCGCGACTTCGCCTTGGGCGTGGAGCAGGGCGAGCAACGTTTGCGCAGCTTCAGGCGGCGGGGTACCTGACAACGAGGGAGTCTTGGCCATGTGCACGGAGCAGGATCTCAACGATGAGGCGCGCGGCCATTAACCGGCCCGCCACGCGGGGCGATATGCCGATTTTGAGTGGATTTTCAAAGCGGAAGTTCCCAGTGACACGCCCCATTGCAGGGCGTGCCGATCAGCGGTGATCAGCCCGCGGTGGGGCGCAGGGAATAGGTTTTCAGTTGCTCGGCGAAGTCGCGCAACGACTGGATGCCGCTGGCCTCGGCCTCGTGTACCCAGTCCTTGATCGCGGCGAGCATGTCGTGGCCGTTGGCGCTGGTGCGCGCCCAGATCTGCTGCAGCGCCAGGCGCTTCTCGTAGATGGTCTTCAGGGCCTGGCTGTGGGCCAGCATGGTTTCGATGCGCAGGTGGTGACGGTCTTCGAGCAAGCTGGTTTCGCGCGACAGCAGGCGCTTGGCCCGGCGGAAGCGGTGGCGTACCGAATCATCGACCTTGGCCAGTTCCTGCTTGACCAGCGGGCCAATCACCAGCTTGCGGTACTGGGCCATGATCTGGAAGCGGTTATTGAGAATCGCCATGGCCGTGTCCATGTCCAGGCTGGCCTTGCCTTCGACGCGGTGGGCGATCGGCGCGACCCGCTGCACCTTGGCCAGGCGCAGGAAACTCAGCACACGGATCCAGGCCCAGCCCATGTCGAACTCCCAGCGCTTGACCGAAAGCTTGGCCGAGTTGGGGTAGGTGTGATGGTTGTTGTGCAGCTCTTCGCCGCCGATGATGATGCCCCAAGGCACCAGGTTGGTGGCGGCGTCGCGGCACTCGAAATTACGATAGCCGACGGCGTGACCCAGGCCGTTGACCACCCCGGCGGCCCAGAACGGGATCCACATCATCTGCACCGCCCAGATGGTGATGCCGATGGTGCCGAACAGCAGCAGGTCGATGACCGCCATCAGCGCGATACCGCCCAGCTTGAAGCGCGAGTACAGGTTGCGTTCGATCCAGTCGTCCGGGCAGTTCTTGCCATAGATGCGCAGGGTTTCGGGGTTGGCTGCCTCTTCCCGGTAAAGTTCGGCGCCTTTGCGCAGCACCGTGCCCAGGCCTTTGTATACCGGACTGTGCGGGTCGTCCGCGGTTTCGCACTTAGCGTGGTGCTTGCGGTGCACGGCCGTCCATTCGCGGGTGTTCTGCGCGGTGCTCAGCCACAGCCAGAAACGGAAGAAGTGCTTGAGCGCGCCGTTGAGCTCGAGGGCGCGGTGGGCGGAATAGCGATGCAGGTAGATGGTGACGCTGACGATGGTCACGTGAGTCATCAGCAAGGTGACGCCAACCAGTTGCCAGGCCGACAAGTCGAGCAGACCGTTGTACCACATAGGTGTAGATGCCCTCGGCGATGCAGGGGAAAAAGGTGATTATCCCTTGGCAGGGAAATAAAACCAGTCACCCTTTCAGATAGGAAGTCACGGCATGTTTCAGCCTTTATAATGCCCCATTCTTTTTTATGGGCTTTTCCCCCCGACATGTCTGTTTCCGTTCGCGACGCCATGCGCATGGCAGCGCTCTACGTGGTGCTCTCGTTCCTCTGGCTGGCGCTGGCCGAGGTGGTCCTGCGCAGTATGTCTGACGATCCCCTGGCTTTGACCGTGGGACGGCAGATCAATGTGGTGGTCTGGGTGCTGATCAGTGCGCTGCTGATCTACGTCTCGCGAGTCCGTCTGCTCACCTTCATCGGTATCGGCGCGCGCCTGCGCAGCGAGGACCGCGAGCGCCTGCGCATGGCTGCCGCGGTGTTCGACAGCACCCTCGAAGGGGTGCTGGTCACCGACCGCCAAGGCCTGATCGTGCACGTCAATCGCGCGTTCATGCGCATCACCGGCTATCAGCAGGACGAGGTCCTCGGCCAGCGCCCGAGCAAGTTCAAGTCCGGGCGCCATGGTCTGCCGTTCTATCAGGCGATCTACGCGACCCTGGCGGAACAGGGCGAATGGAGCGGCGAGATCTGGAACCGCCGCAAAAGTGGCGAGATCTACCCGCAGTGGCAAACCATCAGCGCCATTCGCGATGACGACGGTGAGCTCAGCCACTACGTGGCGGTGTTCAGCGACATCAGTGCGATCAAGCATTCGGAAAAAGAGCTGGCCTACCTGGCGCACCACGACCCGCTGACCGGTCTGCCGAACCGCTTGCTGTTCAGTGATCGGGTCGAGCAGGCATTGGCGGCGGCGCAGGCCAACAAGCGCGGCTGCGCCTTGTTGCTGCTGGATCTGGACCACTTCCAGAGTATCAACGATGGCCTCGGCCATACCGTCGGCGATCAATTGCTCAAGCTGGTCGGCGAGCGCTTGCTCGATGCCGTCGGCACCCACGTGACCCTGGCGCGCCTGGGCGGGGATGAATTCGGCGTGCTTGCCGAACACTGTCATCAGGTCGGCCAGGCCGGCAAATTGGCGCAGCGCATCATCGAGCGCATGCGCGAGCCCTTCGAATTCGATGGCCACCGGCTGTTCATCAGCGCCAGTGTCGGTATCAGCCTGTTCCCCAACGACGCCTTGAGCGCCGAGCAGCTGCTGCGCAATGCCGACTCGGCGTTGTTCAAGGCCAAGGGCAACGGCCGCGCCTGCTATGCGTTGTACACCGAGGAGTTGACCGCCCATGCCCAACACCGGGTAGAAACCGCCAGCGAGCTGCGCCGCGCCTTGGCCACCGACGAACTGCGGGTGTTCTATCAGCCGGTGCACGATTTGTTCAGCACACAGATCGTCGGGGTCGAGGCATTGGTGCGCTGGCAGCACCCCGAGCGCGGGCTGGTGCCGCCGGGCGAATTCATCCCGATTGCCGAACGAACCGGGCTGATCGCCGAGATCGATGCCTGGGTCCTGCGCGAAGCCTGTCGGCAGATGGTGCGTTGGCAGCAGGATGGGCGGGCGTTGACCTTCGTGGCGGTGAACATCTCCAGCCGGCTGTTCGGCCAGCATGCCTTGTACCGGCAAGTGGCCGATGCGTTGCACGAAACTGGCCTGGACCCGGCCTTGCTGGAGCTGGAGGTGACCGAAAGCGCAGTCATGGAAGACCCTGAGGCAGCGCTCGAGCAGTTGCATCGTTTGCGCGAACTGGGTCTGAACCTGGCCATCGACGATTTCGGCACCGGCTACTCGTCGCTGCTGCGGCTCAAGCGCCTGCCGGTGCAAAAACTCAAGATCGACCAGGGCTTCGTCGCCGGGCTACCGCTGGACGAGGACGATGTCGCCATCGTGCGGGTGATCATCGCGCTGGCGCACAGCATGGGCATGCAGGTGCACGCCGAGGGCATCGAGCAGGCTGAGCAGGCGCGTTTTCTGCTCGAGCAGCAATGCCAGCTGGGCCAGGGTTATTGGTTCGGCCGGCCGGTGCCCGCTGCGGATCTGCAGTGGGGCTGATGGCCGCGCACGACTCAACGCTTGTTCAGACCTTTGGCCAGGCGATCGCCGCCCAGCTGGATCAACGCTACCAACGCCACCAGCATGGCGATCACGGTGAGCATGATCTGGCTGTCGAAGCGCTGATAGCCGTAGCGATAGGCGATGTCGCCCAGCCCGCCGGCGCCGATCGCCCCGGCCATGGCCGATGAGTTGATCAGCGTCACCAAGGTGATGGTGAAGCCAGCGACGATGCCCGGCAACGCTTCGGGCAGCAGTACATGCCAGACGATGTGCCAGCGCCGGCAGCCCATGGCCTGGGCGGCTTCCACCAGGCCGTGGTCGACCTCGCGCAGACTCACCTCGGCAATGCGCGCGAAAAACGGCGTGGCGGCGATGGTCAAGGGTACTACTGCGGCCCACACGCCATAGGTGGTGCCCACCACCAGGCGGGTGAAGGGAATCAGCGCGACCATCAGGATCAGGAACGGGATCGAGCGGAACAGGTTGACGAAGGCGCCCAGCACGCGGTTGAGCAGCGGCGCCTGATAAATGCCGCCCTTGTCGCTGGTCACCAGCAGCACAGCCATCGGTACGCCCACCAGCAACGCGACCAGTGAAGACACGCCAACCATCAGCAACGTGTCGAGCAGCCCTTCGAGCAAGCGGTCAATCCACATGGCCGAGTACCTCCGCGTGTTCAGCCCAGTTGCGGGCGCGTTCGAGCAACCGCGCAGGCAGGTGCGGTGAATCCTTTACCGCCAGGATCAATTGCCCAAGCACATGCCCACCGATGCTCTCGACGCCGCCTTGCAGCAGGTGCACGCGCCCACCCAGGTCAGCGAACAGCTCGGACAATGGCGGCTCGCCGAGCACGCTCAGTTTCAGCACCACGGCACTGCCTTGGGCGGAGGGACTGCCCTGCAGCCTGGCCTGCAACGCTGCCGGCAACCTGGCCTGCAACGGCGCGAGCAGCGTGCGCGTCACCTCATGCCGTGGGCTGCCGAACACGCGCCAGACATCACCCTGCTCCACGACCGCACCGCGCTCGAGCACCACCACGCGGTGGCAGATATCGCGGATCACCGCCATTTCATGGGTAATCAGCACCACGGTCAGGCCCAGCCTCGCATTGATGTCGCGCAGCAATTCGAGAATTGAGGCAGTGGTTTCCGGGTCCAGCGCCGAGGTGGCTTCATCGCACAGCAGAATGTCCGGGTCGTGCACCAATGCCCGCGCGATGCCGACGCGCTGTTTCTGGCCGCCTGACAGCTGCGCCGGATAAACCTGGTGTTTGTCCTGCAAACCCACCAGTTCCAGCAGCGCTTGCACCTTGCGGCGCCGCTCAGCTTTGGCCATGCCGGCCACTTTCAAGGGCAGCTCGACGTTCTGCCAGACTGTCTTGGCCGACATCAGGTTGAAATGCTGGAAGATCATGCCGATGCGTCGGCGCAGGGTGACCAGACGCGCCTCGTCGAATGCCGCGATGTCGACCTGGTCGATCAGTACGCGGCCCTGGCTCGGCTGCTCCAGGCGATTGATGGTGCGCAGCAGCGACGACTTGCCGGCGCCGCTGCGGCCGATGATGCCGAAGATCTCGCCACGGCGGATGTTCAGATCGATGCCCTGCAGCGCGGGCTGCGGCTGGCCGGGATAGGTCTTGCCCAGGCCGATGAAGCGCACATGGGCATCGTTGACCTCTGGGCGCAGCGCCTGTTGCCGGGCGCTGCTGCGGGTCGGTTGCGGGGTAGGCGCCCTGAGCGCGTTGGCCTGGCTCATGTCAACCTTCCCAGCCGGCCTGGTAGAGGTTGCCATGGGCCTTGTTCAGCGCTGCACGCACTGCAGGCGAATGCTGGTAGATGTCGACGAACTTGGCCAGGCGTGGATCGTCCTGGCTTTGCGGGCGAATGACGAACTGGATCACGTACTCTTTGTTCTCCAGGCCGTCGAACAGCAGCGCCGAGGTGGCATCGAAGCTGTTGGCCAGGCGGATGTAGGCCGGGTAGCCCTGGACCAGGTCGGCATCGTCATAGGCGCGGACCAATTGCACCGCCTCGACCTGAAGGATCTTCAGCTGCTTGGGATTGGCGACGATGTCGTCTTCGCTAGCCTTGTAGCCGACGCCTGGCTTGAGGCTGATCAACCCGGCCTTGGCCAGCAACTGCAGGCCGCGGCCGCTGTTGATCGGGTCATTGGCGATGGCCACGCTGGCACCGACCGGCAGCTCGTCGAAGCTGTGGTACTTCTTCGAATACAGGCCGACGTTGTTGATGATGCCCGGCGCATAGGGCACCAGCTTGAAGCCGGCAGCGGCCTTGGCGTTTTCCAGGAAGGGAATGTGCTGGAAATAATTCACGTCGATATCGCCACTGTTGAGGCTGACATTGGGCGCGATCCAGTCGCTGAACTCGATCAGCTTCACTTCCAGACCTTGTTTGTGCGCTTCTTCGACCGCCGCTTCCAAGGGAATGGCGAACGCCGAGGTAGTGCCGATCTTCAGCGGTTCGGCGGCCAGGGCGCTGGCTGTCAGGCCGAGGCTCAATGCAATGGCCGCGACGGGCCGAATCAGTCGTTCAAGCATGGTGCAGGGCTCCAGTCGGGGCAGGGGTGTGGGTGGTGCGATAACCGGCGCCGGGGTGGTCGGCCGGCAGGTACGGATGGTCGCTGGCGAACAGCTTCTCGCGCAGGGTGCCCTCGCAGTAGGCAGTCTTGTAGCGGCCCCGCTGCTGCAACTGCGGAATCACCAGGTCGATGAAATCCTCGTAGCTTTCCGGCGTGACGGTGCGGGTCAGGTTGAAGCCGTCCAGTCCGGTTTCATCGATCCAGGCGATCAGCTGCTCGGCTACCTGCTCGGGCGCGCCGACCAGGGTCACATAGCGCCCACCCAGGGCGTGCTGCTCGAGCAGGCGCCGGCGGGTCCAGGGGTTTTCCTGGAGCTGGCGGGTCGCCGACTGGATCGCATTACCCTGGTTGGCCCCGATCGGCTCGTCCAGTTCATAGGCGGCGAAGTCGATGCCGGTGGACGCGGCGAAGTGCGCCACCCCGGCCTCGGCGCTGGCGTAGCGCAGGTACTCGGCGTGCTTGGCCTGGGCTTGCTGCTCGGTGGCCGCAACCACCACGGTGATGCCCATGAATACCTTCAGCGCATGCGGGTCGCGGCCAGCGGCCCTGGCCGCCGCGCGCACCTTGTCGACCTGGGCGCGCGTGGCCGGCTTGTCCTGGCCGCTGATGAACACGCACTCGGCGTGGTTGCCGGCGAAGGCCAGGCCACGCGCCGAGCTGCCGGCCTGGAACAGCACCGGGGTGCGCTGCGGCGAGGGCTCGCACAGGTGGTAACCCTCGACGGTGTAGAACTCGCCCTGGTGGCGGACCTTGTGCACTTTGCCTGGCTCGGCATACACCCGGCGCTGGCGGTCGTTGACCACGGCGTCCTGGTCCCAGCTGCCTTCGAGCAGTTTGTACAGCACCTGCAGGTATTCATCGGCCTGGTCGTAGCGCCGGTCGTGTTCCGGTTGCTGGGCCAGGCCCATGGCGCGCGCGGCGCTGTCGAGGTAACCGGTGACGATGTTCCAGCCGATGCGACCGTCGCTCAGGTGGTCGAGGGTCGAAAGGCGCCGGGCGAACAGGTAGGGCGCCTCGTAGGTCAGGTTGGCGGTGAGGCCAAAGCCCAGGTGACGGGTAGCGCCAGCCATGGCCGACACCAGCAGCAACGGGTCGTTGACCGGCACCTGGATCGCTTCCCTGAGCGGCACGTCCAGGGATTTGCCATAGACATCGTAGGTGCCGACGATGTCGGCGATGAACAGGCCATCGAACAGCCCACGCTCCAACAGGCGCGCCAGGTCGGTCCAGTAGCGCAGCGTCTTGTACTCGGCCGAGGTGTCGCGCGGGTGGGTCCAGAGCCCATGATTGATGTGGCCGATGCAGTTCATGTTGAAGGCGTTGAGCAAAATCTGCTTGGCCATCAGAGGGTCCCTCGGCGTGGCGGCTTCTCGTCGTTGAGGTAGTAGTTGCCGATGGCGTGGTACTTCCAGCGCACAGGGTCGTGCAGGGTATGGACGCGGGCATTGCGCCAGTGGCGATCGAGGTTGTGCTCGGCCAGGGTGGCCTGGCTGCCGGCCAGTTCGAATAGCGTGGTGCTGGCGGCCAGGGAAATCTCGGTGCTGATCGCGCGCGCCTCGGCCACGGCGATCGACGCTGCGGCGACGCTGTCGGCATCGCTCTGGGCCTGGGCGCGGTCAAGGTATTCGCCTGCGCGTTCGAGCAATGCTTCGGTGGCATGCAGACGAATCACCAGTTGACCGAAACTCTTCAACGTCAGCGGGTCATCGCTGGCTTTGTCCAGGCCCGCGTCGACCCACGGTCGGCTGCGCGTGCGCACGAAGTTCAGCGCATCGTCCAGCGCGGCGCGGGCGATACCGGTGTCGATGGCGGCATGGAGAATCTGCGCCAGTGGACCGACCGGCGTCGGCCGCTCGAAAGCACTCTCGAACGGCACCACATCGTCGGCCTCGACCCATACGTCGTCGAACACCACCGAGCCACTGCCGGTGGTGCGCTGGCCAAACCCGCTCCAGTCATCGATCACTTGCAGGCCCTGACTGTCGGCAGGCACGAAGGCCAGCTGCTGGCGGCCCTGCTCGTCGATTACCGAGGTGGGGATGCGCTGGGCATACAGGGCACCGGTGGCGTAGAACTTGCGCCCGTTGATGCGGTAGCCACTGCCGTCGCGGGTCAAGCGGGTGGTGCGATCGTGGGCGGTCTTGGTGCCCAGTTCGGCCAGGGCGTTGCCGAATCGGCGGCCAGCCAGTACCTCGGCATACAGGCGCCGTTGCTGCTCGGCACTGCCGTTGACCCGCAGCACTTCGAGGGCATAGAAGTGGTTCTGCGGAATCTGGCCGAGAGAGGCGTCGGCCTGGGCGATGCGGGCGATGACCTGGGCCAGGGTGACGCTGGATACGCCGGCGCCGCCGAACGCTTTCGGCACGCTGATGGCCCACAGGCCTGAGCGGGTGAACAGTTCCAGCTCGGCGTGGGGCAGGCGCCGCTCGCGGTCGCGCAGGGCGCTGTCGCGTCTGAGTTGCTGGGCGATGTGTTCGGCGGCAGCCAGGGCCTGGCTGTCGTTGCTGATAACCGAGATTGTCATGCTGTTCTCCACGGTCGTGGGGCTGCCGGGCTGCTTGCACAGAAGCTGTACCGCCGCCGCCCCAGGACCTTCGATTCAGATCCAGGAATGCCGGGCGGGCAGGGTGCCGTTGAGGTAATAAGCGCCGACCGCGTGGTACTTCCAGCGCACCGGGTCGTGCAGGGTGTGCACCCGTGCGTTACGCCAGTGCCGGTCCAGGTTGAACTCGGCCAGGGTTGCGCGGCTGCCGGCCAGCTCGAAAAGCTTTTCGCTGGCCTGCAACGACACCTCGGTGGTCAACACCTTGGCCTCGGCCACAGCGATGGAGGCCCGCGCTGCCGAGGCGGCGTCGATCGGCCCGGCGTTGACCTCATCGAGCACCCGCGCGGCTCTGCGCAGCAGTGCCTGGGCCGCATGCAGTTCAAGTTGCAGTCGGCCGATGTCGGCAATCACATAGGGATCGTCGCTGGCGCGCTGGACATTGGCATCGATCCACGGGCGAGATTTTTCCCGTACGAAGGCAATGGCGTCGGCGATGGCCGCTTCGGCGATGCCGGCATCGATCGCCGCCTGGATCAATTGCGAGGCGGCGCCTTGGATGTTGGGAATCTCACGCTGGCGCCAATTGTCGATGACCAGCTCTGCCTCCACCGGCACGTCATCGAGCAGCACGGTGCCACTGGCGGTGGTGCGCTGGCCGAAGCCCGACCAGTCGTCGACGATGCGCAGCCCAGGGCTGCCACGGCGGACGAAAGCCAGGCGCTGGCGGCCTTCGTCGTCCAGCGCCTTGACCGCCACCCAATGGGCGAACAGGGCGCCGGTGGAGTAGAACTTCTCACCGCTGATGCGATAGCCGTCGCCGCTGCGGGTGATCCGCGCCTTGAGCGTCAGGGTGTCTTTGGTGCCGCGTTCGGGGCCGGCGTTGCCGATGCGCCAGCCGTCCAGCACGCTGCGAAAGATCCGCGCTTGCTGGGCCTCGGTGGCGGTCAGGCGCAACAGTTGCAGCATGCCGAACTGATTCTGCGGAATCTGCCCCAAGGCCGGGTCGGCAGCGCTGATCAGGCGAAACACCTCGGCAACCGTTTCGAACGATACGTCGGGGCCGCCATGGGCCTTGGGCACGCTGATGCTGCCCAGCCCGCTGCGGGTGAACTGTTCGATTTCTGCCCAGGGCAGTTTGCGTTGACGGTCACGCTGGGCGGCGTGCTGGCGAGCACTGGCAGCGAGCTCTCGAGCGGCTTGCAGGGCTTGTGCGTCATTGCGCAGCACCTTGGCCGGGAGCAGCAGGGGCGAGCTGTCGAGATCGCTGTGGAACAGGGTATTGGGCTGGGTGGTCATCAGAACCGAACCTCACAAATGGTTGCGTCGCTTCAGCTGATGGCGACAGGCATGTGCTGGTCCGGTGGTCCGGTGTATATACCCTAATGGCTTATTAAAGGTTTATGAACTAACGCTTTGGAATATGGTTAGAAGAGGGATCTGCGGTCGATGCAGCGACCCCGGGCAATGTTCAGTCCGGCGCCGCCGTGGTGCCCAGGAACTTGCGCAAGAACTGCCGCGTGCGCTCTTCCTTGGGCGCTGCGAACAATGCCTTGGCCTCGCCTTGCTCGACCACCACGCCTTTGTCGAAGAAGATCACCCGATTGGCCACGTCGCGCGCAAAGCTCATCTCGTGGGTGACGATGATCATGGTGCGCTGTTCTTCGGCCAACCCGCGGATGGTCGCCAGTACTTCGCCCACCAGTTCCGGGTCGAGCGCCGAGGTCGGCTCGTCGAAGAGGATCACCTCAGGTTCCATGGCCAGCGCCCGGGCAATCGCCACCCGTTGCTGCTGGCCGCCGGAGAGGCGCCGAGGATAGGCGTCTTCCTTGCCCGCCAGGCCCACTTTGGCCAGCAGCTGGCGACCCAGCTCCAGCGCTTGCGCGCGGGGCGTCTTCTTGACGATCACCGGGCCTTCGATGACGTTTTCCAGCGCGGTGCGGTGCGGGAACAGGTTGAAACTCTGGAACACGAAGCCGGCCTGTTGGCGCAAGCGGCGGATGGCGCTTTGCTGCGCGCCCAGCGGCCGATCGGCATCGATGCTGATGGCGCCGATCTGGATCTGCCCGGCATCCGGCGTTTCCAGCAGGTTCAGGCAGCGCAGGAAGGTAGTCTTGCCCGAACCGCTGGGGCCGATGATCGCCACGACCTCGCCCGGTTGCACGGTCAGGTCGATACCGTTGAGCACGACCTGGCCTTTGAACTGCTTGGTCAGGCCTTTGACGACGATCATGTTCATTGCTCCCGGTCATGCTGGTTGACGCGCGCTTCCATGCGGTTCTGAAAGTGCGCGAGGATGCTGCAGAGAATCCAGTAGATCACTGCCACGGCCAGGTACATGGTGAACACTTCGAAGGTGCGCGCCGTGATCAGCTGCGCCTGGCGGAACAGCTCGGGCACCTGGATGGTCGCCGCCAGCGCGGTGTCCTTGACCAGTGAAATGAAACTGTTGCCCAGCGGCGGCAGTGCGGTGCGCAGGGCCTGGGGCAGAATCGCGCGGCGCATGGCCTGAGTGCGGGTCATGCCGATGCTGGCGGCAGCTTCCCACTGGCCACGATCGATCGAGGCAATCGCCGCGCGCAGGATCTCGCAGACGTACGCCGCCATGTTGAGTGACAAGCCGATCAGCGACGCCGGAATCGGGTCGAGTTCGATGCCGATCTGCGGCATGCCGAAGTAGATCACGAACAGCTGCACCAGCAACGGCGTGCCGCGGAAAAAAGACACATAGAGGCGTGCCAGCCAGTCTAGCGGCAAGATCTTCGACAGGCGCATCAGCGCCAGGGCAAAGCCCAGCAGCAAGCCGAAGAACATGCCGCCGACGCTGAGCAGGACCGTGTAACCTGCGCCCTTGAGCAGAAAGGGCGCAGAATCGGCAACCAGTTGCAGGCTCTCAGGGATCATCGGGTGACATCAGCACCGAAATATTTTTCCGACAGCTTGGCCAGCGTGCCGTCGGCCTTGAGCTTGTCGAGGGCGGTGTTGATCGCCGCCAGCAGCTCAGGCTCGCCCTTGCGCAGGGCCACGCCGCTTTCCAGGCGCGAGAAGGCCTCGCCGGCGAGCTCGGTATCCTTGGCTTTCTGCGCGTATTCCAGGGCCGCCAGGCGGTCGATCAGAATGGCGTCGATGCGGCCATTGCGCAGGTCGGCGAACTTGCTGGGGTCGTCTTCATAGGTGCGCACCTCGGCCTTGGGCACGTCCTGCTTGACCCACTGCTCGTAGTTGGTGCCCAGGCCTACACCGACCTTCTTGCCAGCCAGGTCCTGCGCGGTCTTGATGTTCAGCTGATCGGCCTTTTTCTTCAGGATCAAGGCCTGGATGCCGGAGATGGTGTAGGGCTCGGAGAAATCGTATTTCTTCTTGCGCTCATCCGAGATGGTGACCTGGTTGATGACCACGTCGAGGCGCTTGGACTCCAGCGCGGCGAGAATGCCGTCCCATTTGGTCGGCTGCACCTTGACCTTGACCCCCAGCTCCTTGGCCAGCAATTCCGACAACTCAACCTCGAAGCCTGTCAGCTTGCCGTTTTCGTCCTGGAAGCTGAACGGTGGGTAGGTGCCCTCGAGGCCGACGTTGATCACGCCTTTTTCCTGGATGGTCTTGAGCTGCTCGCCGGCGAAGGCCTGGCCGAGCAGGCCGGTGCCCAGCAGGATGGCCAGGCTGGCGTTGAGTAGCGGTTTGGCGAATTTCGACATGTCAGGCCCCGCGCTTGTTGTGAAAGTAGTGGGTGGCGACTATATGGGCGGCCGGATAGGCCAGGAAATACTAAAAAAGCATTTTGTTATTCCCGCTATTGGTATATCGGACGCACCTTGCTATGAGGGTAGGCCAGGTTGCTGCCGTCGTCATGGCGGCCTTATGCCGGGGTTGGCGAAGAATGGAATAAAGCGTTGTTTTTTCCAAGGGACGAATTTGCCGTAGATTGGTTTGTCGAAAAAACGTTGGCCTACAGAGCCAGGAGAAGACCGTGAGCGAACAACCCACATCTGCCCATTGGCAGTTGCACAGTATCGTCAATGGCCTGCGCGGTGCCCGTGAGCAATGGCGTAGCCGCAATGGCCGCAGCATTGGCGAGCAAGGCGGGCGCGAGCTGCCCTCGCGCGAGGCCATGCGGCAGATTCTCGAACAATTGTGCGGGGCGTTGTTCCCGATGCGCCTGGGCCCGGTTGACCTGCGCGAAGAAAGCGAGGATTTCTACGTCGGCCATACCCTGGATACCGCGCTGACGTCGCTGCTGACCCAAGCGCGCCTGGAGCTGCGATATGCCGCGCGCCAGAGCAAGGAAGAGACCGCCAGTATCGACGCCCAGGCCCTGCGCCTGGTCCAGGATTTCGCCGCCGCCTTGCCAGCCCTGCGCGTGTTGCTCGACACCGATGTGCTCGCGGCGTATCACGGCGACCCGGCCGCGCGCAGCGTCGATGAGGTGCTGCTGTGCTATCCGGGCATTCTGGCGATCATTCACCACCGTCTGGCTCACCACCTGTACCGCGCCGGCCTGCCGCTGCTGGCACGGATCAGCTCGGAGCTGGCGCACTCTGCCACCGGCATCGACATCCACCCTGGCGCGCAGATCGGCCCCAGCTTCTTCATCGACCATGGTACCGGCGTCGTGATCGGCGAAACCGCGATCATTGGCGAACGGGTACGCATCTACCAGGCGGTCACCCTGGGCGCCAAGCGTTTTCCGAGCGACGAATCCGGCACGCTGCACAAAGGCCTGGCGCGCCACCCCATCGTCGAGGACGACGTGGTGATCTACGCCGGGGCGACCATTCTGGGGCGCATCACCATCGGCAAAGGGTCCACCATCGGCGGTAACGTCTGGCTGACCCGCAGCGTGCCGGCCGACAGCAACATCACTCAAGCGAACCTTCAGCTCGATTGTCAGGACAAACACTGAAGCCGCTGGCACAGCCTCTCTGCTCAAGCAGTTTCTGCGCAACGTCGTGTGCGTCGTGCAGCACTGCTGTGGCCGGGATCTGACTGTCGCAGCAGTCACCGGTCGGCGCCTCGGTTAGCAATGTCCGACAATCCATGTTTAACTTGAACGCTTGTTCAACTAAAAATAACGCTGGTCCGTTGCCGGTGTTCAACAGGAGGATTCCTTTGCTGAACCCGTTTATTCCGAACCTCACGTCGAGCGACGAGGTGCCTGATTCATGAGTGCACCGTCTTCTTCCCTTGCCGCTGGCAAGGTCCGCATGAACCCGCCGGTGTTCTATTTCGCGGCAAGCTTCATTCTGCTCTTTGGCCTGATCGTGATCGCCTTCCCGGAGGCTGCCGGGCAGTGGCTGATGGCCGCGCAAAACTGGGCGGCCAATACGGTTGGCTGGTATTACATGCTGGCCATGAGTCTGTACCTGGTATTCGTGGTGGTCACGGCGTTGTCGGGCTATGGCAAGATCAAGCTCGGCGCAGATCATGACGAGCCGGAATTCAGCTACCTGTCGTGGGCCGGCATGCTGTTCGCTGCCGGCATCAGCATCACGCTGTTCTTCTTTTGCGTTTCCGAGCCGTTGACCCACATGCTCACCCCGCCTCAGGGCGAGGGCGGCACTGCCGAGGCCGGGCGCCAGGCCATGCAGATCCTGTTCCTGCACTGGGGCCTGCATGGCTGGGGCGTGTTCGCCTTCGTTGGCATGGCCCTGGCCTATTTCGCCTACCGGCATAACCTGCCGCTGGCGTTGCGCTCGGCGCTGTACCCGCTGATCGGCAAGCGCATCAATGGCCCGATCGGCTATGCGGTGGACGGCTTCGGTATCATCGCCACGGTGTTCGGCCTGGGCGCCGACATGGGCTTTGGGGTGCTGCACCTCAATGCCGGCCTGGACTACCTGTTCGGCATCAGCCACAGCCAGTGGGTGCAGGTGACGCTGATCGCGCTGATGATGGGGGCAGCGGTGGCCGTGGCAGTAGCCGGGGTGGAAAAGGGCGTGCGGGTGATGAGCGACATCAACCTGTTCCTGGCCTGTGCGCTGCTGCTGTTCGTGCTGTTCGCCGGGCCGACCCAACACTTGTTCAACACCCTGATCCAGAACCTGGGCGACTACCTCGGCGCGTTGCCGCGCAAGAGCTTCGATGTCTACGCCTACGGTGAGCAGCGCGACTGGCTGGGTGGCTGGACGGTGTTCTACTGGGCCTGGTGGATTGCCTGGGCGCCGTTCGTGGGGCTGTTCATTGCGCGCATCTCGCGTGGCCGCACCATTCGTGAATTCGTCTTCGGCGTGTTGCTGATTCCGTTGGGCTTCACCCTGGCGTGGATGTCGATCTTCGGCAACAGCGCGCTGGACCAGGTGCTCAACCACGGCCTGACCGCGCTTGGCCAGTCGGCGTTGGACAACCCGTCGATGAGCTTGTACCTGCTGCTGGAAACCTACCCGTGGAGCAAGGCCGTGATCGCCGTGACGGTGTTCATCAGCTTCGTGTTCTTCGTCACGTCCGCCGACTCCGGCACCGTCGTGCTGTCGACGCTGTCGGCCAAGGGTGGCGATGCCGACGAAGACGGGCCGAACTGGCTGCGCATCTTCTGGGGCGCGATGACTGCGCTGATCACCAGCGGGCTGTTGTTCGCCGGCAGCATCGACTCGCTGAAATCGGCGGTGGTGCTGACCTCGCTGCCGTTCTCGTTGATCTTGCTGTGCATGATGTGGGGTTTGCACAAGGCGTTCTATCTCGAAGGCCAGCGGCAGATCGCGCAGATGCACTCGCTGGCGCCGTTCGCCCAGACCCGCCGCGGCCGTGGTGGCTGGCGTCAGCGCCTGAGCCAGGCGGTGTACTTCCCCTCGCGCGATGAGGTGTACCGCTTCATGGATGACGTGGTGCGCCCGGCGATTGCCGAGGTGCGCGAGGTATTCGAGCAGAAAGGCCTGGTGCTGGTGACCCAGGATGACCCAAGCCATGACAACGTCAGCCTCAAGGTCGGCCATGGCGAGGAGCAGCCGTTCATCTACCAGGTGCAGATGCGCGGTTACTTCACGCCGTCGTTCGCCCTGGGTGGGATCGGCTCGCAGGAGCTGAAGAACCGCCGCTACTACCGCGCCGAGGTGCACCTGAGCGAAGGCAGCCAGAACTACGATCTGGTGGGCTACAGCAAGGAGCAGATCATCAACGACATCCTCGATCAGTACGAACGGCACATGCAGTTCCTGCACCTGGTGCGCTAGAGCCTCGGGGGCCGTTTTGCGGCCCCCTGCACCGACCGCTGCGGCGAGGCCCCTTCGCGGCCTCGCCCAGACGTTTCAATAGGGTGCATCGCCCAGAATGGTGGCGCGATGCATCACCCGCCGATTGGGCCGGTAGTCATCGACGGCAAAATGCTGGGTCACGCGGTTGTCCCAGAACGCCACGTCGTTCTCCTGCCAACGCCAGCGGATGCTGTACTCCGGCCGCGTCGCATGGGCGAACAGCAGCTTGAGCAGTGCTTCGCTCTCCAGCTCGTTCAGCTCGTTGATACGGGTGGTGAACCCCTCATTGACGAACAACGCCTTGCGCCCGCTGACCGGGTGGGTACGCACCACGGGGTGGGACAGCGGCGGGTTGTTGCGCCGGGTCGCCTCCCAGCGCGCCAGGTCTTCGGGTGTGGTGCCGAAGCGCTCGAGCGGAAACGACTTGGTGAAGTCATGGGTGGCGGTGAGGCCGTCGAGCAACGCGCGCAGCGGCGCCGACAGGCCCTCGAAGGCCGCGATGCCGCTGGCCCACAACGTGTCACCGCCATACGCAGGGAGCTGCTTGGCGCTGAGCACCGCGCCCAGTGCCGGGGTCGGCAGGAAAGTGACGTCGGTGTGCCATACGGCGTTGTCGCGCACGTCGGTGACTGCTGTGTCGAGGATCAGCACCTGGGGCGTTTGCGGCACGTTCGGGTAGATCGGGTGAATGTGCAGGTCGCCGAAGCGGGCGGCAAAGCGTGCCTGCTGCTGCGGCTCGATGGGCTGGTCGCGGAAGAACAGCACCTGGTGCTCAAGCAGTGCCTGCTCGATGGCATCGCGCTGCGCGTCGCTCAGCTCGCGGCTGAGGTCCACGCCGCTGATCTGCGCACCGAGCGCAGGGCTCAGGGGAGTGATGGTCAGGCTCATGGCGGTCTCTTCAATCAGCTTGGGTCAGGGAAGTCGGTATCAGTGGCTCTGCCCGTGCCAGGGCACCAGCTTGCGCTGCAGCGCGCGCAGGCCCATTTCCAGGGCGAAGGCGATCAGCGCTATCAGCAAGATGCCCAGCACCACCACATCGGTAACCAGAAACTGCGCGGCCGACTGCACCATGAACCCCAAGCCGCTGGTGGCCGCGATCAGCTCGGCAGCGACCAGGGTCGACCAACCGACGCCCAGGCCGATGCGCACGCCGGTGAGGATGTCGGGCAGGGCGCTGGGCAAGATCACGTGGCGAATCAGCTGGGCCCGGCTGGCACCCAGCGATTGCGCCGCGCGCAGCTTGGCCGGGTCGACCGTGCGCACGCCGGTAGCGGTGGCGATGGCAATCGGGGCGAAGATCGCCAGGTAGATCAGCAGCACCTTGGACAGCTCGCCGATACCGCACCAGATGACGATCAACGGCAGGTAGGCCAAGGGCGGGATCGGCCGGTAGAACTCGATCAGCGGGTCGAGAATGCCGCGCGCTACGCGGTTGGAGCCAATGGCCAAGCCGACCGGAATGGCGGTCAGGCTCGCGGCGATCAAGGCCAGGCCGATGCGCCCAAGGCTGGCGCCCAGGTGTTGCCACAGGCTTGCGTCCATGTAGCCCTGGGTCAGCAGGATCCAGGCCTTGGCCAGAATGTCGCCAGGCGCGGGGAGAAACAGTGGTTCGACCCAACCGGCCGCGGTGACCAGCCACCACAGGCCCAGCAAGCTGGCCAGGGTGACGGCGCTGATCCAGCGGGTAGGCCAAGGGCGGCGCGCCTTGCAGGCAGGCGCGGACGTTTTTTCGCGGCTGCCGGCGACCGGTAGATTCAGGCTGTTCATGCGCGCTCCTGGACGTTCTGCCGTTGTGCGAACACTCGTGCCAGCACGTGCTCGCGGGTTTCGATGAAACGCGGATCGGACTTGATCGCACGCGCCGATTCGCCAGCGGCATAGCGCTGGCCGAAGTCCAGTTGCAGACGCTCGACCACCCGGCCTGGGTTGGGGGCCAGCAGGATCAGATCGGTGGCCAGGAACACCGCTTCCTCGATGTCATGGGTGATCAGCAATACCGGCTTGGCGGTGCGTTGCCAGACTTGCAGCAGCAGCGCCTGCATCTGCTCGCGAGTGAAGGCGTCGAGGGCGCCGAAAGGCTCGTCCATCAGCAGCACCCGCGGGTCGGCCGCCAACGCTCGGGCCAGGCCCACGCGTTGTCTCTGACCGCCCGACAGTTGCCAGATGCGGCGCTCGGCAAAGCCATCCAGGTCGACCAATGCCAGCATTTCGCGTGCCTTGGCTTCGCGCTGGGGGCGCGGTACGCCGGCCAGCGCCAGGCCGAAGGCGACGTTGCCCAGCACGTTCTGCCAGGGCAGCAAGGCGTCGTCCTGAAATACCACGCCGCGCTCGGCGCTCGGCCCGGTGACCGCTACGCCGTCGAGGCTGATGCGTCCGGCGCTGGGGGTGACGAAGCCTGCGATCAGGTTCAGCAGCGAGGTCTTGCCACTGCCCGATGGCCCGAGGGCCACCAGCAACTGGCGCGGCCCCAGGCTCAGGTTGATGTCGGTCAGCACCGGGGCGGTGGTGCCGGGGTACTGTGCGCTGATGCGCTCCAGTTCGAGCAAGGCCATGGCAGGCTCCGTACGGTGGCAGGCTTAGTTGGGGATGAACTGGGCGCTGACGTAGGGCGAATAGTCCGGCAGCACCGCATCGACCTTGCCCTGTTGCTTGAGGAAAGTGGCGGTGTCGGTCAGCGCCTGGGTGGTGGGTGCGCCCAGCGCCTGGACCTGATCGCCGGCCAGCGGGTACACGTTGCCCTGCAACAACACTGGAATGTCTGCGGGTTTGGCGCCGGACAACTTGACCAGCTTGGCGACGTTGTCCTTGTTGGCCAGCCATGCCTGGGGATCCTTGCGGTAGTCGGCGTAGGCATCCAGGGTCACTTGGGCGAACGCCTTGACCACGTCAGGGTGTTTGTCTGCGTAGTCCTTGCGCACGATCCAGGCGTCGAAGGTAGGCGCGCCTTTGCTGGCGAGCTCGCCCGAGGTGATCAGCACCTTGCCGTTTTCCTTGGCCACGCCCAGGGCAGGGTCCCAGACATACGTGGCATCGATATCGCCGCGTTTCCACGCAGCGATGATCGCGGGGGGCGCCAGGTTGAGGATTTGCACCTTGCCAGGGTCGATGTTCCAGGCCTTCAGCGCGGCCAGCAGGCTGTAGTGGCCAGTGGATACGAAGGGCACGGCGACTTTCTTGCCGATCAGGTCCTGCGGCGTCGTGATGCTGTCACGCGCGACCAGCGCTTCGCCGGCACCGATCTGGGTGGCGATGAGGAAGGTTTCCACCGGCAGCTTTCGAGTAGCGGCTGCCGCCAGTGGGCTGGAGCCGAGGTAGCCGATCTGTACGTCGCCGCTGGCCACGGCGGTGATCACATCGGCGCCGTTATCGAACTTGCGCCAGTCGATGCTGGCCTTGCTGGCTTTTTCGTAAGTGCCATCGACCTGGGCGACCTTGGCCGGATCGACTGTGGTCTGGTAGGCGACCGTCAAGTCAGCGGCGTGCGCCAACCAGCTGGCGCTGGCGAGGGTCAGGGCTGCGATTAGACGCAATGGAGCATGCGGGATCATGGTGAACCTCTCGGCAGGCAAGCGATGTCTTGGATGGCGAGAAGGCTAAATGATATAAGAATTGGAAAATAAATAACTTTTAGGCATTAGCTTAGGAAGGAAGCGCAGGATGGGGTCTGCGCCTGATGCGGCGCAATGGCGCGCGGCAGAATTGCTGCTAGCCTTGCATCGCTCGCGAGGCAGCGACGTTGAGCAGACGGTCGGCAAACGTTTGCAAATAACCTAAAGGTATGGTTGACGAGGTCGATACACCGTTTGGTAGTAAAGGTTCCTTGGATATTCCTTAAAAATCTTAGAAATTCATAAAACGGTCATTTTGGATTTATAGGATTGTCATTATCCTGTAGCGCAGGGGGCGTCTTAGACCAAAGTCGAGAAACGTTTAGAAATGATTGACTAAATGGTCACGCTTTGGGGCTAATCGCCCATCCACGGTAGAGCAGGGCATCAGATCCTGCCGCCAGAGATACACAAGAATTAGAACGTAGAGGAGCAAAACATGTACAAGTCCAGCCTGGCCCTGGCCGTGGCAATGGGGGTTATCGCCCAATCTGCAGGCGCTGCCGGTTTCGTTGAAGACAGCAAACTGTCGCTCAGCTCGCGCACCATGTATTTCAATGATGATAACCGTGAGGTGAATCTTCCTGCCTCGGCCCGCGGCCGTGGTGGCGATAGCCGTGAAGTTGGTCAAGGCTTCAAGTTGGATTACCTGTCGGGCTTCACTCAGGGCACCGTAGGTTTTGGTGTCGATGTGCAGGCGCTGTGGGGTATTCACCTTGATGGTGGCCGCGGCAAGCACCCGAACAACAGCACCTTCTTCCCAAGCGACACCGATGGGTCGGCTGTTAGCCAGTGGGCGCGCATCGGCGGCAACGCTAAAGCTCGTTTCTCCAAGACCGAAGTTCACTACGGAAGTGCACTGGCACCGAACCTGCCAATCCTCGTAGCCAACGATGGTCGTCTGCTGCCGCAGACCTTCGAGGGGGGCACCATCCAGTCGAAGGAAATCGATAACCTGACCGTCAATGCTGGTCAGCTGACCCACGCAATGGGTCGTGCATCGAGCAACCGTACCGGCCTGTCTGTCAACGGCGCCACCGCCGACAGCAACAAGTTCGTCTACGGCGGTCTGGACTACAAGCTCACTCCTGACCTGACCCTGCAGTACTACTACTCGAACCTCAAAGATTTCTACAAGCAGCATTTCCTGGGCGCGACTCACGTGTTCAAGATCGCTGACGATCAGTCGTTCAAGACCGACCTGCGTTACTTCGATAGCAGCAGCGATGGCAAGAACGGCGGTCCGGGCGCGTACAACTTCAACAACAACGGTGGTTACGAAAAGAACGACGGCAAGGTCGACAACAAGACCTGGTCGGCCATGTTCACGTACACCTTGGGTAGCCACGCGTTGATGCTCGGTCATCAGCAAGTTAGCGACGACGGTGGTTTCGTCTGGCTGAACCAAGGCTCCGTGGTCGACGGCAACGGTCGTCCGGAAGGTGCCGGTGGTGCCAGCTTCTACCTGTTCACCGACAGCATGATCAACCAGTTCGCGCGTGCGGGTACCAACACTACCTTCGGTCAGTACAGCTATGACTTCGCACGTATGGGTGTGCCAGGCCTGAAAGCTTCGATTTCGTACCTGCGCGGTACTGATATTCGCAATGCTTCGGGCAACGGCACCTACCACGAGTGGGAACGTGATGCTCGCGTCGACTACGTGATTCAGGAAGGCACCCTCAAGGGTCTGGGCGCCAGCCTGCGCCACGGTATCTACCGCGGCGAAGGTGAGGCTCCTGTCGACAAGGACCAGACTCGCTTCATCGTGAACTACACTTACAACTTCATGTAAGCGTCGATTCACCCAAAAGCCTCGTCTAGCGCGAGGCTTTTTTGTGCCTGCAAGTTGGTATCCCTAAAAGTTATAAATAAATCATTATTTATTCTTTTTCTTTTGGTTCGAATGCAGGCACATTTATCCCATAAGCCCGGACAGCACAGGAGCAGCACCCATGAGCCTCAAACTCGGCGACATCGCCCCCGACTTCGAGCAGGACTCCAGCGAAGGCAAGATCCGCTTTCACCAATGGCTGGGCGATAGCTGGGGTGTGCTGTTCTCCCACCCGGCCGATTTCACGCCGGTGTGCACCACCGAGCTGGGCCTGACCGCCAAGCTCAAGGATGAATTCGCCAAGCGCGGCGTCAAGGCCATTGCGCTGTCGGTAGACCCGGTCGACTCGCACCACAGGTGGATCGAGGACATCAACGAAACGCAGAACACCGTGGTCAACTTCCCGATCATCGCAGACGCCGACCGCAAGGTTTCTGATCTGTACGACCTGATCCATCCCAATGCCAGCGATACGCTGACCGTTCGCTCGCTGTTCGTCATCGATCCCAACAAGAAGGTGCGCCTGACCATCACCTACCCGGCCAGCACCGGGCGCAACTTCAATGAGATCCTGCGAGTGATCGACTCGCTGCAACTGACCGACACCCACAAGGTGGCCACCCCTGGCAACTGGCAGGACGGCGACGATGTAGTGATCGTGCCTTCGCTCAAAGACGAAGACGAGATCAAGCAACGCTTTCCCAAGGGTTACCGCGCAGTCAAACCCTACCTGCGCCTGACCCCTCAACCCAATCGCTGAAAGCAGTTGCAAGTCATAAGCGGCAAGCGGCAAGTATGAGCGATATGGGCGACTGCTTCTTCTTGCAGCTTGCCCCTGAAACTTGCCGCTGCTGCTCCCCAGTACCTTACTCGCCCGACAACGAGGCAAGCAGGTGCAACCTGAACCCAATCCGCACAGGAGAGCGCCATGCGCACTGTCTTCTTGCGTCGTGGTCTGGTCGCCCTGTTTGCGGCGGCTGTGTCCTTCGGCGTCATTACTCAAGCCCAGGCCGAAAGCCTGCGCATCGGTTATCAGAAATACGGCACCCTGGTGCTGCTCAAGGCCAAAGGCACCTTGGAAAAACGCCTGGCCGAACAAGGTGTGCAGGTGCAGTGGACCGAGTTTCCCGGTGGCCCGCAGTTGCTCGAAGGCCTCAACGTCGGCTCGATCGACTTCGGCGTGACCGGTGAAACGCCGCCCGTCTTTGCCCAGGCGGCAGGGGCCGACCTGCTGTATGTGGCTTATGAACCACCGGCCCCGCACAGCGAAGCGATTCTGGTGCCCAAGGGCTCGCCGATCCACTCGGTGAAGGAACTCAAAGGCAAGAAAGTCGCCCTCAACAAGGGCTCCAACGTTCACTACCTGCTGGTTCGCGCCCTGGAAGACGCGGGCCTCAAGTACAGCGATATCCAGCCGGTATACCTGCCCCCGGCCGACGCCCGCGCCGCCTTCGAGCGCGGCAGCATCGACGCCTGGGTCATCTGGGATCCTTACCAGGCCGCTGCCGAGCAGCAGTTGCAGGCGCGGACCCTGCGCGACGGTCAGGACCTGGTCGACAACCATCAGTTCTACCTGGCGACCCGGGACTACGCCACCCAGCACCCGGCAGTGATCAGCACCTTGATCGACGAAGTGCGCGCCGTGGGCCAGTGGTCGCAGGCCAACCCCCAGCAAGTGACCGATCAGGTTGCGCCCCTGCTGGGCCTGCCCGCCGCCATCACCCTGACCTCGGTCAAGCGCCAGGGCTACGGTGCCGCGCCGCTCACTCCGCAAGTGGTGCAAGCGCAGCAGAAGATTGCCGACACTTTCCAAGCGCTCAAGCTGATCCCCAAGCCGCTGAGTATCAAGGATGTGATCTGGACACCCCCCGCCAAGGTCGCCAGCGCGCCTTGAATGACTCGCCTGCGTCAGGGCCATGCCCTGACCAGCGTTACCCTTGAGGAGACAACTCCAATGAGCCTTAACATCTTCTGGTTCTTGCCCACCCATGGCGATGGCAAGTACCTCGGCACCGCCGACGGCGCCCGCGCGGTCGACCATGGTTACCTGCAACAGATCGCCCAGGCTGCCGACCGCCTCGGTTTCGGCGGCGTGCTGATCCCCACCGGGCGTTCCTGCGAGGACTCCTGGTTGGTGGCCGCATCGCTGATCCCGGTGACCCAGCGCCTGAAGTTCCTGGTCGCCCTGCGCCCGGGCATCATTTCGCCGACCGTGGCCGCGCGCCAGGCGGCAACCCTGGATCGGCTGTCCAACGGCCGCGCCCTGTTCAACCTGGTGACCGGCGGCGACCCGGACGAGCTGGCCGGCGACGGCCTGCACCTGAATCATCAGGAACGCTACGAGGCGTCTGTCGAGTTCACCCGTATCTGGCGCAAGGTGCTCGAAGGGGAAGTGGTCGACTATGACGGCAAGCACATCCAGGTCAAAGGCGCCAAGCTGCTCTACCCACCCATCCAGCAGCCGCGTCCACCGCTGTATTTCGGTGGCTCGTCCGAAGCCGCCCAGGACCTGGCTGCCGAACAGGTCGAGCTGTACCTGACCTGGGGCGAGCCGCCGAGCGCGGTGGCTGAAAAAATCGCCCAGGTGCGGGACAAGGCCGCCGCACAGGGGCGTCAGGTCCGCTTCGGCATCCGCCTGCACGTAATCGTGCGGGAAACCAACGAACAAGCCTGGGCGGCGGCCGACAAACTCATCTCGCACCTGGACGACGAAACCATCGCCCGGGCCCAGGCCTCGCTGGCACGCTTCGATTCGGTCGGCCAGCAGCGCATGGCGGCCCTGCACAACGGTAACCGCGACAAGCTGGAGGTCAGCCCCAACCTGTGGGCCGGCGTCGGCCTGGTGCGCGGTGGCGCCGCCACCGCGCTGGTTGGCGATGGGCCGACCGTGGCTGCCCGGGTCAAGGAGTACGCGGCACTCGGTATCGATACCTTCATCTTCTCGGGTTATCCCCACCTGGAGGAGTCCTACCGGGTTGCCGAGCTGTTGTTCCCGCACCTGGACGTGCAACGCCCGGAGCAGGCCAAGAGCGGCGGCTACGTAAGCCCGTTCGGCGAGATGGTCGCCAACGACATCCTGCCCAAGTCGGTCGCGCAGAGCTGAGGGCCGGATCATGAGTCGTGCAACTTCCACTACCCTCAGCCAGCGCCTGGCGCCCTGGGCCCTGCCGGTATTGCTGCTGGCGATCTGGCAACTGGCGGTCAGCGCCGGTTGGCTGTCCACGCGCATCCTGCCGGCACCGAGCGCGGTGGTCAGCGCCGGCGTCGAGCTGGTGCGCAGCGGTGAAATCTGGACCCACCTGGCCATCAGTGGCTGGCGTGCCGGGTTGGGCTTCGTCATTGGCGGCAGCCTGGGCCTGGCGCTGGGCTTCATCACCGGCCTGTCCAACTGGGGCGAGCGCCTGCTCGACAGCTCGGTGCAGATGATCCGCAACGTGCCACACCTGGCGTTGATTCCGCTGGTGATCCTATGGTTCGGCATCGATGAGTCGGCGAAGATCTTTCTGGTCGCACTGGGCACGCTGTTCCCGATCTACCTGAACACCTATCACGGTATCCGCAACGTCGACCCGGCGCTGGTGGAAATGGCGCGCAGCTATGGCCTGTCCGGGTTTGGCCTGTTTCGCCAGGTGATCCTGCCCGGCGCCCTGCCGTCGATTCTGGTTGGTGTGCGCTTCGCCCTGGGCTTCATGTGGTTGACCCTGATCGTCGCCGAAACCATTTCGGCCAACGCCGGCATCGGCTACCTGGCGATGAACGCGCGTGAATTTCTGCAAACCGACGTGGTGGTACTGGCCATTGTCCTGTACGCGGTGCTCGGCAAGCTTGCCGACCTGGCTGCCCGAGGCCTGGAGCGGGTATGGCTACGCTGGCACCCGGCCTATCAGACCGCGAAGAAGGAGGGCGCATGACTGTGCTCAAGGATCAGCCGCCACGCCTGTTGCGTGGCATCCCCCTGGCGGCCAAGGGCGTGCGCAAGGCATTCGGCGCCCGCGAAGTGCTCAAGGGCATCGACCTGCACATTCCTGCCGGCCAGTTCGTGGCCATCGTGGGCCGCAGTGGTTGTGGCAAGAGCACCTTGCTGCGCCTGCTGGCCGGGCTCGATCAGCCGACGTCCGGGCAGCTACTGGCTGGTGCCGCCGCGCTGAGCGACGCCCGCGAAGAAACCCGCTTGATGTTCCAGGACGCGCGCTTGCTGCCTTGGAAGAAAGTCATCGACAACGTCGGCCTGGGGCTGACCGGTGACTGGCGCCAGCGCGCCCTCGATGCTCTCGAAGCAGTAGGCCTGGCAGATCGCGCCAATGAATGGCCCGCCGGCTTGTCAGGTGGCCAGAAGCAGCGCGTGGCCCTGGCCCGGGCATTGATCCATCAACCGCGCCTGCTCCTGCTCGATGAACCGCTCGGCGCGCTGGATGCCCTGACGCGCATCGAAATGCAGCAACTGATCGAACGGCTGTGGCGCACCCATGGCTTTACCGTGCTGCTGGTCACCCATGACGTCAGCGAGGCGGTGGCGGTCGCCGACCGGGTGATTCTCATCGAGGACGGCGAAGTCGGCCTGGACCTCGAGGTCGAACTGGCCCGGCCCAGGGCGCGAGGTTCGCATCGCCTGGCCGCGCTGGAAAGCGAAGTGCTCAACCGTGTGTTGTCGGCGCCGGGCACCGCGCCCGAGCCCGACCCTGTAGCCCCATTGCCCACGCAGCTGCGTTGGGCGCACTGAATCCCCTACCTATCAGACTCAACGCCAACGAGAAGGAATCAAGCCATGACTATCAAAGCGATCAACGTGCGTAACCAGTTCAAAGGCACCGTGAAGGAAATCCTCGAAGGCCCGGTTCTGTCGGAAATCGACGTGCAAACCGCCTCGGGCATCGTCACCTCGGTGATCACCACCCGCTCGGTGCGCGAGCTGGAGCTTCAAGTGGGCAGTGAAGTGATTGCCTTCGTGAAATCGACGGAAGTGTCCATCGCCAAGCTGTGATGGCGCGAACTGGGACTGCCTGGCAGTCCCAGCAGCTCAGGCGTGTCGCTTGGCCAGAAAGGGCGGTAGATACAGGCCCAGATAAGCCTCGAACACGCGTTTGCCTTCTTCGGCCATGCGTGGGGTGATGCTTTCGTGCAATTGCATGGAGCGCGCATACACCCGGTCGCTCAGCTCCATGGCCAGGGTGAACACATCCACATCCAGCGGCATCACCGGCAAATGGAAGTGCTGGTCGAACAGCCTGTGCATCAGTTCGCCCAGTTCCAGGTCGTGGTGACGGTCGGCCTGCACCACTTCGCTAAGCCCATGCTGGGCCAGGATCAGCTGCCGTGCGGCAGTGTCCTGGTGATAGATATCCAGCATGCGCTGTTCGATCAGTCGCGCCAGTTCATGCCAGGTGTTGAACGCACTGCTGTCGATCGGCGCGCTCAAGGCTTCGCGAAACGTCCGGTGCACATCGCCGGTCAAGGCTTCGAGCAGGGACGGCACGCTGGCGAAAAAGTGGTACACCGACGACGGCGGAATCTGCGCCCGTTCGGCCACGCTGTAGATCGACAGCGCCGCCATCCCATGCTCGGCCAGCAACGCCCGCGCCGCAGCCAGAATCGCTTCGATCCTCGCCTGGCTACTGGCGCGCGGTCGGCGCGGGGCGGCGACACGGTTCATCAGTTGCTGATTGCCAGGATGCTAGCCTGGTAGGCGCCGACGAACAGGTCGAAGTCGCCGACCTCCTCTTGCTCAAGTTCAGCCTGCTTGGCCAGCGATTCACGGGCGAGGGTTTCGAAATGCGCCTGCTGCTCGGCTGGCAGCGGCTGTTCGCGGAAGCTCTCGGCGTGCAGGCGGCTCTGGCGCAGGGAGAAGGCGATGAAGCTCTCGTCGTGTTCGGTCATGCGCGCCAGCACTTGCGCAGAAGGCGTCAGCGACGGGTCGTCGACCTTGGCCTGCTGCGCTTCCATGGCCTTGGCATGGGCATCGCCGCCGTGGGCCTGGTCGAGCAGTTGCGCCAGTTGGCCGATGTCGGCCAGCAGGGCGCTGGCCCATTCCTTGAGCGCGACCGGCTGACCATGGCGCTGCAACTGCAACCCCGGACGCCGGCCTTCCTTGACCACGGCCAGGAAGTTATGCGTGCATTGGCCGCATTCGGCGTTGTCCAGCTGCGGGCTTTCATCCAGCGCGCAGAACAACAGGAAGGCATCGAGAAAGCGTGCTTCGGTCAGGTCGATGCCGACCGGCAGGAACGGGTTGATGTCCAGGCAGCGCACCTCGACGTACTGCACGCCACGCGAGGTCAAGGCCTGGATCGGCCGCTCGCCGGTGTAGGTGACCCGTTTCGGGCGGATGTTCGAGTAGTACTCGTTCTCGATCTGCAGGATGTTGGTGTTCAACTGCACCCACTCGCCATCGACGTGGGTACCGACTTCGACGTAGGGCGGGTAGGGCGTGCCGACGGCCTTGCGCAGGCTGTCGGTGTAGCTGGCCAGGTTGTTGTAGCACGGCGTCAGGCCAGCCTGGGCGTTGCTCTGGTAGCCCAGATCGCTCATGCGCAGGCTGGTGGCGTAAGGCAGGTAGAGGGTATCGGCGTCGAGCTCTTCGAGCTGATGCGGGCGACCGCGCAGGAAACCTTTGTCTAGTGCAGGCGATGCCCCGAACAGGTACATCAGCAGCCAGCTGTAGCGGCGGAAGTTACGAATCAGCGCGATGTACGCAGAAGACTGGTACTCGCGATCGCTCTGCTGGTCGCCTTCGGCATCGCGCAGCAACGGCCACAGCGCTTCAGGCAACGAGAAGTTGTAATGGATACCGGCGATGCACTGCATGGTGCGCCCGTAGCGCAGGGCCAGGCCCTTGCGGTAGACATGCTTGAGCTTGCCGATGTTGGAGCTGCCGTACTCGGCTATCGGGATGTCTTCTTCTGCCGGCAGGGTGCACGGCATCGAAGGGCTCCACAAGTACTCGTGGGCAAGCTTGCTGTAGACGAAGCGGTGCGTCTGTTCGAGGCTTTCGAGCACCTGCGCCGGATCGGCCAGGGCCGGGGTGATGAATTCCAGCAGCGATTCGGAATAATCGGTGGTGATCTGCTCGTTAGTCAGCGCCGATCCCAGCGCTTCGGGATGCGGGGTCTGGGCCAGGCGGCCCTCATCGGTTACGCGCAGGCATTCGCGCTCAATACCGTGCAGGCACTGCTCGAGCAGGGGAAGATTGGCGCCGAGCAGGCTCAGGCGGCGGTTGAGGAGGTCGCTCAAGGTGTATTCCTTCACGCATCAGTCGCCCCAATATGGGGGTAGAAATGACGGTCTACAAGGGTAGGAAGAAAGGAACTGGCGTTGTCGCCTGGTTTACGCGGTTCCGGCAGTGCCAACCACTGCCGAAAAATACCGCAGTTACCCCTTGGTGAGCTAGAGAACCGTGAAGGTTCCCTAGCCATGGCGACGCGCTTGTCGCCTTGAGCTACGTCGACGTCGACCCGCCCAGGGCAGGGCGTGACGGGCCTATTTCTTCTTCAGTTGCTTGGCATTGGCGAACAGTGCGGCCATGGCGTTGTTGCTCGGCGCAGCGGCGGCGGTTTCACGCGCCCGCGGCGCTGGTTGCTGGCGGTTGCCGGCGCCGCCACGGCTGCCACCGCGGTTGCCCTCGACCTTTTCACCCGGGGTGTCGCCCATGCGCATCGACAGGCCGACGCGCTTGCGCGGGATATCCACTTCCATGACCTTGACCTTCACCACATCGCCGGCCTTGACCGCTTCGCGGGGATCCTTGACGAACTTCTCCGACAACGCCGAGATGTGTACCAGGCCATCCTGGTGCACGCCGATGTCGACGAAAGCACCGAAGTTGGTGACGTTGGTCACTACGCCTTCGAGAATCATGCCCGGCTGCAGGTCCTTGAGGTCCTCGACGCCATCCTGGAAGGTGGCGGTCTTGAACTCAGGACGCGGGTCGCGGCCAGGCTTGTCCAGTTCCTGGAGGATGTCGGTGACGGTGGGCAAGCCGAAGGTTTCATCGGTGAACGTCTTCGGGTCCAGTCGCTTGAGGAAGCTGCTGTCACCGATCAGCGAGCGAATGTCGCGGTCGGTGTCGGCGGCGATGCGCTGTACCAGCGGGTAGGCTTCAGGGTGCACGGCCGAGGCGTCCAGCGGGTTGCTGCCATTCATCACACGCAAGAAGCCGGCCGCCTGCTCGAAGGTCTTCTCGCCCAGGCGGCTGACCTTTTTCAGCGCCGCTCGGGTGGCGAACGGGCCATTGGCGTCGCGGTGCGCGACGATGTTCTGGGCCAGGGTCGCATTGAGGCCGGAGATGCGCGTCAGCAGCGCCACCGAGGCCGTGTTGACGTCCACGCCCACGGCGTTCACACAGTCTTCGACCACCGCGTCCAAGCCGCGCGCCAGTTTCACCTGCGAGACATCGTGCTGGTATTGGCCGACGCCAATGGATTTCGGGTCGATCTTGACCAGCTCGGCCAGGGGGTCCTGCAGACGCCGGGCGATCGACACCGCGCCACGGATCGAGACGTCGAGGTCGGGGAATTCGCGGGCAGCCAGCTCGGAAGCCGAATACACCGAGGCGCCGGCTTCGGAAACCATGATCTTGGTGATGTTCAGCGCTGGGTATTTCTTGACCAGGTCTGCCACCAGCTTGTCGCTCTCGCGGCTGGCGGTGCCGTTGCCGATGGCGATCAATTCGACCGAGTGCTTGGCGCACAGCGCCGCCATCACCGAGAGGGTGCGATCCCATTCGTTCTTCGGCGCATGCGGGTAGACCGTGGTGTAGTCGAGCAACTTGCCGGTGGCATCGACCACGGCGATCTTGCAGCCGGTGCGCAGGCCCGGGTCGAAGCCCAGCGTCGCCCGCGGGCCTGCCGGTGCGGCCAGCAGCAAGTCGTGCAGATTGTGGGCGAAGACGTTGATGGCCTCGCCCTCGGCGTTGTCGCGCAGCTCGCCGAACAGGTCGGTTTCCAGGTGGGTGTAGAGCTTGACCTTCCAGGTCCAACGCACCACTTCGCCGAGCCACTTGTCGGCCGCCCGACCGCGGTTCTCGATGCCGACATGCTGGCCGATCATCAGCTCGCACGGGTGCAGGGTTCCGGGCAGCTCCTCGCCGACCTTGAGCGAGGCGCTCAATACGCCTTCGTTGCGGCCACGGAAGATCGCCAGGGCACGGTGCGAGGGGGCATTGCGCAGCAGCTCGTCATGGGCGAAGTAATCGCGGAACTTCGCGCCTTCGTCTTCCTTGCCAGCCACCACGCGCGCGCTGAGCACGGCTTCCTGCTTGAGGAAGTTGCGCAGCTTGTCGAGCAGGGCGGCATCTTCGGCGAAGCGCTCCATGAGGATGTACTTGGCGCCTTCGAGCGCCGCTTTTACATCGGCAACGCCTTTTTCGGCATCGACGAAACGCGCGGCTTCGCTTTCAGGGGCCAGGGCGGGGTTTTCGAACAGGCCGTCGGCCAGCTCGCCAAGGCCGGCTTCCAGGGCGATCTGGCCCTTGGTGCGGCGCTTCTGCTTGTACGGCAGGTAGAGGTCTTCGAGGCGGGTCTTGGTATCGGCCAGCTTGATCTCGCGGGCCAGCTCGGGGGTCAGCTTGCCCTGCTCCTCGATGCTGGAGAGGATGCTGGCGCGGCGGTCGTCGAGCTCACGCAGGTAACGCAGGCGTTCTTCCAGATGGCGCAACTGGGTGTCGTCGAGGCTGCCGGTGACTTCCTTGCGATAACGGGCAATGAAGGGCACGGTCGAGCCTTCGTCCAACAAGCCCACGGCCGCCTCGACCTGCTGGGGGCGTACGCCCAGTTCTTCGGCGATACGGCTGTTGATGCTGTCCATGTGAACCACCTGACATTTGTGAATACGGGGGCGCCGCAGGGGCATTGGCCCAGTGGCGCTGGATCGAAGCGGCGCATTATACCCATCGCCAGCGCCTTGCGGTGATGGCGCCCGGCCACCCGGCAGTGGCGCCCGGGGAAAAATCTGCTAACAATGCTCACGCAACGGGCAGCATTGGCTACGCCATAATGCGCGGCGACATCAGAGGAGTTATTCATGACCGGCACTGCGAACACCGCTGAAGGTGACAAGATTCTCATCGTCGACGACGATCCGGGGCTGAGCAGCCTGCTGGAGCGTTTCTTCACCAGCAAGGGCTATCGCGCCCGTGCGGTGCCCAATACCGAACAGATGGACCGCCTGCTGCAACGCGAGGTGTTCAACCTGGTGGTGCTCGACCTGATGCTGCCAGGCGAAGACGGCCTCTCGGCGTGCAAGCGCCTGCGCCAGTCGAACAACCAGATCCCGATCATCATGCTCACCGCCAAGGGTGACGAGCTCAGCCGCATCAAGGGCCTGGAGCTGGGCGCCGACGACTACCTGGGCAAGCCTTTCAACCCCGACGAGCTGATGGCGCGGGTCAAGGCCGTGTTGCGCCGCCAGGCGCCGAGCGTGCCTGGTGCCCCAGGCAGCGAGGACGAGTCGGTCACGTTCGGCGACTACGAGCTGTCGCTGGCGACCCGCGAACTCAAGCGTGGCGACGAAGTGCACATGCTCACCACCGGCGAATTCGCCGTGCTCAAGGCCCTGGTCATGCATGCGCGCGAGCCGCTGACCCGCGACAAGCTGATGAACCTGGCGCGTGGCCGCGAGTGGGATGCACTGGAGCGCTCCATCGACGTGCAGATTTCGCGTCTGCGCCGCATGATCGAACCGGACCCGTCCAAGCCGCGCTATATCCAGACGGTGTGGGGTGTGGGCTACGTGTTCGTGCCAGACGGAAACGCCGGCAAATGATGCAGCGTCGTCGATGAAAACGCCGCTGTGGTTCCCGCAGAGCTTCTTCGCCCGCACGCTGTGGCTGGTGCTGATCGTCGTGCTGTTTTCCAAGGCATTGACGCTGGTGTACCTCCTAATGAACGAGGACGTGCTGGTCGATCGCCAGTACAGCCACGGCGTTGCGCTGACCCTGCGCGCCTATTGGGCGGCCGACGAAGAAAACCGGGACAAGATCGCCGAGGCCGCTGGCCTGATCCGCGTGACGGGTTCGGGCGTGCCGGAGGGCGAGCAACACTGGCCTTACAGCGAAATCTACCAGCGCCAGATGCAGGCCGAACTGGGTGAAGACACCGAAGTGCGCCTGCGCATCCATGCCCCGCCGGCGCTGTGGGTGAATGCGCCGAGCCTGGGCCCGGGCTGGCTGAAAGTGCCGTTGTATCCGCACCCGCTGCGCGGGCAAAAAATCTGGAACGTGCTGGGGTGGTTCCTGGCAATCGGTTTACTGTCCACGGCGTCGGCGTGGATTTTCGTACGTCAGCTCAACCAGCCGCTCAAGCGCCTGGTGTTCGCTGCGCGGCAACTGGGCCAGGGGCGCAGCGTGCGCCTGCCGATCAGCGATACGCCGAGCGAGATGACCGAGGTGTACCGCGCCTTCAATCAAATGGCCGAGGACGTCGAACAAGCCGGTCGAGAGCGCGAACTGATGTTGGCCGGCGTGTCCCACGACCTGCGCACGCCACTGACGCGCCTGCGCCTGTCGCTCTCGTTGCTGGGCAGCGACAGCGAGCTGAGTGACGATATGGTGCGCGATATCGAGGACATGGACGCGATTCTCGATCAGTTCCTGGCGTTTATCCGCGATGGCCGGGACGAGCCAGTCGAAGAGGTCGACCTGGCCCACCTGGTGCGTGAAGTAGTAGCGCCCTACAACCAGCCAGAAGAGCGCGTGCGCCTGTGCCTCGAGCCTATCCCGCCGTTCCCGCTGCGCCGGGTTTCGCTCAAGCGCATGCTCGACAACCTGATCGGCAATGCGCTGCACCATGCTGGCAAGGGCGTGGAGGTGGCCGCTTATGTGTCGGGCGACGAGAGCGCGCCCTATGTGGTGCTCAGCGTGCTCGACCGCGGCACCGGGATCGACGAGTCCGAGCTGGAAACCATCTTCAACCCGTTCATTCGTGGCGACCGCGCGCGGGGAGGCAAAGGCACTGGCCTGGGGCTTGCCATCGTCAAGCGCATCGCCGCACAGCATGGTGGCAATGTCGAGCTGCGCAACCGTTCCGGTGGCGGCATCGAAGCGCGAGTGCGCTTGCCATTGGGGCTGCTGCTGCCGCGTAACGCGGTGTAAGGACTAGCGGCCCGGTCGCCTTGAAAGCGCGACCGGGCCGCTCGTTCGTGTCAGCCCTTGCCCTTGGTGCGGGTCTGGTTCGGCACGCCGTGCTTTTCCAGATGCTCGATGATCATGCCTGCCACATCCTTGGAGGTGGTCACTTCGATGCCCTCCAGGCCCGGTGAAGAATTGACTTCCATCACCAATGGCCCGTGGTTCGAGCGCAGGATATCCACGCCTGCCACGCTCAGGCCCATGACCTTGGCCGCGCGGATCGCCGTCATGCGCTCCTCCGGGGTGATCTTGATCAGGCTGGCCACGCCGCCGCGGTGCAGGTTTGAACGAAACTCCCCTGGCTTGGCCTGACGCTTCATCGACGCGATCACCTTGTCGCCCACCACGAAGCAACGGATATCGGCGCCGCCCGCTTCCTTGATGTACTCCTGCACCATGATGTTCTGCTTCAGGCCCATGAACGCCTCGATCACCGACTCGGCGGCCTTGGTCGTTTCGCACAGCACCACGCCGATGCCTTGGGTGCCTTCGAGCACCTTGATCACCAGGGGTGCGCCATTGACCATCTGGATCAGGTCGGGGATATCGTCCGGCGAATGCGCAAAGCCGGTGATCGGCAGGCCGATGCCGCGGCGTGACAGCAACTGCAGCGAACGCAGCTTGTCACGCGAGCGGGCGATCGCCACCGATTCGTTCAGTGGGTAGACGCCCATCATCTCGAATTGGCGCAGCACCGCGCAGCCATAGAACGTCACGGAAGCACCGATGCGCGGGATGACCGCATCGAACCCTTCCAGCGGTTTGCCTCGGTAATGGATCTGCGGCTTGTGGCTGGCAATGTTCATGTAGGCCCGCAAGGTATCGATCACCACCATTTCGTGGCCCCGCTGGGTGCCGGCTTCGACCAGGCGGCGGGTGGAATACAGACGCGGATTGCGCGAAAGCACAGCGATCTTCATGCAGCACCTGTGACAGGAGAGAGGGTGGCCGGATAGGCCGGTTTGTCTTGCACGTATTTGAGCCCCGGGTTGACCACAAGTTGCCCCTGGATGAGGGCTTTGGAGCCCAGCAGCAGGCGGTAACGCATGCTCTTGCGGCACGCCAGGGTGAATTCGATTTCCCATACCGCATCGCCCAGTGCCAGCGCGGTGCGAATGACATAGCGGATTTGCGCGTGACCGTTGGAGCTCTTGATGGTTTTCATCGTCACCAGCGGTGCCTCGCAGCGGCGATGACGCAGCTGCACCACCGAGCCCAGGTGCGCAGTGAAGCGGACCCAGGGCTCGCCGTCGCGCTCGAAGGGCTCGATGTCGGTCGCATGCAGACTGGAGGTGCTGGCGCCGGTGTCGATCTTGGCGCGCAGGCCGGCGACGCCAAGGTCGGGCAGCGCCACCCACTCGCGCAGGCCGATCACCGTCAGATGGTCAAATTTCTTCACTAAGCACACCCTGTGGGTAAGGTGGTGAACTGTAAGCAGGCCCGCGACTTTTTGCATCCGTCCGTTACGGTAGTACAGTTCGATGAACGACTGTATTCGAGGAAACGACATGGCACAAAAAGCCGAGGACGATGACAAGATCCGTCTGGACAAATGGTTGTGGGCGGCGCGCTTTTATAAAACCCGCGCCTTGGCCAAGGCGGCCATCGAGAGCGGCAAGGTGCATTGCCGCGGCGAGCGCTGCAAACCTGGCAAGGAGCCACGGGTGGGCGATGAATTCGTGCTGCGCACAGGTTTCGATGAGCGCACCGTGGTGGTCAAGGCACTGTCGCTGGTGCGCCGGGGTGCGCCTGAGGCGCAGACGCTGTATGAGGAAACCGAAGCCAGTATCCAGCGCCGCGAACAGGCTGCGCAGCTGCGCAAGGCCGGGGCGATGGGCGTGACCACCGATGGGCGACCGAACAAGAAGCAGCGGCGCCAGATCCATCAGCTGCATGGCAGCTTCGAGTGAAAGCAGACGGGGCCGCGCTGCGACCCCGTCGTACAGTCAACGCATCACGGCCAGGCGGCCGATCAATGGTATCTTGCGGCCCAGGGCGAACAGCGGCGCCGTCCAGCGCACCAGCGCCGCACTGCTCTTGGCCGCCAGCGGCGTGTGACAGCTCCAGCCCAGCGCCAGCACGGCCATCAGCAGACCGCCGATGTAGTCGTCCTGCCCCCAGTGCGCGCCCGCCACCAGGCGCGGCAGCATGAACAGCAAGGCCAGACCCCAGATCACCAGGTGTTGCACCAGGCGCCGGCTGAACAGACTCATGAACAAGGCCCAGATCAACAGCACCGAGGCGTGATCGCCTGGGAAACTCTTGCTGGAGCGGTCTTTCAATTCCCAGGCCTTTTCCAGATTCGGGTAGTAGTCGCTCAGGTGCACGGCGTTGTCGAACACCATGGACGGGCTGTCATGCTGCCAACCCATTGCATCGACCCACTTGGAAAACAGCGCGCGAATCACCACTAACAGGATCAGCGTGACCAGAAAGGCAAACAACGCCTGACGCACCTGGCCTGCCTTGAACACCCAGTCGCCACGGATCAGCACGGCGAGCAGGATCAGGCCGACGACGATGTCGAACGGGCGCAGGCTGCCAACCGTCCAGATCGTGCGCCACAGCGTATTGTCGGCCAACGGTGCGTTGAGGCTGTGGAACAGCCACTCGTCGAAAGTCAGGCACAAGATCTGGCCAAAAGGCCACAACCAGAAACACAGTAGGGCGATGGGCAGCAGCGTGCAGACTGCCAAGGGACCCCAGGACCACCTTGCTTGGAACAGCGGTGGATTGTCCATAAAATACCTCTATTTCAAACAGGACCCGGAGCGTCTCAAGAACGCTCCGCCATTGGACATCGGCAAACCCGACATCCGATGTAACCATTTTGTCATCATTTTTTAGATAGCCAAAACCTATGAGCGATATGCCAGATACCGATTTCACCCAACGTTTCATCTTCGACGAGCGCGATGTGCGCGGCGAGTGGGTGTCTCTCGATGACAGCTACGCCGCGGTGCTGGCGCGTCATGCCTATCCACAACCGGTGCAGACCCTGCTCGGCGAGCTGATGGCCGCCACTTCCCTGCTGGTCGGCGCAATGAAATTCGACGGCTTGCTGATTCTGCAGGCACGCTCGGCCGGGCCGATTCCGCTGTTGATGGTCGAATGCTCAGGTGAGCGCGATATCCGCGGCATGGCCCGCTATGAGGCCGAGCAGATCCCGGCCGATGCCACTCTTTCGCAACTGATGCCCGACGGCCACCTGACCTTGACCATCGACCCGGTCAAAGGCCAGCGCTACCAGGGCACCGTCGATCTCGACGGCGCCACCCTGTCGGAGTGCTTCACCAACTACTTCGTGCAGTCGCAGCAGCTCAATACCCGTTTCTGGCTCAATGCCCAGGATGGCAAGGCGCGTGGCTTGCTGCTGCAGCAGCTGCCGCGCGATCGCCAGCCCGACGATGAGGAGCGCGAGGAAAGCTGGCAGCACGTGGTGGCATTGGCCAGCACACTCAAGCCCGAGGAGTGGCGCCTGGACAACGAAACCCTGCTGCACCGCCTGTACCACGAAGACGCCGTGCGCCTGTTCGATACCCACCCGCTGCGCTTCAACTGCAGCTGCTCGCGCGAACGTTCCGGCAATGCTCTGGTCAGTCTGGGCGAGCAAGATGCCAAGGCACTGGTCGAGGAGTGCGGCGGCAAGGTCGAGATCGATTGCCAGTTCTGCAACGAACGCTATTTCTTCGATGCGAGCGATGTGGCGCAACTGTTTGCCGGTGGCGGCACAGAAGCGGCGTCAGAAACTCGCCACTGAAACGTTTAACTACAGGGGAATCTCCTGTCGAATTGCGCAAAAGCGCAGATCTGACAGGAGGGGCCTACTTTTTTTGGGCGTTTCTGGCATAATCCGGCCACTTTTTTCGCTGTAGTAGTTTTTTCGAGACAACTACAAAACGTTTGGAGCACTCGGCCTCGGGCCGGATGGGGTATCTCATGACGCAAGCCAACAACACCGTGTACACCGACCTGAGCGTCGATAAGCTGGTTGAAGAAGCGCTGCAACGCGGTGAAGGCGTGCTGGCCGATACGGGCGCACTGGTGGTCGAAACCGGCCATCGTACTGGCCGCTCGCCGGCAGATCGATTCATCGTCGAAGAACCTTCCACTCAGGACGCCATCGCCTGGGGCCCGATCAACCGCAAGTTCCCGGCCGACAAGTTCGATGCCCTGTGGGCTCGCGTCGAGGCGTTCAACAACGCCCAGGATCACTTCGTTTCCTACGTTCACGTAGGGGCTGCTGCCGAGCACTACCTGCCGGTGAAAATGACCACGCAAACCGCCTGGCAGAACCTGTTCGGCCGTTGCCTGTTCATCAACCCCGAGCCAGGCCAGTTCAACCCGGCCGGTCGCGACCAGTGGCAGATCCTCAACGTCGCCAACTTCGTCTGCGAACCTGAGCGCGACGGCACCAACTCCGACGGCTGCGTGATCATCAACTTCGCCCAGAAGAAGGTGCTGATCGCTGGCATGCGCTACGCCGGCGAAATGAAGAAAGCCATGTTCTCGGTGCAGAACTTCCTGCTGCCGGCCGCCGACGTGCTGCCGATGCACTGCGCTGCCAACATCGGCGAAGAAGGCGATGTGACCCTGTTCTTCGGCCTGTCCGGTACCGGCAAGACCACCCTGTCGGCCGACGAAAGCCGCTACCTGATCGGCGATGACGAGCACGGTTGGGGCGAAGGCGTCGTGTTCAACATGGAAGGCGGCTGCTACGCCAAGTGCATCGACCTGTCCGAGAAGAACGAGCCGGTCATCTGGAAAGCCATCAAGCATGGCGCTGTGCTGGAAAACGTCGTGCTCGACGCCAACAAGCATGCCGACTATGCCGATGTCAGCCTGACCCAGAACAGCCGCGCGGCCTACCCGCTGGAGCACGTTGCCAAACGTGCCGAAGCCAATCTGGGTGGCGAGCCTAATGCGGTCATCTTCCTGACCTGCGACCTGACAGGCGTGCTGCCACCGGTATCGATCCTGAACAACGAGCAGGCGGCCTATCACTTCCTGTCCGGCTACACCGCGCTGGTTGGTTCTACCGAAATGGGTTCGGGCGGCGGCATCAAGTCGACCTTCTCCACCTGCTTCGGCGCCCCGTTCTTCCCACGTCCTGCTGGCGAGTATGCCGAGCTGCTGATCAAGCGTATCAACGCCTTCGGCTCCAAGGTCTACCTGGTCAACACCGGTTGGACCGGCGGTGGCTACGGCGTGGGCAAGCGCTTCAGCATCCCGACCACCCGTGGCGTTATCGCTGCCATTCAGAGCGGCGCTCTGGTCGGCGCTGAAACCGAGCACCTGGACATCATCAACCTGGACGTGCCCAAGGCCGTTCCGGGCGTTGACACCGAGCTGCTCAACCCACGCGCGACCTGGGCAGACAAAGCTGCCTATGACGAGGCGGCTCAGGGCCTGGCCAAACTGTTCATCGAAAACTTCAAGAAGTTCGAAGTTTCCGACGCCATCAAAGCCGCCGGTCCTCAGCTCTAAGCTGGCGCCAGCAGTACCCAGAGAGCCGCCCTTCGGGGCGGCTTTTTCATGGGCGGCGTTCGCTGCGCAGGGCAGCAGTCTCTGCATCGGTCGGCATTTTCTGTTTCACTGTCGGCACCGATTGTGAAGACAGGCGCTCAACCGATGACCGAATCCCCCGGCCGCACGGCCTTCCGGCACTTTCACCCGATCCTCACGCGACCGCAGGATAACGACCTCAACGGCCATATCGCGGGCGCCACGGTGCATGGGTTTTTCGAGGCCGCCATCCAAGCGTTTCTGCTCGAGCAGGCGGATCTCGACCTGCGCGACGGCGAGCTGGCTGCGTTCGTGGTCAGCTCGGCCGCGGACTTCTTCGCCCTGCCGGGATTTCCGGATGTGCTGGAAGTCGGCCTCGGCGTGACCCGCCTGGTCGGCAGCACGGTGGAATACCGCCTGGCCCTGTACCGCCCGGGTGAAGCGGATGCCTGCGCAGCGGGCAGCGTGGTCCAGGTGTTCATCGAGCGCGCCAGTGGCCGCCCGGTGCCGCTGCCAGAAAGCCTGCAGACACGGCTCGCAGGTTTACGCCTGGATCCGCAGGTATGAAAAAGCCCCACCTTCTGGGTGGGGCTTTCGACCTGCAGCTGCGCTGAGCTATCAGTGGCGCCCGTGGCGCTTGTGCTTGCGATGGCCGTAGTGGTGGCCACGGTCCCAGTGGCGACGGTCGTCGTCGTAGCCGCGACGGTAGCGACGGTTCTCGTGGCGCTCGTCTTCATCGGCCTTGTTGCCCATGTAGTTACCCAGCGCGCCACCAGCGCCGCCGCCTGCGGCTGCACCGATGTAGCTACCGGTGGTGCCGCCGACCGAGCGACCGACCACGTTACCGCCGGCAGCGCCCAACGCACCGCCGATTGCCGCTTCGCCACGCTGACGCTTGTCGGCACCCAGGGCACCGCCGGCAGCGCCGCCCAGGCCTGCGCCGATGGCGCCACCGGTGCTACCGCCGATGGAGTTGCCCACGACGGAGCCGAGTACCCCACCCAATGCGCCGCCAATGCCGGCCTCGGTGGAGCCGCCAGCCATGGCAACGCCGCTGAGCAAGCTGAAAGACAACAACAGAATCGAGGAGTACTTCTTCATCAAGAGAGCCTCAGAGGGATGACGAGGCGAATTTGCAGCGATGGCGGGCGCCTGGCAACGAAAATCCGACGAGTAACACGAGTTGTACACAATTAGCTAAGTTGTTGTATTTGCTATGAAACTTAAACCATTTTCGGTTGTCCTAGGTAATTAGGACAAAGCCCTGAACCTCGCGGTACAGGGCTTTTTTCGTGGTTGCGCAACCTACCGGGCGTTACACGATCCGGCCGTTGTCCGAGGCACGCTCAAGCTTGATGGCGACGAATTTCGAGGTCGGCGTGTGGCTACCTTCACCGATGCTTTCCAGCGGAATCAATGGGTTCACTTCCGGATAATAGGCCGCCGCTTGCCCGGCCGGAATATCGAACGCCAGCAGGGTGAAGCCCTGCACACGGCGCACATGCTCATCACCCCAAAGTGAAACGATATCGACCTTCTGCCCCGGCTGAAAGCCCAGGCGGATGATGTCGGCTTCGTTGGCGAACAGCACGTCGCGCTGGCCGCGAACGCCACGGTAGCGATCATCGAGGCCATAAATGGTGGTGTTGTACTGATCGTGAGAGCGCATCGACTGCATGATCAGGTCAGGCACCTGGCCGCTGGCGCGTACGCGCTCGTCGAGCAGGGTGTCCGGAAGCAGGTTGGCCTTGAAGTTGGCGCGGCCGCTGGCAGTCGTCCACTGACGGCTACCGGCGCTATTGCCCAGGTAGAAGCCGCCGGGGTGGGCCAGGCGCTGGTTGAAGTCGGCAAAGCCCGCAATGGTGTCGCCGATCAAGTCGCGAATGCGCGCGTAGTCGGCCACCAACCAGTGCCAATCGACCGGCTGCTTGCCCAGGGTTGCGGCCGCGATACTGGCCACTACGGCCGGCTCCGAACGCATCTGCGTGGACAGCGGCTTGAGCTGGCCATTGGAGGCGTGGACCATGCTGAAGGAATCTTCCACGGTCACCGCCTGTGGCCCTTCGGCTTGCAGGTCGATGTCGGTGCGGCCCAGGCACGGCAGGATCAGCGCCTGCTTGCCGTGGATCAGGTGGCTACGGTTGAGCTTGGTACTGATGTGCACCGTCAGCTCGCAGTTGCGCAGGGCCTGGGCAGTGCGCTCGGTGTCCGGCGTGGCCTGGGCGAAGTTGCCACCGAGGCCGATGAACACCTTGGCGCGGCCGTCGAGCATGGCGTGGATCGCCTCGACCGTGTTGTGGCCGTTATGCCGGGGTACGCGGAAGTTGAAGCGTTTCTCGATGGCATCGAGCAGGGCCACCGGTGGACGTTCGTTGATGCCCATGGTGCGGTCGCCCTGGACATTGCTGTGGCCGCGCACCGGGCACAGGCCGGCGCCGGGTACGCCGATATTGCCGCGCAGCATCTGCAGGTTGACGATCTCCTGGATGGTCGGCACCGAGTGGCGGTGTTGGGTGATGCCCATCGCCCAGCACATGATCACTCGCTTGGCGCGGCAGTACATGCGTGCGGCCAGTTCGATGTCGGCAAGCGCCAGCCCGGACTGCTGCTGGATGTGCTCCCAGGACGTGGCATCGACAGCCGCCAGGTATTCGTCTACCCCATGCCCGTGTTCGGCGATGAACACATGATCGAGTACGGCCGCTTCACCCTTGGCCTGCGCTTCACGCTCCCATTGCAGCACGAATTTGGCCATGCCGCGCAGCAGCGCCATGTCGCCGCCCAGGGCCGGGCGGAAGAACGCGGTGTTGGTCGGACGATCGCTGTTGGTGAGCATCTCCAGCGGGTTCTGCGGGTGCTGGAAGCGCTCCAGGCCACGCTCCTTGAGCGGGTTGACGCAGACCACCTGGGCGCCGCGCTTCACGGCATCGCGCAGCGGGTCGAGCATGCGCGGATGGTTGGTGCCAGGATTCTGGCCCCAGACGAAGATGGCATCGGCATGCTCGAAGTCATCGAAGGTCACGGTGCCTTTGCCAACCCCGACACTTTGCCCCAAGGCCACGCCGCTGGCCTCGTGGCACATGTTCGAGCAGTCGGGGAAGTTGTTGGTGCCATAGGCCCGCACGAACAGCTGGTAGAGGTAGGCCGCTTCATTGCTGGCCCGGCCCGAAGTGTAGAACTCCGCCTGGTCCGGGGTGGCGAGTTTGTTCAGCTCGCGGGCGATCAGGGCGAAGGCCGCGTCCCAGCTGATCGGCTGGTAGCGATCGCTCAGAGGGTCGTAGACCATCGGCTCGGTAAGGCGTCCTTGATACTCCAGCCAGTAATCGCTTTGCTGGAGCAACGCGCTGACGCTGTAGCGCGCGAAGAACGCGGCATCTACCCGACGTTTGGTGGCTTCCCAGTTGACCGCCTTGGCGCCGTTTTCGCAGAACTTGACCATGCCGCTTTCGGGCGAGTCGCCCCAGGCGCAGCCGGGGCAGTCGAATCCGCCGTTCTGGTTGGTCTTGAGCAGGGCACGGATGTTCTTCAGTGCGTTGTCACTGCCCACCCAGGCCTTGGCCACGCTGCGCAACGCACCCCAGCCGCCGGCGGGGCCGTGGTAGGGCTTGTAGCGAGGGGTGGAAGCTGGGGCGTTGTCTGGAAGTTGCTGGTACGAGGTCACGACAGTTACGACTCCGCCGCTGGGCTGTAGACCCGCGGTGCGCTGTGTTTGGGCAGATGAATGAGGTTGAGGTTGTGCTTGCGCGCCCACTGCAGGGCAAGGCCGGTGGGCGCAGAAAGGCTCACCAGGGTCTGTATGCCGGCACGCAGCACCTTTTGGATCAGCTCCAGGCTGCAACGGCTGGTGACGATGGCCAGGCCGCCAGCGGTGCTGATGCGCTGGCGCAGCAGGGCGCCAATCAGTTTGTCGAGGGCGTTGTGCCGGCCGATGTCTTCGCGGCCCATCAGCAGTTCGCCTGCGCCGTTCATGAACAACGCCGCGTGTACCGCGCCGCAGTGCTGGCCCAGCGGCGTGAATGCATCGATGCGCTCGCGCAGGCCGACCAGCCACTGCGCCGGCGGCAATGGCGCGCCAGGCAAGACCGACAAGTCCGGCAGGGCCTGTTCCAGGGCCTCGACCCCACATAGGCCGCAGCCGCTGGTACCGGCTAGCTGGCGGCGCTGGTTCTTCAGGTTCCAGAACGCGCGGCTGGAAATTTCCAGATCGGCGTACAGCGCCGAGCCGCTGCCCGAGAGCTTGAGGTCGTAGATTTCTGCGGTGCCGTCGACAATGCCGCTGCCGACGCTGAAACCCACGGCGAAGTCTTCGAGGTCGGTGGGGCTGACCAGCATCACTGCCTGGTTGAGGCCGTTATAGACGATGGCCAGGGCAACCTCTTCGGCCAGTGGCGTGCAGGCACCCTGAGCGTCGCTGAGCTGGACGTAGTCGTAGGTGTTGCTGGCGGCCGGCAGGGCCAAGGGTGTGGAGGCAGTGCAGACCGGCGGTTTGCTTGGCATCGTAGGCGGACGGTTGGCGGCTGTTTGATAGCACAAGCCTAGGCCGCGACGGCGCGCGCGTCTAATCGCTAGGGTCTATGCCCTGATAGACCGCGTCGATTGGTCGCAGCCAGGCGCAGGTGGCGATCATGGCCTAGACTTGCGGATCCAAGGTTTACCTCAACAAGGAGCGCACCATGAGCCTGTTCAGTTTCGTCAAGGAAGCCGGTGAGAAATTGATCGACCTGCTCACGCCGGGCAATGCCAAGGCCGAAGAGCAGTTGAAACAACACGTGGAAAATGTCGGCCTGGGTAACCCTAACATCACTGCCACGGTCGAGGGCGACAAGGTCATCCTCAAAGGCGAGGTTGCCAGCCAGGAGGAGAAGGAGAAAATCATCCTCGCCGCCGGCAACATCGAGGGCGTGGCCAGCGTCGACGATCAGATTACCGTGACCGGGCCGGTGGCCCAGGCCGCGCGCTTCGTCACCGTGGAAAAGGGCGATACCCTCAGCGCGATTTCCAAACGCGTGTACGGCGACGCCAACAAATACCAGAAGATCTTCGAAGCCAACCAACCGATGCTCAAGGATGTGAACAAGATCTACCCGGGGCAGGTGCTGCGTATTCCTGATTGAGCGGCGTCCACCTGTACTGCGGGCCGGCCTGGTTGAAGCTGCGCTGGCCCGCACAGGCCCTCAGAGCCCTGCCAGCAAATCCCGATAATCCTCGACTGCGGCAAATTCCTCGGTGTCGCGCGGCTGCGCCTTGCTGTCCGGCAGGCGTACTGCCAGCAGGTGCTTGACCCCGAAGCGCTGGGCACTGCGCAAGATCGACAAGGTGTCATCGATGAACAGGCTGCGCTGCGGATCGAAACCGATGTCCGCTTGCAGGGCATCCCAGAACTGCGGGGCTTCTTTCGGGTAGCCGTAGTCATGCGAGCTGATCAAACGCTCGAAATACGGGGCCAGCTCGACCCGTTCCAGCTTTAACGACAGCGAATCGCGATGGGCGTTGGTGATCATCACCACGCGCTTGCCGGCTGCGCGGATGGCTGCCAGAAACGTGTCGGCATCGGGACGCAAGGCGATCAGGTCGGCGATCTCGCGCTTGAGCTCGCGGATCGGCAGCTCCAGTTCGCGGCTCCAGAAGTCCAGGCAATACCAGTTGAGGGTGCCGGCATTGCGCGCGAACAGCGGCTCCAGCTCCATTTGCGCCATGGCCCGGCTGACGCCGTGCAGCTCGGCGTAGCGCTGGGGCAGGTGGTCGAGCCAGAAGCGGTTGTCGTAGTGCAGGTCGAGCAGGGTACCGTCCATGTCCAGCAGAACGGTGTCGATGTCGGACCAGGTAAGAACAGGCATGGGAAACTCTCGATCAGTCGGCAAGCCACGGTATAGTAACCCGTTCACGCCAAGGAGCTGCCCCATGCGCCAGAAACCCACTGTCCTCAGCCGCGAAATCGTCGCCAGCAGCCGCCTGTTCCGGGTCGAAGCCGTGCAGTTGCGCTTCAGCAACGGTGTCGAGCGCACCTATGAGCGCCTGGTTGGCCGCGGCAACGGCTATGGCGCAGTGATGATCGTGGCCATGCTCGACGCCGAGCATGCCGTGCTGGTCGAGGAATACTGCGGCGGTACCGACGAATACGAGCTGTCGCTGCCCAAGGGTTTGATCGAGCCCGGCGAGGACGTGCTCGCCGCAGCCGACCGCGAGCTCAAGGAAGAAGCTGGCTTCGGCGCTCGCCAACTGGAGCACCTGACGGAGCTGTCGCTGTCGCCAGGTTACATGAGCCAGAAAATTCAAGTGGTGCTGGCCAGCGACCTCTATGAAGAACGCCTGGAAGGTGATGAACCTGAGCCGATGCGGGTCGACAAGGTCAACCTGCGCGAGCTGTCGGCGCTGGCCATGCACCCACAATTCACCGAAGGGCGGGCGCTGGCAGCGCTGTACCTGGCCCGCGACTTGTTGATTCAGCGGGGGCTGTTGGCAGCATGAACGATCAACGATTGATGCATGCAGTGGTCGACCTGGCGCGCCTGGCCGGTGAGGCCACCCTGCCGTTCTGGCGCGCCGAGGTGGCGGTGACGCAGAAGGCCGATGATTCGCCGGTGACTGCCGCCGACCTCGCCGCACACCGGGTCATCGCCGATGGCCTGCAGGCCCTGGCGCCGCAGGTTCCAGTGTTGTCGGAAGAGGACTGCGAGATCCCGTTGGCCGAGCGCCAGGGCTGGAGCCGTTGGTGGTTGGTGGACCCGCTCGATGGCACCAAGGAATTCATCGCCGGTAGCGAGGAATTCACCGTCAACATCGCCTTGATCGAGAACGGCGAGGTGGTGTTTGGCGTGGTGTCGATGCCTACCAGCGGCCGCAGTTATTTTGGCGGTCGTGGCCTGGGCGCCTGGCGCGCCGAAGCGCACGGCGAGGCAGTGCCGATCCAGGTCCGTTCAGCGCCGCCGGCGGGCACCGGTTTCACGGTGGTGGCGAGCCGCCGGCATTCGAGCCCTGAGCAAGAAGCCTTGCTGGCTGGCTTGAGCGCTGCGGTGGGTGAGCTGCAGTTGGCCAATATCGGCAGCTCGCTGAAATTCTGCCTGATGGCCGAGGGCAGCGCCGACTGCTACCCGCGTCTGGCGCCGACCTCGCAATGGGACACGGCTGCCGCCCAAGGTGTGCTCGAAGGTGCTGGAGGCGAAGTCATTGACGTTAGTGGCCAGCCACTGCGCTATCCGCCACGCGAATCGCTGCTCAATCCGTTCTTCCTGGCCCTGCCTGGCGCTGCGCCATGGCGCCAGGCGTTGCTGGAGTTGATCTGACGCGTTCCATCACCAAACCCATGACGATGTCCTTGTGGAAGCGGCCTCGCGTCGCGAAAGGGCCGCGCTCACAGAAAAACGTTGAGTGCAGGAATCGATGAAGACAGTCGCCCTCACAGCGGGGCGCGCTGCCTTAGCAAGACAGCTGCTCGCGCGACTGAGGGCTCTCAGCGGTGCAGCACGTACTGACCGCTGAAGGTCACGGCAGGCTCGTCGCTGCCGGCATTGCTGACCGTGGTCGCCAGTGTCAGTCGGGCCCGCCCGCGGCGTTGGTAGAGCGTCACAAAGCGCTCCCAGGTTTTGCTATCCGGCGCCTCGCAGCGTGCGATCGCAGCGCCAGTGACCGGCAACGGATAAGCGATCTGGCCTTCCTGGATCACGATATGCCCGTCATCGATACCCAACTCCCGCAAGCGCAGGTGCAGCCAGCCCCAGCCGGCCAATACCGCCGCGCAATACAGGCTGCCGCCAAACATGGTGCTCTTGTGGTTGACGTTGGCGGCCAGGGGCAGTTGCAGGCGCAAGACGCCTGCCTGCCAGTCGATCACTTCCAGGCCCATTTCCCGGGTCAGCGGGATATCGCCGTGCAGCACGGCTTGCAGATAATGGCTGTCAGCGCTCATCAACGATGCTCCTCATGGTCGTCAGTGCCGCTGCTGGCGCCCTCGAAATGCAGGCCATGCTTGCGCAGCTTGTCGTGCAGCGTCTTGCGCGGTACCCCCAAGGCTTCGGCGAGGCTGCGCATCGAGCTGTGCGGCTGGGCCAGCTCCGCAGCGATGAGCGAACGTTCGAATTGTTCGACCTGCTCGCTCAGGTTGCCCGCCAGCATCGGCGCTGCGCTTGCCGCCGCTGCCGGCGCCTGGCCGTCGAGCGCCAGCTCCAGGCCCAGGGCGAAACGCTCGGCAGCGTTTTGCAGCTCGCGCACATTGCCAGGCCAAGGATGGCGCAGCAGCTGGGCGCGCTGGGCCGGCTGCAGGCTGTGCGGCGGCAGGCCGTGGCGCTGGCTGGCCGCGTCGGCGTAGTGCTGGAACAACACCAGGATGTCATCGCCGCGATCACGCAACGGCGGAATGCGCAGCGGTGCGACGTTCAGGCGGTAATACAGGTCGGCGCGAAAGCGACCCTGATCGGCCGAAGTACGCAGGTCTTCCTTGGTCGCCGCAATGATGCGGATATCCAGCGCAATGAGCTGGTTGCCGCCCAGCCGCTCGACCACACGCTCCTGCAACAGGCGCAGCAACTTGACCTGCACATCCCGGCTCATGCTCTCGATCTCGTCGAGGAACAACGTGCCGCCGTTAGCGAACTCGAATTTGCCGATCCTGCGTTTCTGCGCGCCGGTGAACGCACCTGGCTCGTGGCCGAACAGCTCGCTTTCGACCACCGATTCTGCCAGCGCACCGGCATTGATCGCCACGAACGGCCCATCGCGGCGGCTGGACAGATCGTGCAGGGCGCGAGCCACCACCTCTTTGCCGGCGCCGGTTTCGCCCAGGATCAGGACATCGGCGCGCGTGCCGGCCAGTGCGCCAATCTGCTCGCGCAGGCGCTGCATCGCCGGCGAGTGACCCACCAGGCGCGTGGCCAACTGCTGGCGGTCGCTCAGGGCCAGGCGCAGGCTGCGGTTATCCAGCACCAGGCGGCGCAGGGCCAGGGCGCGGCGGACACTGTCGAGCAGGGCATCGCTGGCGAAGGGTTTTTCCAGAAAATCGTAGGCACCGGCGCGCATGGCCTGAACCGCCAGCGGCACATCGCCATGGCCGGTGATCAACAACACCGGCAATTCGCTGTCGCGCCCGTGCAGTTGCTCGAGCAGTTCCAGGCCATCGATGCCTGGCATGCGAATGTCGCTGACCACCACGCCCGGCCAGTCCGGCTCGATGCGTTCGGCCAGGCCTTGGGCGTCGGCCAAGGCCACGACCTTGAGGCCGGCAAGGTCAAGGGTCTGGCTCAGCGCCTGGCGCAGGTGTGGATCGTCATCGACCAGAATCACCTGGGCCTGGCTGTCGATGTAAGGCTCGGTGGTCATGCCGAGGAATCCTCCGAAGTGGGCAAGGTCGCGCCGGGTGCGGCCGTGCGCAGTTGCAGGGTAAGCAGGGCGCCGCCTTCAGGGTGGTTGGCCAGCAGCAGTTCGCCGCCCAGGGTGCGCATCAGGCTTTCGCAGATGGCCAGGCCCAGGCCCAGGCCCTGGGTGCGCGTCTTGGTGGTGAAGAACGGCTCCTTGGCATGCTCCAGGGCCTGGCGGCTGAAGCCTGGGCCGTTGTCGCGAATGTACAGGTAGACGTACTCGTCACGCTTTTCGGCACTCAGCCACAGGCGCCGCGGGTTGGCCTTTTCGGTCAGGGCATCGAGGGCATTGGCCAGCAGGTTGCCCAGCACCTGGCGCAGCCGGGTTTCGCCAGCCTGGACCCACAACGTCGCCTCGGGCAAGTCGCGAATCAGCTCCACGGCCATCGCCCGGCGGCGCTTGGCCAGCAGCGCCAGGGCGTCGTCGAGTGCCGGTTGCAGCGCCACGCTTTCCGGGGCATGGCGGTCACGCCGGGCGAAGGCGCGCAGGTGCGCGATGATCGAGGCCATGCGCCCGGTCAGCTCGCCGATCAGCTTGAGGTTGCCACGCGCATCGTCGGTGCGCTGGTGATCGAGGAGGATCTCGGCGTTTTCCGCGTAGCTGCGAATCGCTGCCAAGGGTTGGTTGAGCTCGTGGCTGATGCTCGCCGACATGGTGCCAAGCACCGACAGCTTGCCGGCCTGGACCAGTTCGTCCTGGGCGCGGACCAGCTCTTGCTGGGCATTCTCACGCTCCAGCACGGCGCTTTTGAGCCGGGTGTTGAGGCCTTCGAGGGCGGCGGTACGCTCGACCACGCGCTTTTCCAGCTCCTGACGGCCGCGGGCCTCGAAATCGATGCGGTCGATGTAGTGGCGCCGCCGCTGCATCACCAGGCCGGCGAGCAGCATCAGCATCAGCAGGCCGCCACCGCCGATGGCCATGACCGTCTGCACCGAGCGGTCGACCAGCTGGCGCGGGGCGAGGATGCTCACCTGCCAGGCGGTTTCCTTGATGTCGCGGGTCTGGGTCAGCCAGGCGTCCTGGTTCAGCACCAGCGGCTGCGGGGCCTGGGTCGGGTAGGGCTGGATGGCGATGATCGCCTGGCGCTCGGCCTCGCTCAGCGGGCGGGTGGCACGGAAGCGCCAGTCGGCGCGCGAGGTGAGAATCACCACGCCGTTGTGGTCGGTCAGCAGCAGCTGCTCGGGGGTATTGCCCCAGAGGGTTTCGGTGTGGTCCAGGTCGACCTTGACCACCAGCACACCGACGATGCGCTCGCGATCGCGCACCGCTGCGGCGAAGAAGTAGCCGCGTTTGGCCGAGGTCGTGCCCTGGCCGAAGAAGCGCCCCAGGTGCCCGGCCATGGCTTCGTTGAAGTAGGGGCGGAAGGAGAAGTTGCGGCCCACGAAGCTGTCTGGCTTGTCCCAGTTGGAGGCCGCCAGGGTATTGCCGCTGACGTCCATCAGGTACATCACCTCGGCGCCGGTCTGCTGGACGATGCCCTTGAGCAAGCGGTTGGCATTGGTCACCGCTTCGAGACGAAACGGATCGGCCAGCACGCCGCGCAGCGCCGGCAGGTCGCCGAGGATCTGCGGCAGGGTTTCGTAGCGATGCAGCGTGCCGAGCAGGTTGGCGACGTAAAGGTCGAGGGTCTGGCGATTTTGCGACGCCAGTTGGTCATGGTAGTAACGCTCGGCCAGGTGGTGCAGCGGCCACAGCAACGGGGCCAGGCACAGCGCCAGCAGGGCCAGGCTGCGCCAACGGGGGCGGCGAGGGGGCGTGGGTTTTGCAATCATCGCTTACTTGCGCCAGAAGGGTCTGGCGCAATTATGCGCTACTTCAGGCAGTCGATCAGTGCCTGCTGCCAATGCGGCAGGCGCACGTCCCATTCGCGGCTCAGGCGCGAGCAGTCCAGGCGCGAGTTCAGCGGGCGGCGTGCCGGTGTCGGGTAGTCGCGGGTGGCGATCGGCTGCAGCTCGGCGCAGGGCAGGCCGCGGGCCTTTAGCTGGGCGCCAATGGCCTGGGCGAAGCCGAACCAGGAGGTCTCACCTTGGGCCGTCAGGTGATAGATGCCCCAGGCGCCGGCCTGGCCCGCCTGCCAGCGCTCGATCAGTGCGGCGGTGGCGGTGGCGATGCTGGCGGCCCAGGTGGGGGCGCCGACTTGATCGTCGACCACGCGCAGCTCGGGCCTGTCCTGCAGCAGACGTTGCATGGTCAGAAGGAAATTACGCCCGTATAACGAGTAGACCCAGCTGGTGCGCAAGATCAGGTGCTCGCCGCCCACGGCAGCAATCGCCTGTTCACCGGCCAGCTTGCTGCGGCCGTATACCCCCAGCGGGTCGGGCTGGTCCTCTTCGCGGTAAGGGCTGGCCTGGTTACCATTGAACACATAATCGGTGGAGAAGTGGATCAGCGGCGCGCCCAGGCGCTGCGCCTCCTCGGCCAGCACCCCTGGCGCCTCGGCGTTGATCGCGAAGGCGGTGTCAGGCTCCTGTTCGGCCTGGTCGACGGCGGTGTAGGCCGCCGCATTGACGATCAAATCCGGGGCAAGCTGTCGCAACGGTTCGCGCAGCGCCTGCGGGCAGCTCATGTCGAGCTGCGCGCGGCCCATTACATGCACCTCGCCGAACCCTGCCAATGGCCCGCGCAGGGCCTGGGCGACCTGGCCGTTATGGCCACACACGAGAATTTTCATGGGAACAGGTCCGCCTCCTTGAACAGCGGCGCCGCCTGATCCTTGGCCGACAGGATCGGGTTATCCACACCCCAGTCGATGGCCAGTTCAGGGTCGTTCCAGCGAATCGAACGCTCGGCGCTGGGGTTGTAGTAATCGGTGGTCTTGTACAGGAAGTCGGCGGTGTCGCTCAGCACCAGAAAGCCATGGGCGAACCCTGGCGGAATCCAGAACTGACGATGATCTTCGCCACACAGGCGGGTGGCTACCCAACGCCCAAACGTCGGTGAGCTACGGCGCAGGTCCACGGCCACGTCGAGCACTTCGCCAGCGACGACGCGCACCAGCTTCCCTTGTGGGTTGTCGATCTGATAGTGCAGGCCACGCAACACGCCACGCTGCGAGCGTGAATGGTTGTCCTGAACGAAGCGTGCATCGAAGCCCGTCAGTTTCAGGAATTCACGGGCATTGAAGCTCTCGAAGAAAAAGCCGCGGCTGTCACCAAACAGCTTCGGCTCGATGATCAGGACATCTGGAATAGCGGTTTCAATGATATTCATGGAGAAGTCTTCGGTAAGTATGCTGCGATTATAGCGGAGGCGTCATAGCCCTCTCATCCGTGGTGAAGAATCGATTGATATCGATCAAAACATTTCATAAAGCGTGCATTCTGATCTGTAACGCTTTCAAGGCCGATATTTATCGGTTATAAATCAGCTTTCGCGTACAGCAGCGCCTACCCATCCACCAGCGGCCTAGGGCCTACCCAGAGGTTACCCATGAAAACCCTCAACTCCACCCCCCGCGCCGACGGTTTCCACATGCCCGCCGAGTGGGCTGCGCAAAGCCAGGTCTGGATGGTCTGGCCGGAGCGCTCCGACAACTGGCGCCTGGGCGGCAAGCCGGCGCAGGCGGCGCACGTTACCCTGGCCAAGGCCATCGCGCGTTTCGAGCCGGTCACCGTGGGCGTTTCCGCCGGCCAGTACGAGAACGCCCGGCGCCAGCTCGACCTGCCCAATATCCGCGTGGTCGAAATCAGCAACGATGACGCCTGGGTGCGCGACACCGGCCCGACCTTCGTGATCAACGACCAGGGTGAGGTGCGTGGCGTGGACTGGGGCTTCAATGCCTGGGGCGGTTTCGACGGGGGCTTGTACGCACCGTGGAACCGTGACGAAGCCCTGGCTGCCAAGGTGCTGGAGATGGAGCGCTGCCAGCGCTACCACACCGAAGGCTTCGTCCTCGAAGGCGGCTCGATCCATGTCGACGGCGAGGGCACGCTGATCACCACCGAAGAGTGCCTGCTCAACCGCAACCGCAACCCGCACCTGACCCGCGAGCAGATCGAGGAGGTGCTGCGCGAGCACCTGGCGGTGGACACCATCGTCTGGCTGCCTGATGGCCTATACAACGATGAAACCGACGGTCATGTGGATAACTTCTGCTGTTACGTCCGCCCAGGCGAAGTGTTACTGGCCTGGACCGATGATTCCAACGACCCCAACTACGCACGCTGCCATGCCGCCTACGAGGTGTTGAAGAACACCCGCGATGCCAAAGGACGTGAGTTCGTGGTGCACAAGATGCCGATCCCCGGCCCGCTGTTCGCCACCGCCGAAGAATGTGCAGGCGTCGATCAGGTGGCCGGCAGCCAGGAGCGCGACCCGTCGGTGCGCCTGGCCGGCTCCTACGTGAACTTCCTGATCGTCAATGGTGGCATCATCGCGCCAAGCTTCGACGACCCGGCAGATGCCCAGGCCAGAGCGATCCTGGCGGAAATCTTCCCGGAGCATGAAGTGGTGATGATCCCCGGTCGTGAGCTGCTGCTGGGCGGCGGCAACATCCACTGCCTGACGCAGCAGCAACCGGCTCCGGTCAAGCGCTGAGCCCATCGTGCACAAGAGCCCGTCGCCTGACGGGCTTTTTTTTGCCTGGTCTGCCTGGCGCTGCCCAGCTGGCATACCTTTTGTATTGTTTTCAGCGGGTTACCTGTTAGGCAGGTCGCTCGGTACTGTAACAATGACGACGTAGATTAGCCGCTCACGGGCCCAGGAGTATGTGCACATGAACGCAGCAAGTGAGACGGCTTTGCGCCCATCGGCAGTGAATCACCAATCGCTCAGGCTACTGATGCAGTGGTTGAGACACCATGGAGGCAAACGGGTCAGGACGACCGACCCACGACGTCTGCTTGTCGGCCGCTATCCTGCAGGGCTGATCAGCGAAGCTGAGCTGGATGCGCTGCTGGGGGTCTGGCACTGACCAGGGCAGGAGTCCGCCCCATCAAAACGCCACCGCCTTTGCGGTGGCGTTTTCGTTTGTCCAGCGTGACACCGGCACAGGTTAACTCGGAGCTTTCCTACAAAAGATAAAAAGACTGGCGATTGCCACATGTGGCAAGAAAATGCACCAGCCGCGCTGGATAATTTGGTTATAACAACCTGCATTTCACGACTTTTTGACATTTGTAATCGCAGGCGGCTAGGATTCGGCCAACGCTTGCTGGCCACCCTTGGCCATGCTGCTGCGAAAGCCCCGGCAAACTGAGTAATGGCGGGGCTTTCAGTTGGATCCGCATAGCGTCGAACCTACGAAGGGGCGTTGGTTCCTGGCGTAATAGTGCAAAGCGTTTTTGATTTAGAAATAAGGAAAACAACATGTTGAAAACCAGCATCAGCCTGGTCGCGCTGGCGATGATCGCCGCCACCCAGGCCCAGGCCAACGATCAGGCCGACAGCAAAGGCTTCATCGAGGACAGCCACGCAAACGTTCTGCTGCGTAACGCGTTCATCAATCGTGACAAGAAGCACGGCACCAATGACCAGTCCCAGTGGGGCCAGGCCTTCATCGCCAACTTCTCCTCCGGCTTCACCCAGGGCACCGTCGGTGTCGGCGTCGACGCATTCGGCCTGTACGCCCTGCGTCTGGACGGCGGCAAAGGCCGTAACCAGGGTGGCGGCGTCGACTTCTTCAAGCGCTCCGATCCCACCTTCGACGGCGAAAAGACCAACGCACCGCACAACCTGGCGCGCGCTGGCGCCGCCGTGAAGTTCCGCATCTCCAACACCGTGCTCAAGTACGGTGACCAGATGCCTGCGCTGCCTGTGCTGCAATACGACGACGCCCGTCTGCTGCCAGAAAGCTTCACCGGCACCTTGATCACCTCCAAGGAAATCGAAGGCCTGGAGCTGAACGCCGGCCGCTTCACTCAGGAAGCGCGCAAGAGCGCCGAGCGCCGCGACGGTGGTGGCCTGAAGTCGATCAACGTCTTCGGCGGTAGCTACAAGTTCACCGATAACTTCACCGCTTCGCTGTACACCGCCGACAACGAAGACGTGATGAAGAAGCACTACCTGGGCTTGAACTACGTCTTCCCGATCGCCAGCGACCAGTCCCTGACCCTGGACTTCAACGGCTACAAGTCGGACATCGACAACAAGTACGTGCGCGCTGCTGGCCTGAACGGCGACTCCAACACCATCTGGAGCCTGGCCGCCACCTACACCTACGGTGCGCACTCGTTCACCCTGGCGCACCAGCGCAGCACCGGCAGCACCGGCTACAACTACGGCTGGTACCAGAACGAAGGCGGCGTGGGTGACGGTGGTTCGACCATCTACCTGGCCAACTCCTACTGGTCCGACTTCAACGCCGAAGACGAGCGCTCCTGGCAGCTGGGCTACGGCCTGGACTTCGGCGCCTACGGGATTCCCGGCCTGACCTACAAGCTGGCCTACGTGGTGGGTGACAACATCAACACCCGCAACGTGAACAACCCGCAGGGCTTCGGCGAAGGTAAAGAGCGCGAAATCTTCAACCAGGTTCGCTACGTGGTTCAGGAAGGCCCGGCCAAGGATCTGTCGATCAAGCTGCGCAGCTCGTTCCTGCGTACCAACAACGCTGTTCGCCAGAACGGCTACAACGACGACGGCAACGAAGTACGTGTGTTCGTCGAGTACCCAATCAGCATCTTCTGATACTGAGCGGATGTACCAGCAGCCCCGGCCTATGCCGGGGCTGTTTCGTCAGGGGCGGGCGCCGTCCGTGGCGGCTGCTCGGGGCAGGCACACACTGACCCGCAGGCCGCCGCCGTCGCGGTTGCTCACCTGCAGGCTGCCGCCGTGGCTGCTGGCGATGCGCTGGGCGATGCTCAGGCCCAGTCCGTAACCGCCCGAGGCCTGGTTGCGTGAGCCTTCGCCGCGCACGAAGGGGTCGGTGATGGTACTCAGCAGCTCAGGTGCAATGCCTGGGCCGCGGTCGTCGATGTGGATGCAGACCTCGCTGGCGCCAGACGCCAAGGTCACCGACACCTCCTTGGCATAACGCAGGGCATTGACCACCAGATTCTGCAGGCAGCGTTGCAGCAGCAGGGCATCGACGTGCAGGCTGCCCGCGTGGCCCTGCACCGGCAGTGGCTCATCAGCGCTGGCAAGGTCCGCACACAGGCGGGCCACCAGGCGGTCGAGGTCGACGTTGCGCAGGTGCTGCTGCTCGCCGGCGCGCAGGTAATCCAGCACCTGGCCGATCATGTCGTCCATCTGCGTGATGTTGTGGCGCAAGCGCTCGCGCTGCTCATCGTCTGGCAGCCGTTCCAGGCGCAGGCGCATGCGCGTCAGCGGGGTGCGCAGATCGTGTGACACCGCCGCGAGGAAATACGCCTTGTCGTTGACCATGGCGATCAGCCGTTGCTGCATGGCATTGAACGCCTGCGCGGCCTGGCGCACCTCCTCCGGCCCCTCCAGCGCCAGCGGCGGCTGCTCGAGGTTGCTGCCCAGCCCACGCGCCGCGTCGGCCAGGCGCCGCAACGGGCGCAGGCACAAGCGCACCGCGATCAGGCATACCAGCAGCACGGCAACGATGCGCAGGGCATACACCCGCAACAGATAATCACTGATCAACACCCAGGCCGACTCGCCGCTCCAGCCCTGCAGCTCCTGGCCATCGACGCTCAGCCAGTGGCCGTCGGCCAAGCGCACGGCGAACTGGATATGCGCCTGGGCAGTGCGCAGGCCGAACAGGCTGCGCCAGACGATCGGCTGGCCCGACTCATCGGTCAGCCGCACCTTCAGCAGGCGCACCTCCTGGACTTGGCCAAGTTCGTACTGCAAGGCCTGTTGCAGCAGCTGCTCAACGCGGCGACGGCCACGGCGTTGGTCTTCCTCTACCGCCGGCGCGCTTTCGGCGCAGCGCAGCTGGTAGTGCGCCGGCACCTGCAGGCTGTGCGCATCGCACTGGGCCTGGGCAATCAACGGGGCACTGCGCGCGGCCATCAGCCGTACCGGCGCTTCCAGCACCTGGGCAAAACGCACGTCGAACCAGATGCTGCTGGACATCAGCTGGATCACCACGGTACCGCTGACCATGATCAGCAGCAGTTGGCCAAACAGCGTGCGGGGCCACAGGCGGCGCAGCCAGCGCATGTCAGTGAGGCGCCTCGCTGCGGACGATGCTCAGCAGGTAGCCTTCGTTGCGGATGGTCAGGATCTGCACCTCGCCAGCCGGCGCGCGGCGCAGCTGCTGGCGTAGGCGGCTGATGCACATGTCCACCGAACGGTCGTCGGGGTGGTGGTCACGGCCGAATGCGCTACGCGTCAGTTGATCGCGCGAGACTACGCGGTTGTTGGCTTCGAGCAGCTCGCGCAGGACCCGGTGATCGGAGCGCGGCAGGGTCAGGGTTTCGCCGTCCGGGCAGGTCAGCAGGCGCTTGACGTGATCGAGGCTGAAACCTGCGAAGTGCTGCGTCTCGGCGGCCGCTTCTTCGCTGGCGGCCTCCAGCCGTTGCGGGCGGCGCAGCACGGCCTTGATGCGCGCGATCAGTTCGCGCGGCTCGAAGGGTTTGGCCAGGTAGTCATCGGCGCCGACTTCCAGGCCGATGATGCGGTCCAGCGTGCTGCCCTTGGCCGACAGCATGATCACCGCCAGGCCAGGCACGGTCTGCAGATGCCGGCACAGGCTGAGGCCGTCTTCGCCGGGCAGCATCAGGTCGAGCACCACCAGGTCGACCTTGTGGGCGGTCAGTTGCTCACGCATGCCGTCGCCGTCGGCTGCGGCCAACACCCGATAGCCCGCATCGGTGAGGTAATCGCAAAGAAGTTCGCGAATCTCGTCGTCGTCATCGACGACCAGAAGGGTCGTGCTCATCAAAAAAATACCTGTCAGGGGAGGGCCGATTGGCTTGTTACGTTCGATTACATCCCCGTTACAAGCCGGGGATAGAGCAAAAGAGGCGGATGCCTAGAATCGTAACAAAAAATCATCTGCAAATACGAAGCCTTCCCAAATGAATCCCAAGAGCGCCATGAACGACTCCATTGCTGTTGTCCGCTGCGGTAGCCGCCTGCACCCGCTTGCCATCCTGGTCGCCATTGCCGTCAGCGGCAGCGCGGTGGCCGCCCAGGCCCAGCCCCTTGAGCTGCAAGCCACGCAGATTGACGACACGGCGCTGCTGTCGGCCGACGAAACCGGCCAGCTCGGCTATACCGTCGAAAGCACCCAGAGCTCTACCGGCCTCAAGCTGACCCCACGGCAAACGCCGCAGTCGGTGACCACCATCACCCGACAGCAGATGGACGATCGTGACGTTCGTTCCATCGAGCAGGCGCTGGATACTACACCAGGCGTCAGCGCGACCAAGTCCGAAGTCGGCGGGCGCACCGATTTCCGCGCCCGGGGTTACTCGATCAGCAACTGGAAGCTCGACGGTTTGCAGTTCCAGGGTGGCTCGGATTTCAACGGCGGCGGCAATGCGCTGAACATGGACCTCTACGAGCGCATCGATATCGTGCGCGGCGCCAACGGCCTGCTCGGCGGCACGGGCGACCCGTCGGCCACGGTCAACCTGATCCGCAAGGCGCCGACCCGCACCTTCGGCGGCAGCGCCTACGCCACCTACGGCAGCTGGGACAAACGCCGCCTCGGCGCCGACCTCAACCTGCCGCTGACTGAAGACGGCCGCCTGCGTTCGCGCCTGGTGATGACCCAGGGCGAGGCCAACTCGTTCCGCGACAACCAGTCCGAACGTTCCCGCGCGGCGCTGGCCAACTTCGAATTCGACCTCGACGACGCCACCACCCTCGGCGCTGGCTACCAGTACGAGTACAACAAGGTGGTCGGCGGCGGCTGGGGCGCGAACATCCCGCTGTGGTACCGCGACGGCAGCAAGACCGACCTGCCGCGCAGCACCAACGTGGTGCCGAGCTGGAGCTTCGGCGAGTACACCACCCGCACCGCCTTCGGCTCGCTGCAACACCGCTTCGATAACGACTGGACGCTGGACCTGAAAGCGGCCCAGAGCACTTCCGAGGTGCTCAACCACCGCGGCCTGGCCAAGGTCAACTCGGCCGGCCGTGGCAGCTACGGCGGCTACTGGAACCAGGACGGCAGCGGCGCCGTGCTCAATGGCCTGCACAGCTCCAGTGACACCACCCAGCAGTCGGCGCAGATCGACTTGTCTGGCCCGTTCCAGCTGTTCGGCCGCACCCATCAGGCGATGGTCGGCTACAACGACAGCCGCACCGTGGCCTGGTCGCCGCAATACACCTGCACCATGGTCGGCGCCAATCGTGCCAGCGCGCCGTCGCTGGGCTGCCAGTTCCGCGCCAACAACGGCTTGCCGATCAGCAACTGGGGCAACGGCGTGGACAGCGACTACGACATGATCGCCTCGCGCACCGGCCTGCACACCAAGACCACCACGCGCCTGCAAGGCATGTACGCCGCCACCCGCCTGAGCATCACCGACCCCCTGTCGGTCATCCTCGGCGTGCGCACCACCGACTACTCGGACACTACCCGCAGCGTCGCCGGCGTGCGCAGCAACCAGCAGAACAACGGCATCGTCACCCCCTACCTGGGCGCGGTGTACGACCTCAACGATACCTACTCGCTGTACGCCAGCTACACCGACATCTTCAACCCGCAGACCAACGAAACGGCCAGCGGCACCCGCGTCGAGCCCATCCGTGGCCAGAGCTACGAAACCGGCATCAAGGGCGAATGGCTGGACGGCCGGCTGAACGCCTCGGCGGCGTATTTCCGCACCAAGCAGGAAAACAAAGCCGTGCTCGACGACGGCCAGCTCACGCCAACCGGTAACGATGCCTACAAGGCAGGCACCGGCCAGGAAACCGACGGCATCGACCTGGAAATCGCCGGCGCCCTGACCCCGAACTGGAATGTGTATGCAGGCTACACCTACCTGCACTTCCGCCGCGTCGACAGCGACGGCCGCAGCGACCCCTCGCACCTGTTCAAGGCCTCCACCACCTATCGCCTGTCCGGCGCGCTGGACCGCCTGACCCTGGGGGCTGGGGTGAAAGCGCAGAGCAACATCCGCGCGGTCTCCAGCCCGGCTGGGCAGCCGGTGAATGGCGTGAGCAGCGGGGCGACCGATGTGAACTGGTCGGGGTATGCGATCTGGAATGCCATGGCCAAGTATCAGCTGACCGATGACACCTCGGTGAGCCTGAACGTCGATAACCTCCTCGACAAGCATTACTACACCCAGTATGGGTTCTACGCAGGGGCCATCTACGGCGATCCGCGGAACATGTCGGTGTCAGTTAGCACGGCGTTTTAAAAAGGAGGAACGTCCACGTTCTTATGCGCGCGCGATCCCTGGGGGCAGGGGTGGCGCGCGCTTCGTGGTGCAGGGAGGTAACTGTCGCGCTCAGTCTCCAGGGTCCCCGGCGGTCTGCTTGTGATGGGGTGACCGCTTCGCTCAATGATCAAACTCAGAGCGATATTTTTTGTGGGAGCAACTGTCTTCCTCGATTCCAGAGTCCAACGCAGTTCCTGTGAGCGCGGGCGAAGCTCATGCCATACAGGGAGTGGCGTAGGCGGCTGGCTCGTATGAGCTAGCCGGGACCGCTTTGCGGCTCATCCCAGCTCCAGGCCTTGCCCACATGGAGATTCTGGCTTGCAGGAACGAAGCACGACAGAAAAAGGTGTGCCTTTCGAAATCGTGTGTAGCGGCGGCAGACGAACGTTTCTGGTGTAAGGGCAGGGATTCGCGGGGCTGGAATTGGTGGATTTTGGGGTGTATCGCATTGCGTAGCTCTAAATAATCAGCCTCTCACGGCTATTTGCGGAATCGAATCAGCGTGTAACGGCCTTGTCCTTCGTCGGTTTGTGCTCATAAGGCGCTTGTCTGCTGAACAGAATTGCGCCACTGTAAAGACCATTGTCATTACAGTGAGCAAGCCATCATGGCATCCATCAATGTTCGTATCGACGACGATCTCAAAATCCGAGCCTACCGTGAGCTTGAGCGGTTGGGGGTTACGCCTTCCGAGCTCATGCGCCAAGCCTTGCAGTACGTCGCCGAGCGCGGGCAGTTGCCTTTTAAACCTGTGCTCATGACTGAAGAAGATGAGGCGCTGCTAGCGACGGTTCGCGAGCGCCTGGCAGACCCTCAACGCGTGAGGCTTTCGCTGGATGACCTATAGCCTTGAGTTCGATGCGCGAGCGCTAAAGGAATGGCAAAAGCTTGGGGATACGGTCCGGCAGCAACTCAAGAAAAAACTCGTCTCGGTTTTGCTGAATCCGAGGATTGAGGCGAACCGGCTATATAGCTTGCCGGACTGCTACAAGATCAAGCTGCGCAGTAGCGGCTACCGGTTGGTCTACTAGGATCGATCAGGAGGTTGTGGTTTTTGTGGTAGCTGTGGATAAGCGCGAGCGGGAACAGGCTTATCGCAAGGCGGCACAGCGAGGGGTAGGTAAAACGTCGTAACGAAAAACCCGTTAAAGGGCGGCTTTAGGGGCTTTCCCGGCATGCGGTAGAACGTAATGGAGGCACCAGACGAACGGTCCTGGTCGGCGACGTCTGTTTTTCCGATTCAAGCCCGCGCACTCATCTTGCTTGATGCAGAAATTTCTCAAGCCTTGTTAACGTCCTCTGACGGGTACCACCGCGTTTCCACCCTCGTCATCCCGCCAAGAATGTTGGGCGTTATCAGGGATCAAGGCCATGCGAGCTATGGGGGTGTCGTCTAACGCGGGACTGGCGTCTCCTTACGTCCGAGAAAGGGGATCTCATGATCTGGCCTCCTGAAGACCGTTACCGGTGGGCGGGTGGTGGCAGCACTGGCTGACGAGACCAGCGCCTGAAGATCCTGAGTCGGGTGCAGGCAGCAAAGTGATGCGCGCGGGATTCTAGAAATTGAGCTGGACAGCTGTGCAAATGGGGAATTGCGATGGAGCGTGGGGCGCGGCTGAAAAATAGAGGCCCACCTTTCGGTGAGTCTTTTTGATACTGCGTATGGTGCGCACCAGGAGTCGAAACTATTCATAACCATATGAATTGCAACGCTTTTTATTTCGTTTATTAGAGTTTCTATCTCTAAAACTATCCTCAGGCAGTCGCCAGCCGTTCATAGACGCAAGGAAATTCAATCCAGGATCCATGCGCGGGATGTAGGGCAGCCTCCAATGCTAGCGTCATACGAGAGACACAGCCTTTAAAGGTGGTAAGTGAAAAACCACCAAGCAGCGGTATTGCCATGCGCAGTGATAGCATTTAGCCTCACCTCAGACGATAGGTCTGGTATCCATCTCCCATAACCGCGTTGGCTTGTGAAGGGATGTGCCTTAGCTGATGGTGAGCCTCAGAAATTAACTGCATTGTTACGTGCAAAGGGAATTGTTATGGCTAACACTTATAATATCTATAAAGTCAAATCAGCCAAACTTGATCAACTGAAAGAGAAGCTGAAATCTGTTGGTTTGGTGGAGCAGAAAACTCTTGAAAAAGACGGGTACTTAAAGACTTTTTATTTTTCTGAGAAAGTCGAGGGTAACGAAGTTTGGTGGTGGAAGACTTATCGCGATTTTTTCAATGAAAATATTGAAGAGCCTAAAAATATCTTCAATTTTGCCGTTTTGATTTGCCAGAACAATGTAGATCCTGAAAAGATATTTGCTGTAAGTTTGGGTAAGTCGCACTTCTATCTTTCAAAATTTATACAGTTAGATTTTGGAATTGATCTTGCGCTGCATATGGCCGATGAGAGTTCGATACTTCTCAAGAAGAGCCGATATTTCACTGGTACGAAAAGACAAGAGGTTTCCTCGTACCAGCAGTTTCAGGTGAATAACTACGAGGCTGGTGAGTCTGTAGATCATATAAAATTAAAGGCGGCAGACAAAACTGTTTGGGGTAGCCGCAATATCATTTTTGCTGACTCTATCCAGATGGACATGGATAAGCAACCCATGCATCTTCCAGAAATATTCAAAATTATTGAATCTAGCTTTAATGACGATCAAATAATACATCTCCCAAAGCTTGAGTCCGCCAATGTAGATGTTTCAAATGATTTGGATCATCAGGCTCTTACTCACTTGAGAGATGGCGAAGGCAGTGTTGGGGTAGATCAATTTCATGTAAGCGGTGTCTCGATATGTTTCAGCTTTCATGACTATGACTATGTCATCAAAGCGAAGAGCGGCGAAGGAAAACTCCTAAGTCAGCAGCTCGGCAATACTATGGATATTGAAGCAGTTTCGAGATTTCTCGTTGAAAATCCAGAAATTGACGATATAAATAATGTGTCGGTTCAGTTTAAAAATGAAGATGCTGGACGTTTTACGAAAAACCTCAAAGAACTGCTGGACATGCCAGTCGTGTGGGGTGAGCAGCAATATTTTTTGAAAAATGGCGAATGGTTCTTTTTTAACCAGGTTTTCATGGATTACCTGAAACGGTCTCTCAGCGGTATTGACGTTATTCTCGAAGAGCAGTTGATCGAAACAGAGTTTGCTGCGTGGCAAGAAAATAAGCGAGCTAATCGAAAAGCCGGAGATGACAAAGTCGATTATCGCGAAGCCTATTTCAATCAAAAAATATGCAGTGAGCGCGGATATACGCTTTTAGATAGAGAACTTACCGCGATTCGCTCGTTAGAAAAAAAGAAAAGAAATTATCAAGTTGAAATTGCCGATATTTACCATAAAGGTGAAATAATATCGGTAAAAATATCAAAAAAGAAACAGGAGCTTATTTATAATATTGAGCAGTCGAAAGACTCGATAACGCTTATTAAGAATAATCAAATAAAGTTTAGTAAAAAGCTTACTTCTGCTGCGATATGGTTTGTATTCGAAGAGGATATTAAAACCATCACGGATGTTAACTCCATCCAGTTTCTATTGGCTGTAGAGGCCTGGAAGAAATTAGTGGTCGGATATGCGCTCAAGCCAAAAATTTATATATCGCGTCATATAAGATAGTCCTCAGGCAACCATAGTGGTGTCGCTGCGCCTAGTGCCACTGTGGACTAGGCCCTGCAATGATTGCTGTCCAGTGTGGAAGGGTAATTGCTGTTTGTTTATTCATGGATGGTCTTCATTGTTCATCTTCCTATTGTTTGGATTGCTACTGTAAAGAGCAAAGAAATACGGCCCCGCCAGTATGCTTCCGGATAAGTAGACTGCCCATGTGTCTAGGCCAGTCAGACTTTTTATCAAGCCTGCGCCGGCGCTAAACACTGTTCCGTAAAGAGTGGCTCTTATGTACAGGTTTGAGTAGAGAATATTTGGTGATTCAAGCAAGAAAAGGGCTATCTGCTTGTCAGCAACGCTTTGCCTAATTCTATTTGCTTTCTGGATGCCGTAGCTGCAAATCAACCCAAAAATAAAGAAAAGAACAAGTAGCGCGATCGTAAATGTGCGCTCAGAAGATAATTCTATGTTAAAAAATGGAATTGTATAATTGGTTTTTCCTTCTTTGGAAATTACCATTGAGTATGCAACCGCACAAACTATTAATCCTGACACCAGCGCTCGTTGAGCCAGTGCAAGCGCTTCATTGTAATAAGCTACCTTTAATTCTTCAATGCTCAAAACTTATAGTCCTATGGTTGCTTGTTGATAAAGTTCAGGTGAGAGCTCGGTATATAGTTTTCTGCGATCTTGAATGGCTCGCTTTCATTTAGCAATGACATTTTTCCGTTCGTTAATATTAATCTCAAGGCTGTTATTTCTCTGCGCGCCATCCGAATTCTTCAGCGTGCCACTGGAAATAGCTAGCGCTTCCGGGCCACTTATCAACACTTCTGCCTACAAGGAATTTCACAGTGTCCTCTAAGTTTGCTGATAGCTCTCTTCGTGGGTTATGCAGAATTTTCCCATCCACAACGTATACAAAGCCATATTCAAATAAGCTGTCACAGCCTAATGAGCACATGAGCATGGCTATGTTGTCGAAGTCCAAGCGCTCAGCCTTGCTGCACTTATTCCTAGGCTTAATGTGCGCTGCCACCAAAAGCTCTTTAGGAAGAGACTTCCCGCAAATTCCGCAACATCCAGTGTGGTAGCCTCCGAGTAAAAATGTGCGTAGAAAAACCTGCTCAACCCTATAATTGCTAACTGCTGGGTGATCTAAACTATCTCGGTCGGCGAATGATTTCAAGAAACCTATAATATCTAACGACGGCTCATCAGTTTCTTCAAAAATCAAGCTGTTCTTGGTAATGTACGATGGTGCATTGCCTATGCTGAGGTTTGACAAGCGAGCGCCGAACCCTGCACGTACTAACGCGGACAGCTCATCTTCGTCGGCTACTCGAACATAGTCCGCCTTAAATTTCGAGGTTGTGGCTACGTAACGCCCGTCTGGATGTAGGTGAGGGTACTGCCGCATTCCTTTATGCGGACCTGATTTGATCAGCGCGTAAAATGGAGAATTTTTTTTCATCATATGTCCATGGGAATAATATTCTGAATCATCAGAAAATCACGGTAAAATAAGGTCTATGAATAGCAGCCCGGCATGTGAAAGTCATCTTTTTTTGGTTGATTGCCGCCTATGCGAAACCTTCGCAGAGTACGCGCGTGAGTCATCTCTGGTTCGATTTTTGTTGGTCGTGACCATTTATATGACGCATTATTTAGAGATTGAAAGCCCATGATTTCTCTAGGCGCCTAGAGAGCAACCGCAGAGTAAGCAGATAATAATACCGCGTCGTCTCATTGCGATCAGCGAGATAACAATCAAGAAACCAAATCAAATGCTTTCTCTGCCAAGCCCATGGTGTCTCTCGCTGCCAACGCTTTGCAATTTCATACTGGATGGTCTTCGCTTGCCGCAAATGACGTTTCTGCGTTGAATGCGATCCGGTAAGCATTCCACCCAAAAACAGCTCCATGTCAAATTGCTTACTCATGCCCGCCCGCCAATGTAAGCTTCGACCACGTCAATTCGACCATGCCCTAGCTCATGGCTGATTTGCGTCCGCGCCTCACGATCAAGGTTCCTGTCTACTTGGCAACATTGGCCGCCGTTGATAGGTGCGCGATGTTGGGTAATTTGCTCATAGCGCTCACATGCGTACGCCGCACGTAGCTCGTGGAAGCCCTTGAGGTTGAGTGCATGCAGGATGTCCCGCGCCGGGCGGATAATTTGTTGCAGAAGACTTAGGTAGCTTTCCTGTGGCGCAATCATGTTGCGGCTACCCGCAGGCGAAACTTGCTGTGCAAACCCAAGCGCCTCGCGAACTTGGTCGTTCACCGAAATCCAACGGGGCGCCGAGGCGCCGGCGCGGCCGCCTTTGGTGCCTTCCTGAATGTTAATCCTGCCTAGCTCTTTAGCTTCACGGCTTAGTCGTGGCAGATCCGCCAAGATGGCCTCACGCAAGCGCATACCAGTGGCTCGCGCCAACAGAACAATCGCGGCGACTCGTTGCTGATGATGGAGGCAAAGCGCATGGGCGATCTGCTGAACCTGTTCGCGGTTTTGGCCTTGCGGCACCGACTGTCGAACCCCGGTGCGCTGCATGCCCAGTGCCTTGCTCGGGCTGGACAATTTCACGCACTGATCACCGCGAAGCGCCGCCATGGTCCTGTTAACGCTGGATAGCCGGTTTTGTGCGGTGCTGACGGCGAGGTCACCGCGCCCAACCAGGTCGCGCAGATACGCCGCATAGTCGGCCAACACTTTGCGATCAATCTGCCGCGCATCATTGATACCGGGCCCCTGTTCGGAGCGGCACCACTTCACGAATGCCTGCCACCGATCACAGTGTGCCTTCACCGTGCCGTAATGACCGCCACCGAACATGTCTTTCAGCGCCTGCGGCCCTGCATGACTCAATTTCCTGCCGTAGCCGAAGTTACGACCATCGCGCCTACTCACTAATGCCATGTCAGTCACCTCATCTACCGTTCTCCGATCCTCGCCCCACGTCATCCCGCCAAGAATGTTGAGTGTTATCAGGGATCAAGGCCCCTGCGACCTGTGGGGATGTCCTCTAACGCGGGACTGGCGGCTCCTTACGACCGGGAGCAAGGGCATCTCATGATCTGGCCTCCTGAGCACCGTTACCGGTGGGCGGGTGGAGGCTGCATTGGCTGACGAGACCAGTGCCGCGAGATCCTGAGCCGGGTGAACGCAGCAATGTGATGACCGGGGCATGCCTGACTGTCAGTCAGGTGCAGTCCATTCCCTGGTCTGCGGCACCATCATCTACATCGCTGTTGCTGGCGACATCGGCGTTTGTCACGCCGATTGTCACGAGTGAAGCTGCCGCAAAGCCAAATGCAATGAGGGCTGCAGCAGTGTTAGACGCGCCCGTCTCTTTCCAGGAGAAAGAGACGGGCGCAGGTTGGCGCACGCGAAATGGCCAAGCGAATAGGTTGCTGTTGAGCAGAAGGGTAGGGTGGTTGCCGCAGGGGCAACGATATTGAGTTGGCATCCATCACATGGGTAGTGACCGTACGAGCTGCCGGACGCGAATCGTACTTGCGGGTGAACCACCGCGGGGGCGGCGTGACCTTAAAGGTTCGGGTCACCTGGGGTGCTGTCATCGACAGCTCTTGCGACTCCCGGTCTACGCTTGTGGACAATATTCGTCAAGCAGCGCGATATGTGGCTCATCTGCCGTTCGATGGCCGTCTCTGACCACAGCCCGGACTCTACCAGCGCACTGCACGCCATGGCTCGGAACCCGTGGCCGCAAATATCCACCTTGGTGTCGTAGCCCATCGTCCTGAGCGCGGCATTCACTGTGTTCTCGGACATCGGCTTCCAAGGTTTGGCATCTCCCGCGAACACTAGGTCGAATTTGCCGGTGATCGCGTGGATCTGCTCAAGCAAGGCCACTGCTTGCGGCGATAAGGGTACAACGTGAATGTCTCCGGCCATTTTCGTACCCCTCGTGGAAAACGGTACGCCGTCCAGCGCCGGGCGAGTGTCGGGAATCTCCCAGATGCCGCGATTGAGGTCGAACTCGTTCCAGCGGGCGAAGCGCAGTTCGCTGGAGCGTACGAATACATGCAACGACAGCATCACCGTGAGGCGCGTGAGCGGGCGACCTCTATAGTCCTCGATGCACGCCAATAGCTCTGGGAGTCGCGATAAGGGTAGTGCGGGTCTGTGAGTTACCCGTGGTGTCTTGATCGAGCCATCGAGGTCGTGAGCCGGGTTCGCGTTGATCAGCCGCAGCCGTTTGGCTTCACGCATAATGCTTTGCAGGTAGTTCTTGATCCTGAGCGCCACGTCGATGGTGCCGCGCTTCGTCACGGCTTCCAGTGGCTGCATGAGGTCGTGGGTGTCCAACTCAACGATTGCTCTGGCACCGATCAAAGGGAATACGTGAGTTTTCAATCGGCTAAGTACAGTCTTGGCGTGGCCGGGCGCCCACTTCGGCACCATGCTCGCATACCAGTCGAGCGCAACGCTTTCGAAGGTCCGGCCGTTGATCACGGCCTGAGTCTTGGTTTGTTGCTTGTACTGGATGGGGTCTATGCCGTTGGCGAGCTGCTGCTTGATCTCGGAGCGCTTGCGGCGTGCGTCGCCCAGCCCGACCACCGGGTAGCTGCCAAGGGCGGTCAGGCCTTCGCGGCCATCGGGTTTAACGTACCTGAGCCGCCAGCCCTTGCGGGCGTTGGGTTGCACAAGCAGGTAAAGACCGTCGCCGTCGAAGAGCTTGTACTCGCGCTCTCTGGGCTTTGCCGTGCGACAGGCGGTGTCCGTAAGCGGGGCAGTGGTCCGGGCCATAAGGGTAGTCTCCCATATCGAAACGGACCTCTATCCTTAAAACTACCCTTATTAGCGCTGGCTACCCTCGGAATCCGACGGAACGCCAAAACGAAAAAACCCGCCAGAAGGCGGGTTTTTCGGGGGTTCCAGAGATTTTGAAAGCTTTCTATGGAACCTTGAATGGTGCCGGCACCAGGAATCGAACCCGGGACCTACTGATTACAAGTCAGTTGCTCTACCATCTGAGCTATACCGGCGATGGGGCGTCATTATAACGATCGGTTGGCGCCTGTAAACCACTTATGTGCGAAAGCGTGAAAATAGCCTAAGTCACCGACTCAGAAGGATATTTTCTTACCAGCCGCGGTGGATGGTATTGACGCTTGGCTCGGTCTGGCCAGGGTTGAAAAACAGCTTGTCGTTGTCGCAGCCGCGCTTGCGGCAGGGGGCTTCGTGGCGCATGGAGAGGCCGCGGTCGCCGCCGAGTTGCATGCCAGGTGTGTTCCAGTCCAGCTTGCTGCCGGGGTGTGCGGGCTGGCTGGTGGTGCAGGCGCCGAGGGTCAGGGTGAAGGCCAGCAGGGCGAGGGTCTTGGCGTGAGGCACGATGGTTTAGTCCGTTAGTCCATGGTCGATTCTGGCGCAATGCCAGATGGCCGCGGGGCTGGCGGGCAGCGGGCGGCTCGGGTTCTGATGAATCGGAGCGCGGATGATACACCGTCCAGCGTTTTCGGGGGTGAGCCCCACACTGATCTAAGCGCAGTTTGTGAGGAAATTCCGAACTTGAGACCAAATGCTTCTGAAACTAGGTCTTTGGGAATTATCCTACGCGGGCCGCTGAAGTATCGCTCTTGGCGCTCTCGCTCCATGGGGATAACGTTTCCCGGTCGTTTCGGCGACCGGGTGTGAGAACCCGTTGCGAATAAGCGGTAGCCCTTATGGCAGCCTTACGCGGGCAGGCTTCGGTCTGGCCGAGCTTTCTTATTCCCTCGGTTTCTCACCCCGCGTACGGCTGCCACCCCAATTCGTGAGAAAGATTGGGATGGCATGTCTTTTCCACGGAATAAGGATACTGCCATGAAAAAGATCGTCCCCGACCCACCCCACCTACTCGTCCAAAACCCCTTCATCACCGCCTACAGCGACATCACCCCCGAAGACGCCCTGCACAACGCCTACGACCTCATGCGCGGCGTAGCCGACACCATCGACGAACACTGCCGCCTGCATGCCGGAAAACGGGGCCTGCCGACGCTGGCCAGCGCCTCCCAGGCAGTGGACGCCGCCCTGATCCTCTTTCAGCACGCAATTACGACCTTGAACGCAAAAGAGGACAAAGCCGATGACTGATCATCCAGGGCCGAGAGTCACAGCCGGCACTGTCACCTTCCTTCAGGCCGGCAATTCGTCCCACAACCTTTTCGGCGTACAACCGGGCGTCCCTGTGGAAGGCGCTTACGAACACGTCACGGTGCTCCTGGGCTACATCACGCATTTAGTGCGCGAAGGCGACATGGAAGATGACCACAAACTGCTCGGCGCAGCCGACTATCTATTGGCCATGGCCAAAGCGCTGATGAACGACATCGAGCTTGCGAAAAACAAGCCGCTGTGACTTGACATAATTTGCTTATGCACAAGCGGCATTGCCATTTCCAGCGAAAGGCATGCCGCTCTTATATACCACTTGTCTTTGCGAAAATACCTGTTTTTGCTGGGCTTGCAGCCTGCTGCGGAATAAGCCAGGCGTTTGAAATAGCCCTCGGCTCCAAGCATTAATCAAAAGCTTGTTCACAGACTTATCCACAGGTTGTGCTGCGGCTATCGGTCACGCTCGGCCAGCAGCAAAAGGTTGCGCGGCGTCAGTGGGTAGTCGCAGAACGTACCGAGGCGCACCTTGTAGCCCTGTTCCTCGAGGAACAGCGCGCGATCGAGCACCAGCCACATTTCCAGCGGGCGGCGGAACAGGTTGCGTACCCGTTCCAGGTTGCGCACCTGGGCCAGGCGCTGCCAGCCAGCGGCTTCGAGACGAGTCCAGTCTGGCGTGCCCTGTATGTCCACTTGGCGCAGCGCGGCGAGTTCTCGGCAGTAGTACTCGAATGTCTTGTCCAGCCAGGCGACTGGCAAGGACGGTGTGGGTAAATAGTCGTCGCACTGGCGCTGCTCGCGCTGCAACAGATCGAAGCCCAGGCGGCGGGCCATGGAAAGGTCACGCTGGCGACGCACGCGGGCGCCGGCGGTGACCGTTTCAGACAGGGGCAGGCCGAGGTCGAGCATATCCAGCTGCAATGCCGAGGCCTGCGCGGCTGTGGATAACGGCTGGTAGCGCTCGCCTGGAATGCGGTTGTAACAGCACGGCGCCACGGCGAGGTGCCGGCAGCCCTGTTCGCTGGCTTGGCGCAGCAGGTGCACATGCAGCTCGCCGCAGGCATGCAGGGCCACGACACTTTTATCCACGGTCAGGTAATCAGTGCTGCCGGCAGCCATGACGTCCTGGTGCACATGGGTAGCCGGCAGACGGTGATGGTCGCTCAAGGCCTGGCCGGCTGCGACCAGATTGGCGTCGTACTCCAGGCACGTCAGCTGCTGGCCTGGTTGCAGCAGACGGCGGCCCAAGTGGCCTTTGCCTGCGCACCAGTCCAGCCAATGTCGGGTGTTTTCACGAAACGCCAGGCGACGGCTGAAGGCTTCGATTTGTTGCCACTTGCGGCCCGGAACATTGACGTCGAGGCGGTGGCCTGCGCTGGGAAGGCCTGCGTCCGGGAGCTCACCAACGGCAGACAGGTGCTTGGCCTGGGTGGCGAGCTGCGAGTAGGGCGCGGGCAGGCGTTCAGCGCCAGCCTCGGTTTCGGCCTCCTCGAGCGTGCACTGGCGCAAGTGGGTAGCCAGCTCGGGATACTGGCGCTCCCAGCCCAGCTGTAGGCAGGTGAACGGCCTTGGCTTCCACAGCCCCTGGTACTCGGTCAGAAACTGATCGAGGCCTTGAAAGCGGTCAAGCAGCTGATAGCCGTGGAGGTAGGCGGGCATGGTACCGGGCTTGTTGTGGGTAAGTTGTCGGGCCTGTCCGTCGAGCAGGCCCGCGAAGGCTCAACGCCCCTGGCAGGCATCCACGCGCAGCCAGCGCTCGAGCAGCTTGAAGCCTTGCACCAGCACGAACGAGATCAGCAGGTAGAACAACCCGGCAGCGAAGAAGATCTCCACCGGCAGGTAGGTGCGGGCGATGATGGTGCGGGCCATGCCGGTCAGCTCCAGCAGGGTTACGGTGCTGGCCAGGGCGCTGGCCTTGAGCATCAGGATCACTTCGTTGCTGTAGGCCGGCAGGCCGATGCGTGCGGCGCGGGGCAGCATGATGTAGAACAGCGTCTTGCCCCGCGACATGCCCAGCGCCCGCGCCGCCTCGATTTCACCCTTGGGGATCGACTGCAACGCACCGCGCAGGATCTCGGCGATGTAGGCGGCGGTGTGCAAGGTCATGGTCAGCACCGTGCACCAGAACGGATCGCGCAGGTAGGGCCACAGCGAGCTGGAGCGCACCGCCTCGAACTGCGCCAGGCCGTAGTAGACCAAGAACAGCTGCACCAGCAGCGGCGTGCCGCGGAAGAAGAAGATGTAGCTGAACGGCAGCGCGCGCACGTACCAGTGCCGCGAGGAGCGGGCGATACCCAGCGGGATCGCCAGGATCAGCCCGGCGACCACGGCGATGGCCACCAGCTCCAAGGTCAGGGTCGCGCCCTGGGCCAGGCGCGGCAGCCACTTGATGATGACTTCCCAATTCATTTATTCGGCCCTCGCAAAGCCGCGAGCGGCGCGTTTTTCCATGAAGTACATGCCGGTCATGGCGATGACGGTCAGGCTCAGGTAAATGCAGGCCGCCACCATGTAGAAGGTGAACGGCTCCTTGGTCACGGTCACGCCGATCTGGGCGTGGCGCATGATTTCTTCCAGGCCGATCACCGACACCAGCGCGGTGTCTTTCATCAGGATCATGAACAAGTTACCCAGGCCGGGCAGGGCGATGCGCCACATCTGCGGCAGAATGATCCGCGACAGGATGCGCCCCTTGGACAGGCCCAGTGCCTGGCCCGCCTCGCGGTGGCCTTTGGGAATGGCCAGGATCGCGCCGCGAAACACTTCGGTGGCATAGGCCCCGAAGCACAGGCCCAGGGCGATGACCCCGGCGGCGAAGGCGCTGAGCTCCAGGCCCGGCAGGTTCAGGGCTTCACCGAGGCTGTTCATCAAGCCGACGGTGCCGAAGTAGATGAGCAGCACCCACAGCAGCTCGGGCACGCCGCGCACCAGGGTCGAGTAGAAGCCACCAAGCCACTGCAGCGGCTTGATCGAGGAAGTCTTGGCCAGGGCGCCGAGCAGGCCCAGCACCAGCCCCAACAGCAGGGCGCAAAGCGCCAGTTTAACGGTCATCAGGGTGCCAGCCAGCATGGCCGGACCGAATCCGTGCAAGTCGATATTCATGGGCAGGTCATTCTAGGGACTTGCGCGCCGCCAGGGCGCGCAGGTCAGGGCGGATCATTCGATGCTGAATGGGAAGTACTTGTCGTTGATCTTCTTGTACGTGCCGTCGGCCTTGATCTCTGCCAGGGCTTTGTTCAGGTCGTCGCGCAGCTTGGTGTCACCCTTGCGCACGGCGATGCCGATCTTGTCGCTGTCCATCACCGGCTCGCCCTTGAACTCGTAGTTCATGCCGTCCTTGCTCTTGAGCCACTCGTACTGCACGTACTTGTCGGCGAGGATGCCGTCGATGCGGCCGGAGACCAGGTCGAGGTAGGCGTTTTCCTGGGTGTCGTACAGCTTGACGTCGACGCCTGGGAAGTTGTCTTCAAGGTAGGTGCCAGCCAGGGTCGCGCGCTGGGTGCCGATGACCTTGCCTTTGAGCGAGTCTTTGTCGGTCTTGAAGTCGACGTTCTTCGGCGCGATGAACTGCAGCTTGTTGGAGTAGTACGGATCGGTGAAGTCGACGGCCTGCTTGCGCTCGTCGGTGATCGACAGCGACGACACCAGGAAGTCGAACTTCTTGGCGTTCAGGGCCGGAATGATGCCGTCCCAGTCGGAGGTCACCACCGAGCACTCGACTTTCATCTTGGCGCACAGGGCGTCGCCGATGTCCTTGTCGAAGCCGACGACGTTACCGCTGGCATCCTTGTTGTTGAACGGCGGGTAGGCGGCTTCGATACCCATGCGCAGTTTTTCCGCGGCCATGGCGTTGGCCGACATGACCAGGGTGGCAGCGGCTGCCAGGAGAAACTTCTTGTAAGTGTGCATGTATTGCTCCGTTAGCGGTGGCTGGACATGAATTGCTTGCAACGCGCCGAGGTCGGGTTCTCGAAGACCTGCTGCGGCGATCCCTGCTCTTCAACCAGGCCCTGGTGCAGGAAGACCACTTCACTGGACACCTGGCGGGCAAAGTTCATCTCGTGCGTCACCAGCAGCATGGTACGGCCTTCTTCGGCCAGTGCGCGGATAACGTTAAGCACTTCCTGGACCATTTCCGGATCGAGCGCCGAGGTCGGCTCGTCGAACAGGATGACCTTGGGTTTCATGGCCAGGGTGCGGGCAATGGCGGCGCGCTGCTGCTGGCCACCGGAAAGCTGGGCGGGGTAACTGTGGCGCTTGTCGTAGATACCGACCTTGTTCAGCAGCGCCTCGGCGGCCTCGATGGCCTCGGCCTTGCTCTGGCCCAGTACGCGGCGCGGCGCCTCGATGATGTTGTCGAGGATCGACATGTGCGGCCACAGGTTGAAATTCTGGAACACGAAGCCGATTTCGCTGCGCAGGCGGTTGATCTGGCGGTTGTCGCTGGCGATCAGGTCACCGTTCTTGGCGGCCTTGAGCTTGAGGGCTTCGCCGGCCACCAGGATCTCGCCCTTGTGCGGGTTTTCCAGCAGGTTGATGCAGCGCAGCAGGGTGGACTTGCCGGAGCCGGACGACCCCAGGATGGAGATCACGTCACCGTCGCGCGCGGTCAGCGAAATGCCCTTGAGAATTTCCTGCTCGCCGTAGCGTTTGTGCAGATTGCGGATTTCCAGCGCGGGCGTGGCCTGGGCCATGTGCGGTCCTCATGTATTCGGGTGCGTTCCCAGCTGTTGGCGGCCTTCCTGGCGAGCGCCACGCTAGCATAGCGGCAATATGACGGCCAACAGGGGCGCAAGGGGCTCAAGGCATTGCTGGGGCAGTTTGTCGCATCGCTGCAGCGCAACGTCGCGCAGATGTCCGCAAACGGTCTCGCCCAGCTCCAGAGCCTTGATGAAAAAAGGCGCGATGGTGCCAGCTTTGGGCGGCGGTTGGAAGCGCTTTCAACCCATCGACGGGTATTCGTTGGCTACAGGGTGGTACTGAAAAGGCAGAAGACCTGGCTTGGTAGGTTGTACCCATGGGTTGCACTTTTCTGCATTGCATTGGTGCAAAGGTGTTACCGAGGGGCACCTTTGGGGCGTTTGTAAGTGGGTATTTCAGTAATCCAGCCTTGGCATGGGGATTTGACGGGCATTCGGTCAGAACCTGGCCATATGCCCCGCAAGCCAACGTTTATGAGGGTGCGCGGTGTTCCTGACAAAGGCGTTCGGCACCTGGCGCGCTTATTGCGAGTGTGAACATGCCGATTGCAGCAATGCCTAGGTAATCCCCGCGCGTGCTGTGTTCCCGCAGTCGGAGTGGTCCACTCCTTACAAAGGTAGTTTTATGAGCGGTAACAATTCCAATGACCTCGCTCAGGGGCTCAAACAACGGCATGTGACCATGCTGTCCATCGCTGGCGTGATTGGCGCCGGTTTGTTCGTAGGTTCCGGGCACGCCATTGCAGCTGCTGGCCCTGCGGTGCTGCTGGCCTATGCCGCTGCCGGCACGCTGGTGGTGCTGGTGATGCGCATGCTGGGTGAAATGGCCATCGCCTCGCCCGACACTGGTTCGTTCTCTACTTATGCCGACCGCGCCATTGGCCGCTGGGCAGGCTTCACCATTGGCTGGTTGTACTGGTGGTTCTGGGTGCTGGTGATCCCGCTGGAGGCCAACGCTGCGGCGGCCATCCTGCATGCCTGGTTCCCGGCGGTCGACCTGTGGGCATTTTCCCTGCTGATTACCCTGGCGCTGACCCTGACCAACCTGTGCAGCGTCAAGAACTACGGTGAGTTCGAGTTCTGGTTCGCCCTGCTCAAGGTGCTGGCGATCATCGGCTTCATCGTCGTCGGCTGTGTGGCCATGTTCGGCTTCGTGCCCGACAGCCAGGTGAGCGGCGCTGCGCATCTGTTCGATACCCAAGGCTTCATGCCCAATGGCCTGGGCGCGGTGCTGGCGGCCATGCTCACCACCATGTTCTCGTTCATGGGCACCGAGATCGTCACCATCGCTGCTGCCGAATCGAAAAACCCAGGCAAGCAGATCAGCCGCGCCACCAATTCGGTGATCTGGCGCATCTGCCTGTTCTACCTGGTGTCGATCTTCCTGGTGGTGGCACTGGTGCCCTGGAACGACCCGGCGCTGGCTGAAGTGGGCTCGTACCAGACGGTGCTCAGCCGTATCGGCGTGCCGAATGCCAAGCTGATCGTCGACATCGTGGTACTGGTCGCGGTCACCAGCTGCCTGAACTCGGCGCTGTACACCTCTTCGCGCATGCTGTTCTCGCTGAGCAAGCGCGGTGACGCCCCGGCCATCGCCCAGCGCACCACCAAGGCAGCGACGCCGCATGTGGCCGTGCTGCTGTCTACCGCAGCGGCGTTCCTCTGCGTCTTCGCCAACTACGTGGCTCCGGCCCAGGTGTTCGAGTTCCTGCTGGCCAGCTCTGGCGCCATCGCCCTGCTGGTGTACCTGGTGATCGCGGTATCGCAGCTGCGCATGCGCAGTCAGCGCGAAGCGCGTGGCGAGCACATCGACTTCAAGATGTGGCTGTTCCCTGGCCTGACCTGGGCGACCATCGCCTTCATCGTCGCGGTGCTGGTGGTGATGGGGCTGCGCGAGGATCACCGTGCCGAGATCATCGCGACCGCGCTGCTGAGCATTGGCGTCGTCGCGGCGGGCCTGCTGGTGCACCGCAAGCGTGCCGCGGCTGCGCGCGTGGCACTGGATAGCTGACCGGCGCTGTTGGCAATGACAAAGGCCGCATCCTCTGCAGGGTGCGGCCTTTTTTGTGGCGCGTAGAATGGCTGACGCAGCGTCTGCGGCGAAGTCAGCCGAACTGCTTCTGCTGTTGCTGCTGCTTGGCCACCAGCTCGGAGGCGGCGATGTAGGCCTGCTGGAACTCGTCGCTTTCGAGCCAGGCCATGGTGGTGTCTTCGTCGGCGCCGTCGAGCCAGGTGCGGTAGGCGGTGAACACCAGCACGATGTAGTCGGTGGCGTGTTCTTCCTTGTGACCCTTGAGCACCAAGGCCAGCAGCGGATCGACCAGGAACACCGAGATCATCGGCACCAGGCCGTTTTCCTGGGCGCTCTTCATCTTCTCGAACAGCTCTTTGTAGCTGTCGCTTTCCATGGCCTTGTTGAACACCTGCTCGATGCTGGCGCTGTCGCCGGCACTGGCTTTGACCGCCTGGCCGCTGCGGACCATGCGGTTTTGCTTGGCCTTGCTGGCGGCGCGCTTGGCGCGTTTCTGTTGTTTGGTTGGCGTGGCCATGGGCAAATCCTTGGGTGTGGCGGAAAAGTGCGCGTATTGAAGCGCAGTTGCCGGGGAAACCCAAGTGCTGCAGCACAGGGCCGCTGAGCGGCCCGGTCATTCAGCTGGCGGGCGCCGGCTCGTCCTCCTCGAAGCCGCGCGAGGCACGGCCCACCAGCAGCTCATCGGGGGCATGGGCGACGCTCAGGTCCTTGTCGGGGTAATCCAGCGAATGCAGGAAGTGGCGGATGCAGTTGATGCGTGCACGCTTCTTGTCGTCGGACTTGATCACCGTCCACGGCGCATCGGCGGTGTCGGTGTGGAAGAACATCGCCTGCTTGGCGGCGGTGTAGTCCTCCCAGCGGTCCAGCGACTTAATGTCGATGGGCGAGAGCTTCCAGTGCTTGAGCGGGTCGTCCCGGCGCGAGATGAAGCGGCGCAGTTGCTCTTCGCGGTTCACCGAGAACCAGTACTTGAACAGCAGGATGCCGCTGTTGCACAGCATCCGCTCAAGGTCCGGCGCCTGGCGCATGAACTCCAGGTACTGCAGCGGCGTGCAGAAATCCATGACCTTCTCGACCCCGGCGCGGTTGTACCAGGAGCGGTCGAAGAAGACCATTTCTCCTGCCGTGGGCAGGTGCTGGATGTAGCGCTGGAAGTACCACTGGCCCTTTTCCTGCTCAGAAGGCTTTTCCAGAGCGACGATCCGCGCGCCACGGGGGTTCAGGTGCTCCATGAAGCGCTTGACGGTGCCGCCCTTGCCAGCGGCGTCGCGCCCTTCGAACAGCACCACCACCCGCTGCCCGGTTTCCTTGACCCAGCTCTGGACTTTCAACAGCTCGATCTGCAGCGCGTGCTTGGCCTTTTCGTACTCATTGCGGCGCAGGCGGGTGCGGTACGGGTAACTGGCTGGCAGCCGCGCGGCGGTGCTGTCTTCGTTGCTGCCCTTGGGCGCGGACGCCACCTGCAGCGCCGCCGGGGCCTGGCTGACCTTGGTGATGGTCGGCTCAGGCTTGCGCTGACGCGGCCGGCGCGGGCGCGGGGGCTTGGCGGTCGGGGGCGTGATGTCGGTTGGTGCTGGAAGGAGGAGGGGGGATTCGTCGCTCATGAATGGCCTTGTCGTGGTCAAATGTCCACGAGCCATACTATCGAGACGCAGCAAGGTGCTCGTTGATGAGCATCAATGGCTGATGGCTCAGCGCCATCCGGATCAAGCTAGAGAAGCCAAATCCCAGGCAACAAAAAACCCGCACTAGGCGGGTTTCTTGTTGTCGCTTCGGGTAACTTTGCAACCACCAGAAGCTTGAAGGTGGTGCCCAGAGACGGAGTCGAACCGCCGACACGAGGATTTTCAATCCTCTGCTCTACCGACTGAGCTATCTGGGCGACGAGGTGAATTAAATAGATTTTCAGATCGGTCGTCAACGACTTTTTGAAAAAATTTTAAATTAATTCCGTCGCTTACGCTCCGTGGGGTCATTCGGCGGGGGGAACGTAGCCTTCCGCTTGGGCGTAATCCTCGCCGGCGAAAAACTTGTCCATCTCGCCCTGGAGGAATTTGCGGTCCTCGGCGTTCATCATGTTCAGGCGCTTTTCGTTGATCAGCATGGTCTGGTGCTTCTGCCAGTCGGCCCAGGCTTGCTGCGAGATGTTGTCGAAGATGTCCTGGCCCTTGGCGCCGGGGTATGGCGGACGCTCCAGGCCTGGCAGCTGTTCGTTGTACTTGCGGCACATCACGGTGCGGGTCATTGGGCTTCTCCTGCAATCAATTCGTCGGCCGCGCGTTTGAGCAGCTTCTTGACCGGGGCGGCCAGGCCCAGGCGCGGTGGGGTGGCGAGGTTATACCAGAGCCAGTCGGCCTCGGCCACGTGCGGGTCGACCGGGTCTACCCGCACCAGCCAGGGCTCGATGGCCAGCTGGAAGTGGCTGAAGGTATGGGTCAGGCCATCCAGGGCGCGGCGTTCAGACAGGCGCAGGCCATGCTGGTAGGCCAGGTCGTCGAGCTGGGCGATGTCGTCGAGCTCGGGCAGGCTCCACAAGCCGCCCCACAACCCGCTGGAAGGCCGGCGATAGAGCAGGATGGCACCTTCGTGGTTGGCCAGCAGCGGCATCAAGGTGCGCCGCTGCGGCAGCGCCTTGCGCGGTTTGGGCTCGGGGTAGCGGGTTTCTTCGCCGTGCAGGTGCGCCTCGCAGCCACTGCGCACCGGGCACAGCAGGCAAGTAGGCTTTCTGCGTGTGCACAGCGTTGCGCCCAGGTCCATCATCGCCTGGGTGTAGTGGTTGGCGCGCTGCTGCGGGGTGAAGCGCTCGGCGGTCGCCCACAGCTGGTTGGCGACTTTCGGCTCGCCTGGGTAGCCGGCCTGGGCAGTGAAGCGGGCCAGCACGCGCTTGACGTTGCCATCGAGGATCGGCGCACGGATCCCCATGCTGATGCTGGCGATCGCTCCGGCGGTGGAGCGGCCGATGCCAGGGAGCTCGGTGAGCTGCTCGACGCTGCGCGGGAATTCACCGCCGTACTGCGCGACGACGATCTTCGCGGCTTTTTGCAGATTGCGCGCACGGGTGTAGTAGCCAAGCCCGGTCCACAGGTGCAGCACTTCGTCCTCGGGCGCTTCGGCCAGGGCCTGCACGGTCGGCAAGGCCTGCATGAAACGGTCGAAGTAGTTCAGCACGGTGCTGACCTGGGTCTGCTGCAGCATGATTTCCGACACCCATACCCGGTATGGGTTGATGCCCTGTTGCCAGGGCAGGTCGTGGCGGCCGTGTTGGTCGTACCACGCCAGCACGGCGCTGGAGAACTGCGTGGGGGTCATCGCTTGAACAGCCCCTTGAGCGCGTCTTTGAGTTCTGGGCTCACTTTGTCTCCGAGTTTTTCATCGAGCTTGTCTTTGAGGCGGTTGCCGGCGAGCTTGGCAGCGACTTTGCCCAAGCCGTCCTGGTCCAGCCGGCAGGCCTTGGCACCCAGCTCCAGCGGGCCACGGCAGCGCAGCGGCAGTTCGACCCCGACGTAACGCTCGTTGACCTGGCAGGCCGGGTCGGGCATGGCGCGCTGGTCGCCTTCGACGATCACGCCGACGTTGTAGTCCATGCCCAGCACGCGCAGGTCGAGGTCGCCATGGCCATTGACTGTGAGGCCCGGAATGCGTGCCTTGAGGTCTGGGTTGCTGGCCACGCCATTGCGAATCACCAAGCTGCCGCGCAGTTCCTCGAACGGGGTGTCCTTGCCGCGCGGATCGCCGCTCAAGGTCTTGCGATTGAGGGTGGCAATGGCCTGGCAGAGTTGCTGTTCCAGGTTGGCGTTGACCAGCACGCCGTTGGCGATGGTGAAGTTTGCGCTGCCATTGAGGGTTTCGACCAGTGCCTTCTGGGTGTTACCGGTAGCGGTCAGATCGCTGGTCAGGGTCAGCAGGCCTTTGACCGGAGGCGTTTTGTTGTCCTCGGTCTTGATGAAGTGCTCGACCGGCACCCGGTTGATCTTGGTATTGATGCCGATCTGCGGCACGGCAGGGCGCACATCGACACTGCCCTTGGCTTCGAAGCTGCCGTTGTAGAGGCCGCCGCGCAGGGTCTGCAGGGTCAGCAGGCCGCCTTGGCCGCTGGCTTGCAGTTGGGCGTCGGTGATCGGCAGTTTGTCCAGGGTCAGCGCGCCGAAGGCCAGGTCGGCTTGCAGGTCGAGGGCGCGCAGGCGGTCGACCGGCAGCAGCTTGTCTTCGCTCCAGGCTTGCTGGGTAGGTGCATTGGGCAGCGGTGAGCTGCTGGCAGCGGCACTGACGCTGGCTTCCTGTTGCTGGACCTCGGCCTGACGCGCCGCCGTGGCCCCTTTGGCCTGCTCGCTCTTGGCCGGCAGGTAGCGGTCGGCGTCGAACTTGTCGCCCTTGAGTTGCAGGCGCAGGGCTTGCTTGGCGAAGTCTTCGATGGCTACGCGGCCGGTGAAGGTGCTGTCGTCCAGCTTCACGGCAAGGTCGGCCAGGTTCAGGCTGGTCGGCGTGCCCTGCAGGCGGGTCACCAGCTCGAGCTTGCCGAAGGCCGTGGCGTCGTTAGTGGCCGGCAGCGGATGGCCGATGCCATCGAGGAAGGTGCGCAGGTCGAATTGCGCGATCGACAAGCCGCCGCTGACCTGCGGGGTTTTGTCCAGGTCACGCACATTCAGCTCGCCCAAGGCACGCAGTTGGTTGGCCGAGATTTTCAGGCCGTTCCACGACGCCACATTGGCCCCCATGTCGACCAGCAACTGGCCCTGGGCGCCGAAGGTCACGGTTTTGCCGGCGGTCGGCTCGCCCGACGTCTCGCCGGTCAGGCGCAGGTCTTCGAAGTTGTAGCGCTTGAGCTTGCGGTCGAAGCGCAGTTCGCCGGCTAGTTCAGTGCGTGCCTTGATCGCCGGTTGGCTGGCGCTGAGGAAGGCGCTGGCTTTGACGGCGATGTTGGCGCCTTCATGCACCGGGCCGGTGCTCAGTTGAATGCTCTCGGCGCTGTAGTTCTGGCCGCTCTTGGCATCGCTGTACTGCACGCGGGCGTTGTTCACGGTCAGGCTGTCGATGTCGAGCTTGACGGCGCGCTCGCTGCTGCTGTCGGCAGGCGCGCTTGGCTCACCCGCTGGGGCCTGCGCAGTGCCAGCGGCGCTGCCCTCGGTTGCCGTGGGCAGCGGTTTGCCGATGTCTTCCCAGTTGCCGTGGCCGTTTTCATCGCGTGCCAGGATCAGGTTCAGGCCTTCGACACGCACGTCGCTCATCTGCACTTCGCGGCGCAGCAGCGGCAGCACCCGAACGGAAAGGCCGAGCATCTGCAGGTCGGCAAAGGGTGTTTGCGGATTGGTCAGCGTCGCGATGCTGGCTTCGTGCAACTCCAGCCCCAACCAGGGGAACAGGCTCCAGCCGATATCGCCATTGAGGGTCAGCTCGACATGGGCCTTGTCGCGCGCCAGTTGGCGGATCTCGTCTTTATAGTCGTTGGGATCGAAGAGGTGGGTCAGGGCGAAGCCCAGCGCCACGATGATCAGCAGCAACCCGAGAAGCCCCAGTCCCAGGATTTTGCCGAACGCTTTCATGGGCGAGTCCTTGTAGTTCGTAGTAAGAATTCCGAACGGCTGAGTATAACGCCGCAGGGGTGACGGTGAGTCCGCTGATTTGGGGTTCGACAGTTGTGGTGTGGCCAGTTCCTTCTGCGTCGGCCTGTTCGTCGACGAGCCGGTAAACAGGCCGACGCAGAAATACCGATTCAGCTGGGCGAAAAAATAACGATATCAGATTGCTTTCATGTCATCTGTGAGCTGGTACCCTTGTGCCGCTTTGCGGAGCGACCGCGACCCATTGTCGCGGGTCGTTACCCAGGGAAAAGGCCAGTCCGCCATGCGTGCGAGAACAAGAGCCCGGGCAGCATCCGCCAGCACTGTCTACCTACAAAAGGATCGAATCCATGAGCAGTACCATCACGGCAGGCGGCGCGGTCAGCGCGCCGAGCTTCCTGTCGAAGGAGCGCATCATCGCCCGCCCGGGCTTCAACCGCTGGCTGGTCCCACCGGCGGCCCTGGCTATCCACCTGTGCATCGGCATGGCCTATGGCTTCTCGGTGTTCTGGCTGCCGCTGTCGCAAGCCATCGGCATCACCGCACCGGTTGCCTGTTCGGCGGACATGGGCTTCATTGCCCGCATGTTCAGCGCCGAGTGCGACTGGCCGATTTCCATGCTGAGCTGGATCTACACGCTGTTCTTCGTCTTCCTCGGCTGCTCGGCCGCGGTGCTTGGCGGCTGGCTGGAACACGCCGGCCCGCGCAAGGCCGGCCTGGTATCGGCGCTGTGCTGGTGCGGCGGCATGCTGATCTCGGCGATCGGGGTCAAGACTCATCAGCTCTGGCTGATGTGGCTGGGCTCGGGTGTGATCGGCGGCATTGGCCTGGGGCTGGGCTACATCTCGCCGGTCTCGACCCTGATCAAGTGGTTCCCGGACAAGCGCGGCATGGCTACCGGCATGGCGATCATGGGTTTTGGCGGCGGCGCCATGGTCGGCGCCCCGCTGGCAACCGCGCTGATGGGGCACTTTGGCAACGCCCAGGAAGTGGGCGTATGGCAGAGCTTCGTCGCCATGGCCGCGATCTATTTCGTGTTCATGACCGCAGGCGCCTTGGCCTACCGGGTTCCGCCAACCGGCTGGAAGCCTGAAGGCTGGACTGCCCCGGCGAAGAAAGTCGGCAATGGCATGGTCACCGACCGCCACGTGCACGTCAGCGTCGCCTGGAAAACCCCGCAGTTCGCCCTGGTCTGGCTGGTGCTGTGCCTGAACGTCTCGGCGGGTATCGGCATCCTCGGCATGGCTTCGCCGCTGCTGCAGGAAGTGTTCGCCGGCAAGCTGCTGGGCAACGAGCTGAGCTTCAGTGAGCTCAACCCTGCGCAGCTGGCGCAGATCGCAGCGATTGCCGCAGGCTTTACCGGTTTGTTGAGCCTGTTCAACATCGGCGGGCGCTTCTTCTGGGCGTCGTTCTCCGACTACATCGGCCGCAAGAACACCTACTTCGCCTTCTTCGCCCTGGGTGTCGGCCTCTACAGCCTGGTGCCGAACATGGGCCACCTGGGTAACGTGGCGCTGTTCGTGGCGGCGTTCTGCATCATTCTGTCGATGTACGGCGGCGGTTTCTCCACCGTGCCTGCGTACCTGGCCGACCTGTTCGGCACGCAGATGGTCGGCGCCATCCACGGTCGCCTGCTGACGGCCTGGGCCGCTGCCGGCGTGCTGGGCCCGGTGCTGATCACCTACCTGCGCGAGTATCAGCTGGCGGCGGGCGTGGAGCGTGCAGCTGCGTACGACATGACCTTGTACATTCTGGCCGGCCTGCTGGTGCTGGGCTTCATCTGCAACCTGCTGATTCGCCCGGTTGCCGACAAGTACTTCATGAGCGATGCCGAGCTTGCCGCCGAACGTGCGCTGAGCCACGACAAAGGCGCTGATGGTGCGCGGTCGCTGGAGTGGCACGCCGCGCCGGGCAGCCTGCCGCTGGTGCTGCTGGCTTGGGCGGTGGTGGTTGTGCCGTTGGCTTGGGGTGTGTGGATTACCCTGCAGAAGACGGCTGTCCTGTTCCATTGAGCTTGGGGGCGCTTTGCGGCCCATCGCGACTTGCAGTCGCTCCTACGTGGGGGTGCGCTTACCCCGTTGGGGGCTTTGCGGTCCATCGCGACTTGCAGTCGCTCCTACGTGGGGTGCGCTCACCCCGTTGGGGGCTTTGCGGTCCATCGGGACTTGCAGTCGCTCCTACGTGGGGGTGCGCTTACCCCGTTGGGGGCTTTGCGGTCCATCGCGACTTGCAGTCGCTCCTACGTGGGGTGCGCTCACCCCGTTGGGGGCTTTGCGGTCCATCGCGACTTGCAGTCGCTCCTACGTGGAGATGCGCTCACCCGTTGGGGGCTTTGCGGTCCATCGCGACTTGCAGTCGCTCCTACGTGGGGTGCGCTCACCCCGTTGGGGGCTTTGCGGTCCATCGCGACTTGCAGTCGCTCCTACGTGGGGTGCGCTTACCCCGTTGGGGGCTTTGCGGTCCATCGCGACTTGCAGTCGCTCCTACGTGGGGTGCGCTCACCCCGTTGGGGGCTTTGCGG